>CAZMEO010000500.1:0-2501 GCA_964565315.1 uncultured Candidatus Moduliflexus sp. | reverse complement strand
GAAATGCAGTAATGATGCCACAGAAATTCAATTAACAGAAGTTTACAAGAAATATTATACCTACAAAACGTTTATTCCGACTTTTTTCTAAAACACCATAAAAGAATTTTTTAAAAGGCTCAGGCATTCCGTTAATTTTTTACGTGAGATTTTTTTTAATCTGTTCTATTTGCCGTAAAATGTCAATATTGATGAAATTCTATGAAATTCAATACATAGTTGCGCGAATTTCTGTTATTGTTGCGTCACTCGCAGACTTCACAGGTTTTACAAACCTGTGAAGTCTTCTTAACGTGAATTCTGGATAAGCATTCCTCGCCACAGATTCACACAGATTGGCACAGATTTCTCAGGCGTATCTCCCAACATCTGTGAAAATTTGTGAACATCTGTGGCAAAAAACCTTATCCAAAACTCACGTTTATTAACGCATATTCGTTCCATTCTTCAATTCGCGGCATTTCTTAAGACGTTGACAGGGCAATATGGGAAAACTTGACAAACTGAAGGGTCATTCTGTTTGAGGTTATAGACAACGTTTCCGTCCGTCATTCCCCTGTCGAGGATGCGAGCCATGCACATCGTATTTGTCAACGCCTGTTCCGGGTGGGCGGGGATTAAAACCTGGATGCGGGAAGTCGCCGCGTTTCTTCATCAGCGCGGGCATGATATTCGAATCGTCTGCCGCGAAGGCGACCAATTGGTACAGGAATGCCGCGCGCGCGGGATGCGCTGCCATCCGATTCATTTCGGCATGGATTGTTCGCCGCGGACGATTGCCTGGTTTTTCCGGCTATTCAGTCAAACCCAGACCGAGTTGATCATCACCAATATTTCCAAAGAAGTTCGCACCGCCGGCATCGCCGCGAAACTCAAAGGCATCGCGCATGTCAATCGCCTCGGCAATTACGGCGATCTGAAGCCGACCCTCAAAAACCGCCTGCTGTATCGCTGGCTCGTGGATCGGGTGTTTGTCCCGTCGCAGGGCTTACAGGCGCATTTTTCGCAATTCGATGTGTTGCGGGGGAACGTCAGTTGTTTTCCGAATGCCGTGACGCCGCCGCCGTTGAATATCCCGAATAATCCCTGCGTCAAATTTGCGGTGGTGGCGCAGTTAAGCAAGCGGAAACAGGTGGATAAAATCTTGCTCGCCTTCAGCCGCCTTCAGGCATTGCCCTGGGAATTGCATATCGGCGGCGTTGGCCCTGAACTTGCGGCATTGCAGGAGCAGGCCAGATCGCTCGGCCTGACGAATCGCGTCTGGTTTGCCGGCAGCGTGAATCCGTCGGAATTCTTGCGGGATAAGGATGTGGGACTGCTGTTTTCAACGCAGGAAGGCTTTCCGAACGTCGTGGTGGAATATTTAGCGATGTCGTGCGCGGTCATCGCCTCCGATCTCCCTGGAACGCGGGAGATCATCGCGCCGGACAGCAACGGCATATTAGTCAATTATCAGGATGTCGCCGCCTTAGAATTGGCGGTTCGGCGCATGATTGAACAGCCGCAGCAGCGCATCGAGCTCATTCGTCATGGCTATGAGAACGTCTGCGCGGCGTTTCATCAAGACATCATCTATCCGCAGATCGAGCAGGAATTGGAACGGATTCTCCGCCATAAAACGAGCCGTTGATACGCCGCATACACACAGGAGCGCCGCATCACTGAGGCGGCGGCGGCGGCCAGCGTTTCTGAAGGCGCTCAACGATGCGATCCAATTGCTGCTGCTGTTCTGGCGTTAAAATCGCTTTTATTTCGGCGATTCTGCGTTGCATCATGGCTGAAAAATCAGTATGCGATTGCTGCATGAAGGCGCGGATTTCTTCCTCGCCGGCCTGCACAATCGCTTCAACTTGCGGGCGCTGCGTCTCGGTCAATTGCAATTCCCGCGTCAGGCGGCGCATCAGGATGCTGCGATGCGTATCGGGCGTGCGTTCGACAAATTGCCGGATACCGCGCCGCACGACGATTCCCGTGCCTAACGCGCCGGTGATGACGCCAAGCAAAAACACCACGCTGACCCCGGCAATCGCTTTGGCTGTGATCTTATTCATAGATTCGACACCTCTTCGAAGCTCTGCGCAATGGCAAATTGAACGGGATTGCTGAAAAAATAATCCGTGATGTCATTCAGCGGATTCCAGCCCATCACGCCCGCATAAATCGCAACAATCAGCATGCACGCGCCGACGGCTGCCGCAAATTTCCACACAACTTGATCAAAGAGGATGAGCGGCGCGCGTTCCGCCGCGGGTTCGAGGCGTCGGATCGCCCGCATGACATCGGCTTGCCAGCGGCTGTCGAATTCCGCCGGAACTTGTTCGCGTGACCGATAGACCTGCCGCAATGCCTCGTCAAGCTGTTGCTGCTGCTCTGGCGTGATCTGTTTTTTCATGATGCTCCCCAATTTCCCCGCAGTGTCTGCACGTTAAAAACGTGATGCACAACGTTTCGACGTTTTTAGGGGATAATGACGATTAAAAAATAATTCGGTAATGCTGCAC
>CAZMEO010000499.1:0-2508 GCA_964565315.1 uncultured Candidatus Moduliflexus sp. | reverse complement strand
GTTGATGTACGCGCGTGCGCATGAGAAAGGACTGGACTTTACACTGGTGCAGTCCCCGGACATCCCCCGGCATATTGCTGTTGATGGGGGCAAACTGCGGCAGGTCTTGATTAATCTGATCGGCAATGCGCTGAAATATACCACCCAGGGGAGCGTGATCGTCAAGATTGAATATTGTCCATTGCAGAGTGACGATTGGAAGAAGGCGGTCGATCCTGAACAATCGTCACTCTGCCATCTCCGATTTTCAATCATTGACACCGGTCCCGGCATCCGTACCGAGGATCGGGAACGCATCTTTGTGCCGTTCGTGCAATTGGAGGATCGCCCGACGACCGAAGCCGGCACGGGGCTGGGGCTTGCGCTCTGCAAGCAGTATGTGGAACTGATGGGCGGAACGATCACTGTGGCCGGTGAGCCGGGCAAGGGGGCGGTCTTTCACGTCGAGCTTCCGGTGACCGCGCTGCCGTCCGAGGCCATTCCCATTTAGCCGCGGCGCGGTCGCGTGATTGCTCTGGCAAAAGGGCAACCGCGCTATCGTCTGCTCATCGCTGAGGATCAGCCGGAAAACCGGCTGCTCTTATCTAAAGTGCTTGAGCCGCTCGGTTTTGACGTGCGTGAAGCGGTCAATGGCAAGGAGGCGGTAGAGATTTTCGAACAATGGCATCCCGACTTGATTTGGATGGATATGCGGATGCCGGTCATGGACGGGCTGGAAGCGACTCGTCAGATCAAGGCCGCCGAGGCGGGCGCATACACCCGGGTCGTCGCCGTCGCCGCCCATGCCCTCGAAGAGGAACGGCGCTCAATCCTGGCGGCGGGGTGTGATGATTTCATCCGCAAGCCCTACAAAGATGTCGAAATCTTCGAGGCATTGACGAAAAATCTCGGCGTACGTTTTATCTACGAGGACGAGACGACTCCTGCGGTCGTTGCGTCGTCGTTGAATATGGCCGCCCTGGCTGACCTGTCGGACGAGCTGCGGAATGAATTGGAACAGGCGTTGAGCCGACTCGACATCGGCGCCGTGGACCGCGCGATTGACGCGATCCGCGCCCAGCATCCCGCGTTGGCGAATGCATTGGCGGCTGTCGCCAGAGACCTGCAATTCGGTCGGATGTTATGGATGATCCGCGCCATCCCTAATGACCCTGATACGGAGGGCGAGATATGCCTGAAGCAATGAATACTGTCCACTTCGACCGCATCCTGGTCGTGGATGACGCCACCGCCAATCTTCAGTTTTTGACGACCGTATTGACGGAACATGGTTATACGGTGTATCCCGCCTCCGACGGCGAATTGGCGTTGGAGTTTGTCCGCTCGATTCTGCCCGACCTCATTTTGCTGGATATTCGGATGCCGGGGCTTGACGGTTACGAGGTCTGCCGGCGACTCAAAGCCGCTGAGCGGACGCATTCCGTTCCGATCATTTTCATCAGCATCTTAGAAGATGAATGCGATAAGGTAAAGGGGCTTCAGGCAGGCGCGGTGGATTACATTACCAAGCCGTTCCAGACGGAAGAAGTGTTGGCCAGGGTACGAATCCATCTGCGTCTGCGGGAGTTGACCGAACGTCTGGAGCAAACGGTCGCTGAACGGACTATAGAACTGCACGCCGCCAACGCGCAGTTGCAGATCGAGCTTGTTGAGCGCCAGCGGGTGGAGGAAGCGCTGCGCCGTTCGAATCGCGAACTCAGCGCGCTCAGCAGTTGTAATCAAGCGCTTTTGCGGGCTGTGGACGAGCAGACCCTGCTCAACGACATCTGCCGCATCGTATGCGACGAGGCCGCCTACCAAATGGCCTGGGTGGGGTATGCCGAGCGCGATGAGGCCAAGACGGTGCGTCCGGTCGCCTGGGCTGGGGGGGAGAGTGGGTATCTCGCCGTTGCCAACATCACCTGGGCCGACACGGAATATGGGCATGAACCCGCTGGCACAGCCATCCGGAGCGGAAAGAGTGTCTATGTGCAGGACGTGGCAACGACCCCTCAATTCGCGCCCTGGCGCGAAAACGCCTTACAGCGCGGTTATCATTCTACGCTTGCCCTCCCCATGAAGGACGAGAGCGCACACGTATTTGGCGTTATGCTGATTTACTCCTCGGAGAGCAATGCGTTTACGCCAGACGAAATCCGACTCATGGAGGAACTGGCCGGTGATCTGGCGTTCGGCATCATCGCCCTGCGCACTCGCGCCGAGCGCAAGCGGGCGGAAGAGGCGTTACGCGTTCTCAATGAGGAACTTGAATTGCGCGTGAGCCAGCGCACCGCTGAACTCGAAGCGATAAATAAGGAACTGCAAGAGTTTGCCTACATTGTGTCGCACGACCTGAAAACGCCGTTGCGCGGCATTCGCCAGTTGACGCAGTGGCTGCAAATGGATTACGCGAACGAGCTTGACGCCGAGGGGAAGGAACAGATTGAACTGTTAGGAGGGCAAGTCAAGCACATGACTGCGCTGATTGATGGGATTCTGCACTATTCCAGAGTCTTATTGGGAAGCGAA
>CAZMEO010000498.1:0-2522 GCA_964565315.1 uncultured Candidatus Moduliflexus sp. | reverse complement strand
CGGCGTCGCGGCCCCAGCCACCGCCACGAACCACGCGGTACGACCCTGACGCCGGCCCCTGTGGATCATCCGTTGGACTTTGCGCATAGTACGTGGCATCAAACCAATCCGACACCCATTCCATCACATTCCCGTGCATATCATGCACTCCCCAGGCATTCGGAGCGTTCCTACCGGATGGGTTTTCCCGCCTGAATTTTCATCATACCAGGCATATTCCTTCAATGGGGCGGCATCATCGCCAAACGCAAACATGGTCTCTGTCCCTGCTCGCGCCGCATATTCCCATTCCGCCTCGGAAGGCAAGCGATACCTCTCCTTTTCTGCGTTGGCGTTCAGTTTCTTCAGAAACGCCTGAATTTCGTCCCAGGAGACCTGTTCTACCGGGTGATTCCGCCAATCCTGTCCCACCTTGGCCTCAGTAAAAAACGCCGGATTCTGTCCGCCCATCACCGCGACCCATTGCCCCTGCGTCACTTCGTATTTGCTCAACCAGAATCCTTGCGTGATCCGTACTTCATGACGCGGCACTTCTTTTATAAAAAATGCTTTATACCTCATTTCTCCGAATATCTTGAGCAACCATTCTTTTTCGGCTTCGGTCTGCCCCATCATGAATTTCCCCGCCGGAATCCACACAAATTCCATGCCGGTCGCGGGGTCTGTCCAGATTTGACCCGCCTTCGGTTCTTCTTTGGCGGGCAACGGTTGACACATCAACAGCAGGACAATCCATAGTCCCAGCAAACATTGCATGAATCTTTTCATACCGTTTTCCTCCTTTTTCACGTCAGTCGAAACGATAAACGATAGTTTCGACCGACGTAAATAGTTCCGTTCACTTTTCCTGTCTGCGCTGTTGAAGCAGCCAGTCGTACAATGCCGCATTATACACGTTTCTCCAAATCTCGTGCCCAGCATCCGGGAACATGGTGTATTGCACCTGAGCGCCGCACGCTTTGAGCGCCTTCACCAGCGCATCAGCATTCGAGACCGGGGCAGGTTTGTCTTGTCCGCCATGAAACACCCAGAAGGCCACATTCTTCGGGATACAGACATTACTTTTATCGATATAGTGCATCGAAGCTCCTGCAACAGGCACAGCCGCTGCGAAACGATCCGGGCGGGTTCTGGTCACCATGAGCAACGTCCCTTCGCCGCCTATACTCAACCCCGTCACAGACAACCGCGCGGTATCTACCCGATAGTTTGCGACGATCTGATCCAGCAGCGCATCAATCAGATCAAGTGCCGCATACCAATTTTCCGCGTACACGGACAATTGCGGCGACACCACGATAAAGGGGAAGTCACGCTTTCGTTCCACCAATGTTGGGAGACCACCCCCCGCTTTCACAGCCCCTAAGCTGTCCAGCATGTTGCCTTTTGCTCCGCTTCCATGTAAGAAGAGAATCAGCGGCCACATCTTCTGTGTATCGTTCTCGTAGTCCTTGGGCAGGAAGAGGAGATAATTCAACTGCTCGCCATTCCATTCGAACGTATAGCCATGCTGACCGATTTGAACCGGCATGGCGCGTGGGAGCGTGATTGCTGTTGGGGACGTCACCGGTGTCAGCATTGCCGACGACAGTATGGTTGTCGCCGATGTCGGCATCACGCAGCGAAAGCCAGTGGAGTTACTTCGAAAGCCTGGAGTGACCGTGTTCCGCAAAGCACGGCGAATCTCTCTGGTAGCTTCTCTCCACCCACCACCCCGGATCACTCTGTCCATTCCTGTGGCCGGGCCTGTGGGGTTGCTGGCCGCAGAGGATCGGTAATAATCCCTGGCATACCGGTCAGACACCCATTCAGCGACATTGCCGAACATGTCCAGGCCGCCATACGGACTGGCGCCTTCCGGTTTGCTGCCTGCCGGCAGAGGTTTCCATTTTTTTTCGCAGGA
The DNA here is from genome assembly GCA_964565315.1 of uncultured Candidatus Moduliflexus sp. Lineage (GTDB taxonomy): Bacteria > Moduliflexota > Moduliflexia > Moduliflexales > Moduliflexaceae > Moduliflexus. Next base: position 619 of record CAZMEO010000498.1, on the reverse strand, counting down.
GCGCATCATTACCGTCTGACACCCCAGCCCGACCTTCCCCCAGGGATAAGGCCGTCCGTCAGTACCACAGGCGGCTTTCTCCCACTCCGCTTCCGTCGGCAGACGCCCTCCCGCCCACTGACAGTAGGCCACTGCGTCGTGCCAACTCACTTGCACGACCGGATCATTCGGGCGCTCGGCAAGACTGCTCTCAGGGCTTTCGGGATGCCGCCAATTCGCCCCTTGCACGATCTCCCCAACCCATTCCCCTATCACTGCCCCGGTTTTCCCGGCATCGGATGAATACACCCCGCCTGTTCCCTCGTTTTCGGCGTCAGTGCGATAGCCGGTCGCCGTGACAAACATCTCGAATTGGCGGTTCGTCACTTCGGTGCGGTCAATCCAGAACCCGTCGAGATAGACCGCATGCTGCGGCCATTCATCGGAATTGCCGATTCCCGCCGGGCTGCCCATCAGGAATTCGCCGGACGGCACATAGACCATTGTCGCGCCGTCTGTCTCGCGCACCTGCGTCGCCCCGGCGGATGGCTCGGAGTTCGCAGCAGCCGGCACATCAAACATCAGACCGGCTATCGTGGCGAACATGACCGCCACAGTCATGAGTTTCCATGTTTGTGTG
>CAZMEO010000497.1:0-2522 GCA_964565315.1 uncultured Candidatus Moduliflexus sp. | reverse complement strand
CTGGAAGCGAAAGCGCTCATCGAATCATGGCTGCCGGATGTCGTGATTGTCTCCGATGACAATGCCTCTCGCTATTTAGTCAAACCGTATTTCAAAGATGCGCAGATTCCGTTTGTGTTTTGCGGCGTCAATTGGACGGTGAAGGAATATGAATATCCGTATTCCAATGCGACCGGCATGACGGAACTTGCCCCGATCAAACAGGCGTTCGAGCAAATTAAGCGCATTATTCCGAATGTGCAAAAAGGCATTTGTTACTATCCCAACTTAGAATCCGAAAAAACCGCCTGCGAGCGGTATGCCACCGTTCTCAAGCCGTTAGGCGTCGAATTTACGCTGGAAACGGCGGAAACGATGCAGGAATTCGAAGATAAATTTCTCACCTTCACCGATGCGCAATTTATGTTTTTCTCCAACAACTCAATCATTAAAGATTGGGACGCCGCCCGCGCCAAAGCATTTATGCTTGAACATGCGTCAATCTTAACGCTGACTATGGATGAATGGATGACGCCGTTCGTCATGTTAGGCTTCACGCAAGTTGGGCGAGAACAGGGCGAGTATGCCGCTGAAACCGCGTTGAAGATTCTGGAAGGCACTCCCCCCAAAGATATTCCAATTATCGCCAATCGTCAATGGAATTTATTTGTCAACGATGCGCTGCTGACAAAAGCCGGCATTAATATTCCCAGAGACCTGCATCAGAAAGGGAAAAAAGTCGAATAACTTTCTATTCATTCTTGCATCAACGAATCGCCGATGTGCTTGTCATATCGGCGATTTCATTGATTTTACGCGATGAAACGAAAACGACTGGTTATCACGCTCCTTTGCGGAGTCGCCCTGACAGGGATTCTTGGCGCAATCGCCTTGAAGGCGGCCTTCATGCAGAAACGCCAGGAATTCGAGGCCGAAGCCAACATTATTAAACAAACCGTGTTTGAGCGGCTGCAAGTCAGCGATGCCGTCGCGAAAAGCATCCAGGCGTTATATCACGCGTCGCTTTCTATCGAAGTCGATCAGTTTCGTGGATTTTCTCAGGAGATCGTGAGGGGCTATCCGTTTATTCTGGCCGTCACGTATTACCCACATGTGGAATACGCGGAACGACAGGCATTTGAGGAAGAACAAGAACTCTGGGGAGTTGTCGGCTTCAAAATTTTTGAGTTTCAGAATAATGCGAAAGTTCCGGCGGCTTCGCGTCCCTCCTATTTTCCCGCGCTCTATCGCGAGCCATTAAAAGCCGCCGATGCGATGCTGTTAGGGTATGATGTCTTGTCGAATGCGCTGCTTCTTCCCGCCGTCAATCAGGCGATCAACAGCGGTATGGCAGCGGCGTCCGGCTTGAGGACGCTGGCAGATCAGCCAGGATACGACATCTTCATTGCCATGTATGAAGGCAAGCAAGTCCCAGAAAACGTTGATGAACGCAAGAAATCTGTGAACGGTCTCTTATCGCTCACCATCGTTCCATCGGCGTTGTTCAAAGCGTCTGACCTGCATGATGAGCTTGAAATTCGCTTAGAAAATTTGTCGCAGGCAACGACAGATACGCAGGCGAATCTCACAATTTTCGAACAGGCTGCCGCGCCAACGAAGAGCCTTTTTCAAACAAGATTTTCATCATCGTTTCCCCTTCATATCTCCGGACAGCGTTTCGAGCTTGTTCTCTCGCGCAATATCCCGATCTATCAATTGCACTGGGGCATGTTCAGTTTAGCCGTGCTGCTTGGAATCCTCATGACTATCGGCGTTACCGTCATTCAGCGGTCAAGCGTGAATTTACAACATGAGTTGGACATGCGTCGTCAAACCGAGCGAGAACTTGATAAAAACGTTCGCATGAGAACGCAGGAATTACAGGCCTTGCAAACCTTATTGACGCAAATCAGCGCGGTTGAAAAAGACTTAGGGGCTGCTGCCCAAAATATGACGAACGTCAGTTCAGAAATGGCGGTCGGCGCGGAAGAAATGTCGCAGCAAATTACGATTGTCTCCGCAAGCAGCCAGCAAATCAATAATCGCGCGCATGAAGCGTCGGTGTCGATGGAAGAAATCGCGGCCAATATCCGCGAAATCGCGTCGCATGTCGAGGAAGTCGCGCATTTAATCCTCACTGTTGTCACCACCTCGTCTTCCGCAAAAGCGGCCATGACTGAATTAAACGCACATTATCAGGAAATCGGCGATTTACTCTCGGTGATTACCGAAATCGCGCAACAGACCAACATGCTCTCGTTGAATGCCAGCATCGAAGCGAATCGGGCGGGGGAAGTCGGGCGCGGATTCAGCGTGGTGGCTCGCGAAGTGAAGGATTTGGCGAAAGAAACCTCGCAATTAGCGAAAAATATTGCGCGAAAGGTGACGGTGATGCAATCCAGCAGCAGCAACACCACAGAGGCCACTGATGAAGTGATTGAACATGTCAGCCGCGTCGCGGAATTGTCGGAAATGATCAAAGACGCGATTTCTCAGCAAAGTCATGTCACCTCCGAGAGTTCGCTGTCCTTAAATGAAGTCTC
>CAZMEO010000496.1:0-2527 GCA_964565315.1 uncultured Candidatus Moduliflexus sp. | reverse complement strand
AGCGAATTGACGTAGTTCGTGACGCGAATCAGGATTTTGCCGTGCGGGCGGGAATCGTAATAGGTAAACGGCAGCTTTTGCAGCGTCTCGAACACATCTTTCCGAATCTCGTAAATCACGCTTTCGCCCATCTCTGTCATGATTTTGATGCGCTGACGCAGGCAGACGCCGCTCAGGACGAGAAAGCCGAGATACATCAGCGATAATTCCGCTAAGCGCCAGATGTTTTTCTGCGGAATCGCCGAATCAAGCGCGATTTTGACGAAATACGGGCCGGTCAGCGACGCGGCGGACGACAGCAGCATCATCGCCACCGCAAACAGCACCTTCTTGCGGTGCGGCAAAATATAGGTCAACAGGCGGCGAATCGTCGCCGCGTTAAACTCCTCATCGAGTTCTTCATCAACATCGAATTTATTGCGTGCCATACGAAAATAAAAAACGCAAACGGCGCGAATGGCGCAAAAGACGCGAATTTATGCGTTTGCGTCTCTTGCGGCGCTTGCGCCTTTTGCGTTAAATTGTTTGTTTCTTGTCCCATGCGCCATCGGATGATGTTCGACATTCGATACGCCATGAATGCCGGTCGAGCGCTGATGCTGCCAGAGCGTGTGATAGTAGCCGTTTCGCGCCAATAATTCGTGATGCGTGCCTTGCTCGATGATCTGGCCGTTCTGCAACACGAAAATCACGTCAGCATCCATCACGGAGACGACGCGATGCGCGATCACGAACATCGTTTTGCGATGCGTGTAGGTTTTCAGCGATTCGAAAATGTGGCGCTCGGTTTCAACATCCACGCTGGAGGTGGTGTCGTCGAGAATCATAATCGGCGGATTTTTCAGCAGCAGCCGCGCCAACGCGACGCGCTGCTTCTGACCGCCGGACAGCCCGACGCCGCGTTCGCCGATGATGGTGTCGTAGCCCTGTTCAAGATCATGGACAAAACTTTCCACATTCGCAAGTTTCGCCGCTTCGATCACGTCCTCCATCGGCGCGGCAGGAATGCCGAAGGCGATATTCCCTTCAATCGTGTCAGAATGCAGAAACACGTCCTGCATGGCGATCCCGACGTTCGAGCGCAGGAATTGCACGTCGAACTGCCGCACGTCCACGCCGTCAATCAGCACGCTCCCCTGCTGGCAATCGTAGAAGCGGCAAATCAGCCGCGCGAGGCTCGTTTTGCCAGAGCCGGTCGGTCCGATAATGCCGACTTTCATGCCGGGCGTCACGGAAAAACTGATGTTATTCAACACCGGCTCGTCGCCATAAGAAAACGTGACGTTGCGAAATTCAACGTTCCCCTGAATCGCGTCGAGTTTGACTGGATGGACGGGGTTTTTAATCGTATAAGGCGTGTCATACATCGCGATAATTTTTTCGGCGGACGCCTGAAACCGCTCAATATCGTTGACGAGCCAGCCCGCCATGCGCAGCGGGTTATTCAGCGCCCAGATCAGCGAGTTGAAAATAAAATAATCGCCGAGCGTCAGCCACTCTTTGATGACAAACACGCCGCCGACGAATAATTGAATCACCATCATCGAACTCGACAACGTTTCCAGCACCGGAATGTATTTCGCCCAGACGCCTGCGGAATCGAGCGCCTTGCGTTTGTACTCGGCGTTTTCTTTCAAGAATTTTTCGGTTTCGTGCGCTTCCCGCGTAAACGCCCGCACCACGCGATGCCCCGCGATATTCTCCTGCGCGGCGGAATTTACGCGCGAAAACTGTTCCCGCAGCGCAGCAAACGTCGGCTTGACATCAATCGCCAATTTGACCGCGAAAAACCCGATTAACGGCGTCAAGGCCAGCAGGCAGAGCGTGTAATAGAAATTGACAACGCCTAAAAACAGGAGCGAAAAGGTGAAGACGCACGCCTGTTCGAAGGTGTTGTAATCCACCCACGACACGAAATGACGGACAAAATCCATATCGCTGGTCATTCGTGCCATGATGTCGCCGGTTTTGGTGGTGTCGAAGAACGGAAAGTCGAACGCTTGCAGCCGCTCATAGACCTTCATGCGAATGTTCAGGACGACATTTTGCGAGACCGACTCGAAAATCATCACCATGCCGTAGCGCACGGACATGCGGAAAATGGTGACGCTGAACATCACAATGATGAGCAGATAGAGTTTTTCGAGATGACGCGCCACAATCACCTGTTCCACCAATTGCCCGGTTAAATAGGGGTTAATGAGCGCCATCAGGCTTGTGACAACCACAATCGCAAAGCCGAGCAGCAACCGCCAGCGATACGGCCTGACATACGGCCAGAGCCATCTATAAGGGTTCATGCAGAGAAAAAAAGCCCGTCATGCTGCCGCCCGTTTCCATGCAGGGAACAGGCGCGTGGTCGTCTTCCGCGCTTCGCGAAAGGACAGCATGACAGGCCGAATAATAAAGGGGAGGTTCTTCGTCGTTCATAAGTGTTTGAGAATAAACGATCACGTATTCTCGACGGCGTAAATCGGTCAAGAAGTTTTTAGGGAGGAAGGAAATCTTTCCGCATCGCCTCGCTTCA
>CAZMEO010000495.1:0-2528 GCA_964565315.1 uncultured Candidatus Moduliflexus sp. | reverse complement strand
TTAACTCACATTTTCAGGAATCGTATAAAGAAACCGCTTGATTTTGCGTGTCGGCGTTTTTTCGAATTCTTTGGGATACAACTCGATTTTCGAAATGGCGCAGTAGCCCGGCAGCTGCTTATTGAGTTCGCGCCGGTTCGCTTCCATTTTGTCGCGCAGTTGCGTTTCGCTCACGCCTTTGGCGTCGGCGGCGTCGAAATCCGGGAAGACGAGCGCGAGCAGCTTGCCCTGTTTTTCGATGACAAGCGATTCCTGCACGAATGGCAGATTATTCAACAGGGCTTCGATCTCTTCGGGATAAATATTTTGCCCTGACGCGCCAAGAATTAAGTTTTTGCTGCGTCCTTTGATATAAATGAATCCGTCGTCGTCAATCGTGCCGATATCGCCGGTATTCAGCCATTGTTCGCGCAAAAACGTGTTGCGCGTCGCATCCGGGTCTTTGTAATACCCAAGCATGACGTTTTCGCCCTTAACCAGAATATCTCCGGCGATTTGGCGCGGGTCTTCGGAATCAATCGTGGCTTCAAGAAAATTAATTGTTTTTCCAGAAGATTGCGGACGATGCTGATTCCAGGGCGCGTAGCTGATAAGCGGGCCGCATTCGGTCATGCCGTAGCCGACGGTCACGCGGAATTTGATCAATTTGAAAAACTGTTCGACTTCCTGATTCAACGCCGCGCCGCCGATCACAATCTCCGTAAAATTACCGCCGAACGAATTGGTTAATTTGCGACAAATCTTTTTGAGTAACATCTCTCGAATAATCGGCAGTTTCAGCGCCAATTTGATGATCGGCTTGTTCAAGGCCGGTTTGACCTGTCGGCTGTAGATTTTTTCCAGAATCAGCGGCACGGACAAAATCAAGCGCGGGCGAATTTCCTGAAAGGCTTGAAGCAGCACTTTCGGCGAAGGGGTTTTGCTTAATAGCGTAATGTGACAGCCAACACTGAAGGGAAAGAGAAATTCGAAGGCGCAGCCGTAACAATGGGCTAACGGCAGAAAGGATAAGATCGTGTCTCCGGCGACTAACGGCATATTCTGCTGCGCAAACACGACATTCGCCATCAGACTGTTGTGCGAGAGCATGACCCCTTTGGAAAAGCCCGTCGTTCCTGACGTATAGACAATCGACGCGAGCGCGTCATTCTGAATAACCGGGAGCGCGAATTTTTCCGGCGCCAAATCCGGATTGTTCAGCGGCGGAAAGGCGGCTTCGGCCTGCTGCAAAATCTGCTCGAAATGCTGTTTTTTCTGGTGATACAACAGAGAAAAATCGTTCAACGAAAACACGCCGTGCAGATGCGGCATTTCCGCTCCTTCCAGGTTTTCATACAGCGTGTCGGTGACAAACAGCAGCACGGCGTCCGAATGGTTGACGATATGCTGAACGTTTTCCGGCATGAAATCAGGCAGAATCGGCACGATGACCGCGCCGTAGCTCACAACGGCAAGATACGACATCGCCCAATTCACAGAATTTTTGCCTAAGAGCGCGATCTTATCGCCCGGTTTCACATGGCTGCGCCGAAAGACATCATGCAGGTACGCGATGCGCCATCCGACCTGCGCGTAGGTAAATGTTGCTCCTTGATAATCTGAAAATGCCGGACGCTCCCAGTGCGTTTTAATGCTCTGTTCGAATGTGTTGACCAATCGTGCTGGTAACATGCGTGTTGCCCTCCTCGCGCATTCGAAATAGAATAGAAACGTGTGTGTTCATGATATGGCGTCCTCGAATCTGATGCTTTTAAGATTGTCAAGAGAAACAACCGACTTTTGACTTGACAGATTTTCCCCTTCTCTTGATAAGTGCGTTAGCCGGAACGAAGGCTATTGTCGTCACCATATACAAGGGATTATCAATATGCAAGAAAATTGTGCGAGGGGATTATGAGCAAAATAGCATTTCTCTTCCCTGGTCAGGGTTCTCAGGCCGTTGGCATGGGAAAAGACCTGTTCGATACGTTTCCGACAGCCAAAGCCATTTTTCAGGAAGCGAATGACGCCCTCGGTTTTGACCTTTCGACACTGTGCTTCGAAGGACCTGAAGACGATTTGAAACTCACCACGAATACCCAGCCTGCCATTTTGACGGCAAGCATTGCTGCATTGCGCGTGTTTCAGGAACAAATCAATCTTGACGTGTCGTTTGTCGCCGGGCATAGCCTCGGCGAATATTCCGCGCTCGTCTGCGCCGGAGCGTTCAGTTTTGCCGATGCCGTGCGCACCGTTCGCAAACGCGGCCAGTTCATGCAAGAAGCCGTGCCGGTCGGCGTGGGGACGATGGCGGCGATTATGAACCTCGAACAGGCCAAAATCGAGGAACTCTGTCAGCAAGTCAGCAAACCCGATCATATCGTGATGTTGGCGAATCTGAATTCTCCTGATCAGTACGTGATTTCCGGCCATGTTGACGCCGTGAATCAGGTCGTGGAACTGGCGAAAGCGGCGGGAGCGAAACGCGCCATGCTGCTGCCGGTCAGCGCCCCGTTCCATTCCTCGCTGATGAAGCCTGCGGCGGAACG
>CAZMEO010000494.1:0-2543 GCA_964565315.1 uncultured Candidatus Moduliflexus sp. | reverse complement strand
ACATTGACCAAAATTGATGATCTGACAGTGCAGATGCGCCTGAACAAGCCGTATGCGCCCGGCATGGTGCTTGCCTGTTTGTCGCAACCGATAGCGATAATTTTGGATCAGCCGTTGATGTTGACGCACGAGCAAAACGGAGACCTCGGCAGCGCGTGGCTGGAAGAGCATTCCGCCGGGTCTGGCCGTTTTGTCCTGACCGCGCAGAAACGCGGCGAATTTTATACGTTTGAAGCGAATGAACGCTACTGGGGCAGCAAATCCGCTTTTCAAAAACTTCAGGTCAACATTGTGCAGGAACCGACTGAACAGGCGATGCTCTTGACGCAAGGCAATCTTGATGTGGCCTGGAATCTTTCTCCAGATCAAGCCATCGCGCTGGGTGGCAAAGCAGAAATACGCATTTTGCAATCGTTAACATTTCAAATCAATACGATTGGCATGAATTTGGCATATCCGCCATTCCAAAAGCCGGAAGTGCGCGAGGCACTGCGCTACGCGGTTGATTATGATAGCATCATTGAGATGATTTTACAAGGAGGCGCGGAAAAGATTCAAACCTGCATTGTCAAAGGCTTGCCCGGTTATAATCCTGCTACGCCGTTCGTCTTTGATCCGGTCAAAGCGAAAGAACTTCTGGTGGCTGGCGGGTATCCTGATGGTTTTGAAGTAGAATTAAAGGCAAGCACTAATGCGCCTGCCCCAGAAGTTGCTATGAAAATCAAAGCCGATTTGTCGCAAATTGGAATTCGAGTAAACATTTCTCTGATGGATGTAGGACAGATGTGGAATGATATTATGACAAGGAATACCCAGATGTATTTATGTCTTTGGATGCATGATTATCCAGATCCAGACGGGAGTGCCCGCTGGTTTGCATACAGCGATGATACCAGCGAGAATGCAACTTTCAAAAACCTGGAATGGATGATGACCTATGCCGACAAAGAGACTGCACAATTAATCGATCAAGCGATGTTGGAGCGCGACTCGGAAAAACGCTTGAGCCTGTATCATCAAATTACAGAAAATGTGTTACACGCTGGCCCGCATATTTTTCTTTACACGCCGATTCAATATTACGGCGTCCGCGCTGAAGTCGCCGATTTTCTCCAACAAACGGCATTTGCCATGTATGATTTCCCGACGGTGAAATAACTCTGTAAGGGCGCGGTCTCCGCGCCCTGCTTCCGTGTAACGTTCGTTCCTCATTCTACATGGAATGAGGGAAAACGAAGGGACGTTCAACTGAACGCCCCTACGAAGAGCAGGGCTGTTACGTTCTCGTTCCACGCTCCGCGTGGAATGCCGACCACTCGCCGCTCTGCGGCGAACGGGACGCGGAGCGTCCGAGCAACTGCATTCCACGCAGAGCGTGGAACGAGGGGCGTCTTGTTTCAATTTCAGAATTGAGAACTTAACAGCCCTGCCGACGAAGAGGGGAAGAAGGCGTTATGAAATTAACCTGGAAAATTCTGCTGCGCAACACCATCTTGACGCTGCTGATTATTGTCGCCATGTCCGGGACGTATTACTATCTGTTTACGCGCAATATCCGCGAGCGGTCGCAGCAAAGCATCGCGCTCGGCTACGCCCAGATTTTCGATGATTTAGGGACGCGGGCGGCGACCATCAGCGCGAAGCTCGGCGCGTTCATTCAAGACGCGGTTGTCAATCCGTTGTATGTCATTCAAATGTATCAGGCGCAGCAGGAACCCTCGGCGGAATTATCAGCGTGGCAAGCGAAAAAGATGCTGGTCTATTTGGCGATGCTGGCTGACCGGATGCGGGATTTCGCCAGCCTGACCGACGTGGCGGAAATATTGGTGTATGGCGCAGACCGGCAATTGCTGGCGGTCTATACGCATATCGGAGATCGCCCGGAAACCGGCGTCTTTCTTCCCGGCCTGGCGGAGAATCCTCTGATTCCCATGCAGCCCGGCGATCAATGGCATGCCGGATTGCAGCGCCTCGAAGAGATTCCGCGCATGGCGCTGCCGCCGGAGTTAGCGCAAACCTATGCCGCCGCGATTCCAGAAGGCGTCACCGCCACCTTCAGCGCGTGGCGCTCGCTGATGACGGTGCAATTTGTCGCCCCCGCGCTGAATCGCGGAACGCTGCAAGGCATCTGTGCAATTCGATTCGCCATCCGGCAGAGCGACGTGGAACGCTATTCGCGCCTGAGCGGGACGCAGATGAACGTCTTCGCCGAAAAACGGCTCAGCGTAGGGCTGCTGCCGGAGTATGCCGCGCTGCCGGACGCGCTCGCCGCGAACGCACAGCAGATTGACCTGCTGAGCCGGAACATGCCGCCCATCGCCTTTATAGAGACGCAAATCGGGGCGAAGGCGTATTATCAAGGCGCGGTGGCGCTTGGTGCGCCAGGTGCGCCGGTCGGCGCGATCACGGTGCTCTATCCTCGCGATTTGGAAGAACGCCAGATTCAGCAATTTCTGCTGACCGCGTTCGGGATCGCCGTCTTTTTCGGCTGCGTGGCGGTCGCCGAATCGTTCGGCCTCAGCCGGGCGATTGTGCGCCCGATC
>CAZMEO010000493.1:0-2544 GCA_964565315.1 uncultured Candidatus Moduliflexus sp. | reverse complement strand
TGGATAATCTTCGGCAAAATGGCGAAACGCTTACGGTGCAGCAGTTATCGCCGTAAGCGTCTCTGGTCTCACGATGCAGACGCCTTAACTAAAGTCAATCGCTGCGGTGAGGTTATTGAAACTGAATTTGGCTTTTTTGAGAGTATCGTCTTTGGCGCTGAACGAAAACCAGACTTCGATCACCGGCGCTGCGGAACGGTTCGCATCAGGTTTCAGGTTGACGCCATACTGGTAATAGAGCGTGTTCTTGCTCTGCTCTGAAATCGTGGCATACGGCATGCCAAGAATCTTCTCGACGTCGGGCTTGTTCGGAATCGGTGCGGATTTTTTCAACTCATCAGTCGCCACTTCTCCGGCAACTTCGCGTTTCCCTTTATCCACCTTGCCGCCTCCCATCGAGCGCAACGAACTCTCCAGCAATTGCGGATGAATCACGCGCGAAAATTCTTTCGGCAAGCGGACGCTGATCAATTTCTCATCGCGGAACACGAAAATGATTGCGACGCGCAACGCCGTCGGTTCGGTCGTTCCCGGCTGCGTATAGTGTTTGGGGAAATCATATTTAAACACCGTATATCGCCCGCAATGCGCCTGAATTGCGGGTTCGCCCTTTATCAGCCAGGCCACATCGCGATCATACAGCACCGGATGCATAAACGCCATTGAAATGCCGTAATTCGTGTCAATTTTCACATACTTGGCAAACGCGCCGAATTGCTGCTGAAGCTTTAACAGCCGGAGATAGACGCATCCTGACGAAAAAAACAGCAGAAGGCTTACCCCGATGCAGAGCAGTAAATATGAGCGTCGTTTCATCTCTAAAACCTATCCTTGTCGTTCCTCAGTGTATTTCAGAACTTTCTTTCTTGACTTTTTTGTGGGCAGAGACATGAATAAGACGTAGATGAGAGCGAGGGGTTTAGTGTTCGACGGATGAAATGAGTCGAAGAACCACACACAAACAGAGAGGTGGCCTATGGCAACATTCGATGTTCGAGATATTTTTACGATTGCGATGAAAATCGAAGAGAATGGACAGGCGTTTTATACGGCGATGGCAAAACAGCAGAGTTCTGAAGATTTGCAGAGTTTTTTCACCTTTTTGGCTGAAGAGGAAGCGAAACATCAGCAAACGTTTGCGGGAATGCTTTCCCGATTGAATTATCAGCCGCTTGAAAGCGCTCCAACCGATTATTTTGCGTATCTGCAAGCGTATGTGGATGTCAGCATCTTCCGCCCGGAACTGTCGCAGCAGGAAAAAGACGCCCTGAAAGACCTGTCGTTAGCGATCAATTACAGCCTGAGCCGCGAATCCGACAGCATCCTCTATTACCATGAAATCAAAGGATTCTTGCCGGAAAGCGACTACGCGGAGATTGAGAAAATTATTGAGGAAGAGCGCCGTCATTACGTCAAACTGTCGCAATTAGCGAAGCAGTTAGCGGCGTAACGCCGGGTAAAAAATACAGGAGAAAAATTCGATGATGAAGTCTATCGCAGCATGGGGATTGATTGGTTTTGGCGCGTTCCTTTCGTTAGGAGCGTTTATGAACGTGTCAAAAGGGAAATTTGATGCCTCAGATATTGTCGCCTGGGCATTGTTCGGCATCGCCCCGATTCTCGGCGGCGGTTTGCTGCTGCGCAGCCGAGCGGTTGAAAAGAAACGCGCGCTCGAACAGCAGGAACAATCGCGTTACGCGCTGCAAGAAAAAGAAATTCTCCGCTTAGCGCAGGAAAAGGGCGGACGCCTCGCGATTCCGGATGTTGTTGTCGGAACATCGCTCAGTTCCGCTGAGGCCGAAACCGTCATGCGCGAAATGTCAGCGCGCGGATTGGCCGACATGCAGGTCACGGACGCCGGAATCATCGTGTATGAGTTTTATGAAATCGCCAACCGGCGCAAATTGGAAGAATAACAAGGAGCGTGACGATGTCAAGAAATTGTCCTGTGTGTCACATCCCCTTGTTGCAGCAGAACGCCCATTCGCAGGTGGCGCTTGATGTCTGCCCGCAATGTCGCGGTATCTGGTTCGATAAAGGCGAACTGCAACAGACGTACTCTGCCGAAACGCTTCCGCAAAGCTTGACAGGCGCGCTCGCTGCGCGTCGAGTTTCGCGCACCTGTTCGCGATGCCACGCCCGTCTGCCGTTATTGGGAGACACATGCCCGTCATGCGGCGCAACGGCGTTGCTCACGTGTCCGGCCTGCCAGCAGACGATGCGGCAGCGTGAAATCCAAAACGTCGTCGTGGATGTGTGTGATGCCTGTCAGGGCGTCTGGCTCGATGGCGGCGAATTGCAAACGCTGTTCGAAGAATTTACGCGTCAGCGGCGAGACCAGGTTTCAGGCGGAGAAATTGCCGCGTGGATGGCGCTGGATTCGTTGGACTGGCTCTTCATCGCGCCTGATTTGGCCTACCATACCGGCGAACTGATCACGCATATTCCCGATGCTGTCGGCGGCGCGATTGACGGCGTCAGGCATTTGCCGGATATGGCGGGCGCGGCAGCGGAAACTGCTGGAAACGTCATCGGCGGCGCAGT
>CAZMEO010000492.1:0-2546 GCA_964565315.1 uncultured Candidatus Moduliflexus sp. | reverse complement strand
CCGCACACGTTCCGACGCTTTGCCGTCGCCGTTGCCGACCCATCTGTCTAAAACGCGAACACTTGCCGGGGGGAGTTCAGCGCGAGACTGGCGGCGCTCGCAGGCAACCCGATACAGCGCCGCGCATAACTCGTCCGGGGACGCGGCATATTCAACGGCGTCTTCGAAATCCACGATAAATGGCTGAAATTCCGGCTTCGTCGCTTCGGCGAAACGCGGAACGACGACCGGGAGATCGAGCGCTAAGGCGTCCAACACGGCAGTCGTATTGAAGCCGCAGACCGCGTCGCTTTCCATCAGCAGATTGATGGGATTGCCGCGATCTACGATTTTCAGATTCGCCGGAAGCGCGCCGCCATCGCTGAGCATCCCTTCTAACACGTCTGTATGTATCTTTTCGGCTTTGGTTTTGACGATCACGTCAAGATCAGGATGTTCTTTTGCCAATCGCGCCATCGCTGACAACGTCTCTTGCAGCAGCGTCGTCCACTGCACGGTTTCGCTCATCTCATGATACTCCGTCTGTTTGAGAAAGCCTAACGGCGTGCGCGTAAAAAAGAAAAAGACGACCATCATGCGCGTTTTCGACGGAGGAGCGGCGGCTAAGGCGGCTCTTGCCTGATGCAGCGCATCGAAGCGCGGCGAACCGGTAATGCGAATGCGTTCTGCCGGAATAATGCGGCCTGCGATTTCCGCCAGGCGCTCGAAATCATTATACACCAGAATCGCTCTGCCTTGAAACGGGGCGCGGTGCGTTCGATAATTTTCCGCGTAAAGCTCTGCCAAATAGGTGGGGCGCAAACTTTCTTTATGCAGCGCGATAAAGGGCGTTCCAATCTGTTCTAATGCGCCTGCAAATTCCTGTTCCGCATGATAGGAAAAGTTGCCGGTCAACACGACGTCGAATCTGAAAAATTTTGACAACGCGCGTAACATGTTGATTAAAAACGCACGATACGCCTGCTTTTTCAGGTCATCTTCGGCAGTCTGGCTGCCATACCGCAAATCCGTCAAATGTTCTGGCAGAAATTGTTCGGCAATATATTTGAGCATTCTGCGCGACATGCTATACAGCGCAACATGTTCGGCATGCTCAAAAACCGCGAGCATGTCATCGTCGAAAATCGCTTTTCGCAAGACGCAGACAACATATTGAGGCTGCCGCGAGCGAGGCGAGCCGCGAAACTTGCGAATGGTCAAGCGAAACAGCACCGCCGCGATTCGCGGGCAATTGTTGCGCACGGCGGCTCGAAAAATCGCGGGAAGCATCCTGTTATAGAGGACGTTATACGCTGGCGTGAGAATGGGAATATGGCTCATGTGGTTTCCTGACTGGATGGTCTTGTCCAGAGTTTTCGCAACTGATCAACTTTGTGCAGTATTCGAAAGAGGAATCGCGCTTTTTTCTTATAGCGATGATTCCACCAATTCAGCAGATACGCATTATAGACATCCCGGTATTGCCAGAAAAACAGCGGATGAAGGAGCATGGCAATCAGAAAATTTCTCACAAGCTGCCGCTCAATATAGGCATGTTTTTCGAAAAATTCTTGATCGGAAAACGCGGTGCGGTTATAAAACAGTTGTTGATTGCAAAACGGGCTGACTTCGCTGAGCCAATGATGAAACGCTTCTTCGGAAATGACCGCGTCGGGGCCGTCGCCGAGGAATCCGTCGGCTTTCGCGGTTTCATAAAGCGGGCTGCCGGGGAGCGGCGTGATAATCCCTAAGCGCCTCGCAGGATAGCGAACCTCTTTGAACAACTGAATGGTTTCTTCAAGCGTGTCGTTGTCTTCTCCGGGATAGCCGAAAATCAGTTGGATTTTGCTGGCGAGATGAATTTCGCGGCAGATCGTCAGGGCGTCTTTGATTTGCTCTGGAGTAATCTGCTTATTCATGTTCTCCAAAATTTTCCGGCTGCCGGATTCGACGCCAAAGCCGACGCAGACGCAGCCCGCGTCTTTCATCGCGCTCAGGGTTTCCCTGTCAACAAGGTTGACCCGCCCCTGCGCATCCCAGATAATATTCAGGGGCTTGAGTTTTTCACAAAGTTCTAAGGTGCGTTTTTTCGAAATGACGACCAGTTCATCGATGAAATGGAAATGGTGAACGTCGAACTTTTTCTGGTAATATGTAATTTCTTTCACTAAGTAGTCAATGCTTTTATAGCGGACAGTTTGCAGGCTTTTCGAGCAAAAACGGCATTGATACGGGCATCCTCGGCCAGTGAGAATCCCCATCGTTTTCTGACCGGCGAATTTCTGGCGCTGCACATCCATAAAATTGGTGTGGGTCAGATAAAATTCCATGTCGAACAATTCATACGCCGGATAGGGGACGTCATCGAGATTTTTGATCATCTCGCGCGGCGGGTTCGTGACGGGTTCTCCGGCGTCGTTTCTGAACGCAAGGCCGTGAATCTCCCGCAGCGGCTTCCCGGCGACGACTTCGACGTAGGTTTCTTCGCCATGCCCTAACACGCAGACATCAACGGCGGCATGCTTCAGCAGCAGGTGAGACGAATAGGTGGCTAACGGCCCGCCGAC
>CAZMEO010000491.1:0-2552 GCA_964565315.1 uncultured Candidatus Moduliflexus sp. | reverse complement strand
TTTGTCAGCGAAGTCGGCTACGTCCGCCAGGTTGAGCGCGACGCCTTCGATCTGCGCTATTATTCGTCGGAGCGGGAAGTCGAATTCTGCGGCCACGCCACCATCGCGATCATGTATGATGTCATCAAACAGCGCGACGATCTGCTGCAACAACCGTATGTGAATATCAGCACGTCAAAAGCGCGATTGTTGGTCGAAAATCGGATTCCGCAGGAAAACGCGGTGTTTATTTCCGCGCCAGAGCCGACGCATTTTCGCTGCACTATCGAAAAAAACGATTTGGCCGCCGCGTTGCGCACGTCGCCGGAAGTGTTGAGCGATACGCTGCCGCTTGCCATTATTCATGCCGGGCTGAAAACGCTGATTGTGCCTGTGAATAACTTGCAGACCACGCTTTCGATTCGCCCCGATTTGGAAGAACTCAAGCAATTCTGCCTGAATCACGCGCTCGATATTATGACGGTGTTTACGGACGATGTGGCCGATGCCGCGAACGCTTACCGCACCCGTGTCTTTGCGCCAACGTTCGGCTATCTCGAAGACCCGGCGACCGGCTCTGGCAATGCGGCGTTCGGGTATTATCTGTTGAAGCATGACCAGTGGGATGGCCGCCCGATTTCATTGGAGCAGAACGGCTTGCGCGACCAGCCAAATTGCGTGAAATTATTGGCGAAACAGGACGGCAATCAACAAGATCGCGTCTGGTTCGGCGGCAGCGCAATCGCGCGGATTCAGGGGGAATATTGTCTTTCATAAGTCTTCATGAGATCGAATTGACATAACGTGAATATATGGAAATTTTCCGCTTTCTTCATACTCATCAGATTGCCTACCAACGCTACGATCATCCGCCGGTCTTTACCTGTGAAGAGGCCAACGCGCTCTGCCCGAAAATGCCGGCGGAGGCAATCAAAACAAAAAACTTGTTTCTGCGGGACAAGCCGGGACGCCGCCATTTTCTCGTCACGATCGGCGATGACAAATGCGTGGACATCAAAGCACTCGCTCCATTGGTCGGCGTTTCCAATCTCAGTTTCGCGTCGGCGGATCGTCTGGAACGCTATCTTCGCTTGACGCCGGGATCAGTGACGCTGCTCGGCGTGGTGAATGATGCCGAACATGCCGTCAGCGTCGTCATAGACGAGGCGGTCTGGAATGCGGCGGCAGTCTGCTGTCATCCGCTGATCAATACCAGCACGGTCGTCCTTCCTCAACTTGATCTGCGCCGAATTTTCGAAATCACCGGCCATCAGGCGCAGGTGTTGAATGTGCCTCAACAAGTTATCAGACACGTTGAAGGGGCTTGATAACTCTGTCCATAACGCTCTGCGTCATTTTCAGGTGGATAGCGGGGTATCCAATTTCTGGATACCCCGCTATCCATTTTTGCAGCATTGCTCCCTGCTGACAAGAAGCGCCTCATTGACTATCTCGCAAATTCGCGCCCCTCGCAATCGAAATTTCCCTGATGGCATTCGAATTGCTTATAAGATCGTTGACCTTATCTCGTAGAATTTACGTGAAAAATCGAGGAATTCCGGCAACCCGTTCAGCAGGAGGGGAATGTTATGAAAAACCAGTTGGTTGGCATCATCACGATAACCGTCATTCTGAGCATGGCGCTCATGGCAGACGCCGCCGACAGCACCTTTAAAATGGCATTTATGCCGGGCGTTGCAGACCCGTTCTATTTCGCGATGGAAAAGGGCGCACGGGCGAAAGCCAGCGAA
This sequence comes from uncultured Candidatus Moduliflexus sp., assembly GCA_964565315.1. Lineage (GTDB taxonomy): Bacteria > Moduliflexota > Moduliflexia > Moduliflexales > Moduliflexaceae > Moduliflexus. The sequence goes on along the minus strand of CAZMEO010000491.1, from coordinate 822 downwards.
TTGGGCGTCGAACTGATCGTCGGTGAATATCCGAAAACCTGGGGACCGGAATCGCAAGTCCCGCTTCTCGAAGCGCTCCTCGCTCGCGGCGACATTGACCTGCTCTTCATCGCTCCGACCTCAACAGACTCCCTGATTTACGTACTGAAAAAAACGCATGACGCCGGTATTCCGGTGATGACGGTTGATACATACATCGGCGACGGCGATTATAATAAAGAGAGCGATTACAATTTTCCGCTCGCCTTCATCGGCACGGATAACGCTGCGGGCGGCGTCGTGGTTGCGGAAGCGCTGGCAAAGATGATTGGCGGAAAAGGCAAAGTGATGGTAGAAAATACCAACCCGGATACGTCCAGCGTTCAGGAACGCGCAACAGGGTTTATCGAAGGGATGAAAAAGTTTCCGGGCATCGACGTGGTTGCCATAGAATATTGTTTTGACGATCAGGGAAAAGCTGAGGAGCAAGCTGCGGCGGTTTTGCAGAAACATCCTGATTTAGCGGGCGTGTTCGGCGTGAACGTCTTCAGCGCGCAGGGGGCATATCGCGCGATTGTCAATGCCGGGCTGACGGGCGCGGTGAAAGTGGCGACCTGGGATGCGACCGAAGATTTGATCAACGCCCTCAAAAAGGGAGAAGTTGACCTCGTCTTAGCGCAGAAACCGGCAGAAATCGGCGCATTGGCGGTGGAATGGGGGATGAAGTATTTGAAAGACGGGACGCCGATTCCTGACAAAAAAGTCGTGCCGGGATTTTTCGTCTTCACCAAAGAAAACGTCGAAGCCCCTGATGCGCAGCAATATATTTACTCCAAGTAGTAC
>CAZMEO010000490.1:0-2564 GCA_964565315.1 uncultured Candidatus Moduliflexus sp. | reverse complement strand
GCCATGATTCCCGAAGGCCGCCGGATTTTCCCGAATTTAACGGTGTATGAAAACCTGCGATTAGGCGCGTATGCCCGCAAAGACGACGCCGAAATTCAGCATGATATTGAATGGGTGTATAGCCTGTTTCCGCGCCTGCGGGAACGTCACCGCCAAAGCGCCGGCACGCTCTCCGGCGGCGAACAGCAGATGCTCGCGGTCGGGCGCGGCCTGATGACGCGCCCGTCGCTGCTGATGCTGGATGAACCGAGCCTCGGCCTCGCGCCGAAGCTTGTTGAAGATATTTTCAATATTATCCGCATGATCCACCAACAAGGCTTAACGATCCTCCTGATTGAACAAAACGCCCTCGCCGCGCTGAAAGTCGCCGATTACGCCTATGTCATCGAAACCGGCAGCGTGATGCTGTCCGGCAAAGGCGAAGACCTGCTTCACAGCGAAGAGGTGCGCAAGGCGTATTTGGGGTAAGGCGTTGGAGAGACTCCCTCTCAGGGCAAGGGCGTCTCTCCCAGTTACGAGGCGGCGCATTTCAACACCATCAAGGTCAATTCATCATACATCTTTTGGTCTCCGAGATGCTGCTTGACATCGTGAAAAATCGCCTGCTTAATCTCTTCAGCAGGGCGCATCCAGTTGCGACGCGCCATCGTCCCCAGTCGCTCCGTGCCATACGGCTCACCGTTCTGGTTTTCGCTGTCAATCAGGGGATTCGCATACATCACCAGGCCGTCTCCGGGTTGCAGGGCAATGGTCGCTTGCGCGGCAATCTCGTCAACATTCTCGTTCGATAACGCTGATAACGTCAATTCATAGGCGCAATGCTGCTCAATGTCGCCATTTTGACGCAGAACAAGCAGCAGATTATTTTTGCCGATGATTTTCAAACAGCGCTGATGTGCCTGCACAAAAATGGTTTGAATCGCTTTCACTGCTGGCATAATTGCCGTATTATCCGAGGCAATCTGGCGCAAGAACCCTAAAAATTCAACGGGCGACGCCGGGCCGTGATCGAGCAGCGCATGAATCTCGGTCTGAAACATCAGCATTAAAATTCCGCCTTCCAGACTATGCGTGGTGATGTCGCCGATGCCCGCATGAACGCTATGTTCACCATTCGTCGGCGAGTCTGTAAAACCGGCAATATCCAGGCCGTCAATCTGTTGAAGCTCTCCGGCGGATGAGAGGAACATGCGCTGCAAACAGCCGGAGATTTGCGATTCCACATTCATGCGCAGATGCTCGGTATGCAGATGGCGCTGTTCTTCGCTGATCTCGGCGACGCTATGCAATATGCGAGGCGTTAAACTCAGCATGTTGAACGATGTCTCGATGACGTTCTGCTTGCAGATCAGCACAGGTTCGACTAAGAGCGACGAAAGCACCGTTTCTCCGCGCAAAATGCGGATGGCGGCTTCGAGGACTTTTGCGCCGACTTCGAACGGCGATTGATTAATCGTCGCGCCCATCATATTATGATAAATCGCCACGCATGCTTCCGGCAGGCCGTCAAACCCGACGACAACGATCTCCCCTTGCCGCCGCGCTTCGACAATCGCGTCAAGCGCACCTAAGGCCATCGGATCGCAGGCGGCAAACACGCCCTTGAGATCGGGGTGAAGGCGCAGCGCCTCGCGCATGGCGTCTTTAGCGGCTTCACGCGACCAGTCGCATTTGGCTTCGAAAGCAATAAAACTTTTTGTCGCGTTGTTGAGCGCCTTGCGGAATCCCTGAATGCGAAATTGCGGCCATGATCCCTCAAGCAGGCCGATCTTGCCCTGCCCGCCGATCTGCTCTAACAAGTACGCTGCCGCGAGTTCGCCGCCTTTCAGGTTATCGCAGCGCACGGTGCAGCTCGCCTGCCCCCCTTCAAGTTCCACGCTGGACACAACGACTGGAATGCCCGCATGCATAGACTCTTTCGCGGCCAATGCGACATCCGGGTTCGTCCCGTCAATCGGCCCGATGATGATCGCGTCAACTCCCTGGCTGATAAATCGCCGAATCGCGGCAGCCTGTTCAGCCGCGCTTTGGCATGGAAGCAATGAGATTTTGGCGCCCGATTCTCTGGCGCGTTCCCAAACGGCCTGCGCCCACATCGCCCAGTAGGTCATGTGCAGCGAAAAGCAGGTCACGCCGATATGGTATTCCTGTAAACGCTCCTCGGCGTCGAGTTCCCGGTCAAAACGCGCAAATTTCTTTTTGTCTGGAAGTTTCAGGCACGAGCCGCGCTCGATAAGCTGCTGATTTACCTTCAGCACATGCACGCCGGTAAAGCCGTTTTTCAGGCGCTCTAACAGCATTTCCCCGGCGAGCTTGCCCATTAGTTCATTGTTAATTTGCATCGTCGTAATGCGGGGAATGAAGGGCTGGCTATAATCAAGCATGTCGCCGATGGCGATCAGCGAAATCTCTTCCGGGACGCGAACATGCAGGTTTTGCAGCGCCACAAGCACGCGGGCGGCTAAATAATCATCGTGCGCAAAAATCGCGGTCGGCGGCGGCGTCTGCTGCAAGAGCCGTTTCAGTTTGCGTTGCAGCTCGTTCATATTCGACTCGTCAACAAG
>CAZMEO010000489.1:0-2578 GCA_964565315.1 uncultured Candidatus Moduliflexus sp. | reverse complement strand
GGCCCGGCGGGATCGGGCAAAAGCAGCATCGGCGATATGCTCGCCGAACGGTTGGGATACGTGCATATCAGCACCGGCTCGATTTATCGGGCAATCGGTTGGAAAGCCCATCAGCGCGGCATTCCGTTTGCGGATGTTCCGGCGTTGATGCGGCTGATTGACGAGACGACGATTGAATTTCGGCGCAATCCTGACGGTAGCGTAGCGGTTGTGCTGGATGGCAGCGATGTGTCGCACGCGATTACCACGAACGAGGCCGGGATGTTGGCGTCGGCGGTTGCCGCGATTCCTGAAGTGCGGGCGGGCTTGCTGGCGTTACAGCGGCAGGCGGGCAAAGATGGCGGCGTGATTCTCGATGGCCGCGACATCGGCACGGTCGTTTTTCCCGACGCGGATGCGAAATTTTACCTCGATGCCTCCGCGGAAGCCCGCGCCACACGCCGCTTTTTGCAACTTCAAGAGCAAGGGCGCGAGGCGAATCTTGAACAACTGATTTACGACATCAAAAAACGCGATTTCGACGACTCGAATCGCGCCGTCGCGCCGCTGCGCAAAGCGGATGACGCGATCTTGATTGATTCGACCGATATGAGCCGGGAAGAAGTGGTGAATACGATGCAGGAATATATTGATCGGCTTCCGGACAGGGCTGTCCGGGTGATGTTATAGCTGTACCGCCGCCATCCCAGCCGGTCAGACAGCCGAGGCTGTCGCCATACCGAAGGGAGACGTCGGCGGTACGAAAAATTCACGTTCCAATGTCGTGACGCCTCGCCGTTGTTTTCGTGTCGTTCGTGGTAAATAATCACAAAATTTTATTGTCTGAATCGTGGGGAATTGCGTATGCTGCCTGATTATTTCGTCAATCAGGAGAGAATGAACGTATGAGTGAATGGATTCGTGTATTTGCGCCCGCGTCGGTCGCGAATGTCGGCCCCGGGTTCGATGTGTTAGGGTTTGCGGTCTCGCGCCCCGGCGACATCGTGGAAGTGCGAAAACGCCGAACGCCGGGCGTGGTGATTACGGATATCCGCTACATCCGCAAGCAGGATATTGGCAAATTGCCGCAAAACCCGAAAAAAAATACGGCAGGCGTTGCGGCGCGGAATGTGCTGACGACGTTGCAGGAGCGCGGCGTGGTGGATGAGCAGGCTGGCGTGGAAATCAAATTGCGGAAAAGCATGCCGTTAGGAAGCGGATTGGGGAGCAGCGGCGCAAGCGCGGTTGGCGCGGCGTGGGCGGTGAATCTGCTGTTCGGCGGAACAATGGCGAAGAACGATCCCGAATTGATTCTCGCCTGCGTGAAAGCCGAAGCGACGTTGAGCGGCTATCATGCCGATAACGTCGCGCCTTCGATGCTCGGCGGATTCGTATTGATTCGCAGCTACGAGCCGTTCGACATCGTGCCATTAGACGCGCCGGAAAATATGGTCAGCGTCGTGGTCAATCCGGAGTATAAAGTTTCGACGCGCATGGCGCGGGCGGCGCTGCCGAGCCATGTGCCGCTGAAAGAGGTGGTCGTGCCGCATTATGCCAATGTCGCCGGGCTGATCGCGGGGATATTGAAAAAAGATGTGCTGTTAATAGGCCGTTCGATTGATGATAAAATTGTCGAGCCTGTTCGCGCGCCGCTGATTCCGGGATTTTATGACGTGAAAGCGGCGGCGCTGAGTCACGGCGCGTTCGGCTGCTCGATCAGCGGCTCAGGGCCGTCGGTGTTCGCGATTACCGAAAGCCTCGAACGCGGCGAAGTCATCGGCAGGGCGATGGCGAAAGCGTTCGAAAAATATGGATTGCAGAGCAAAACCTACGTTTCGCATGTCAATCGTGAAGGCGCGAAGCGAGTTGATTAAAAAACCTATAAGCTGTCAGACACGTTGGACGTGTCTGACAGCTTGCCTTTAAAAATATCTATGTCAATTTTTTATTATTCGACCAATTTACACGCTGAACCCGTCTCGTTTCGCCAGGCGTTATTAAAAGGGCAGGCTCCGGATCGCGGCCTCTACATGCCGCAAGCGATTCCGACGCTTTCTTCCGATGAATTGCGGCAATTCGCCGCTATGCCGTATTATGAAATCGCGTATGCCGTCACGCGGAAATTTTTACAGGGCGAAATTCCCGACAACGATTTGTATGCGATTGCGAAAGACGCTTACGAACATTTCCCCGTACCGCTCGAATTCGTCTATCAACAGAAATACGTCATGCGCTTAGACAGAGGCCCGACCGCGTCATTCAAAGATTTCGCGGCGCGGATGATGGGGCGGCTGATGCAATATTTTTTGAAGCAGGAACAGCGCAAACTGCTGATTTTGACCGCCACGTCTGGCGATACCGGCAGCGCGATGGCGAATGCCTTTTACGGCCTTGACAACATCAACATTCTGATTTTGTACCCGGAAAACGAAGTGACTGACCGCCAGCGCAAGCAGATGACGACGCTGCAAAAGAATGTCAGGACGCTCGCGCTTGACGCCAAATTCGACGATTGTCAGGCGATAGTAAAACGCGCCTTTGCCGACGCTGATTTGGAATATCTGAATTTGTCGTCCGCAAATTCCATCAACATTGGCCG
>CAZMEO010000488.1:0-2588 GCA_964565315.1 uncultured Candidatus Moduliflexus sp. | reverse complement strand
GAAAACTCCAGACAAGACACGTCCACGCCGCGCCCTTCGATAACAAGCGCCGCGACGTACCCCTCGCCCGGCTCGATGGCGCGCATCTCCCAGCGCGACGCCTCCGCCGGTTCATCGCGCGTTGCCAATAATTGCGCGGGCTGCGCTGGATCAAGACTGACGTCGAACTGATCAAGCGCAAGATACAGTCCTTTGCCCTTAGCTTTGATATACGCCTCTTTGCGCGTCCAGGCATTAAAAAACCCCAGCCGCTTCTGCGCCTCCGGCAGTTTCCGCAACGCCTCGCGCTCCGCCGGGGAAAAATAGCGTTCTGCAATCTGCTCCGGCTGGTCGAGCCGCCGCTCCGTCCATTCGATGTCAACGCCGACTTCGCGAGAACGCGCCACCGCATACAACGCCATGTCGCCAGAATGCGAAAGATTAAAACGCACATCCGCGCCGGAATGGTGAGACGCCAGCGCCGGTTTGCCGTAGGCGTTATATTCGAAAGCGAGGTTCGCGGCAGACGTTTCAAGATACCGGCTCAACAGCAGGCGCAGCGTTCCACGCGCCGCAATATAATGACGCCGGTCGTTGGGAAAACGAAACCGGTCGGCGCGGGCGCGTTCATCCGCGTCTAACAGCGTCAGCAAGACATCGAGCGTCTCGTCTGGCTGTCGCAGCGACACGCGCCAGACATGCGCGCTGTTCGCCGATAATCGCAAGGTCTTCGGTGGAGCTTGCCACATACACATCCCGTACCCGACCGTTCGCCCTGAGTCCTGCCCTGAGCTTGTCGAAGGGCGCTCAGGGCAAACGGCATTACTTCGCCAGCACCCCGCCGCTGAGCGGATTGATGCGATGCGCAATCATGCTGCGGCTTAACATGGCGTACATCGTTTGAATCGTGGCATCGGTCGTGGCCTCGCGCACGCGCTTTGCGATTCTCGGCAGCGCGTAAAAATCGCCGAACGCCTTCCAGTAGCGTTCTTCCAATTCTTCCGGCGTCATCTGCGCCGGACGGAACACTGCGCGGCTCAGGTCGTAATTGTGCCAGTTGCGGTCAATAATGCGCCCCTGTTCCGAAAGGCGCTGATACAAGACCGTTCCCGGCAGCGGCGTCAAAATAAACCACGACACCAGCGGCAGATGCGTCTCTTCAACAAAGGCCAGCGTCCGGTCGAACACCCCTGGATCGTCATGGTCAAAACCGAACGCAAAACTGCCGAACGGCGTGATTCCGGCATCGAGAATCCGGCGAATCACCTCATGATAATTCTGGCGCAGGTTGAACGACTTGCCGACCTCGTGCAGGCTCTCCGTCACAATCGTTTCAAACCCGATAAACAGCAGAAAACAGCCGCTTTTCGACGCCATGTCAATCAATTCGGGATGCCGCCCGATGGTCGAAGGAAACTGCCCCATCCATTTCACGTTCAGCGGCGTGATCGCCTTGAAAAATTCGCGAGCGTGGTCGAAATTGCCGATGACGTTGTCGTCGGAAAAAAAGAGATAATCCGAGCCGCAGGCTTCGATTTCCTTGATCACATGCGGAATCGGCTTCATGCGAAATTTTCGGCCAAGAAACGGCACGACCGAGCAGAAATCGCAGTGATGCGGGCATCCTCTGGCGGTCTGAATCGGAATCAGGTTCGATTTCACGGACGGCGGCTGAATGTATTTGGCGCGATCTACCAGATCGTAACGCGGCACGACCGGCAACGACATATCGGGATAATGCGCGAGTTGGTAGCGTTTTTTGAGGCGATTGGCGCGAACGTCGTCCAGCATCGTCGGCCAGATGCCTTCGGCTTCGCCAATCAAAATCGCGTCGGCGTGCTGCTCGGCTTCGTAGGGGTTGAGCGACACGTGAATGCCGCCCATGATGACGGTGATGCCGCGCTGCCGGAACGCATCGGCTAATTGATACCCTCGCGTGATTTGCGATGAATAGCCGGTAATGCAGACGGCATCCGCGTCAGTCTCAAGATCGATCTCATCCACGCTTTCGTTTTTGATGACGACCTCGATATCCGGCGGCGTCAGCCCGGCTAACGTGACAAGGCCAATCGGATAGCTGATTGTCTGTTTGAATTTGATTAATTGCCCGTCCCGGAACATCTGGGCGGGCTGAATAAGCAACAGTTTCATCATGGAGACTCTTTTGGATGTAAAATTTTTTCATCAAGGAGTGCGAAATCTCAATTTTGCGTATCCAATCAAAATTCGACACTCCTGAAAATTTCTAAAAATGAATCAATAATAGTACATGATTTCGTAAACACATACGTAACGGTAGCCCCGCCCTACGTGGCGGACAGGACGCTTCCGTCACGGCGGAAAAGGCGCTCCTGTCACGGCGGAAAGGATGCTCCCGTCACACCGGATAGGACGCTTCCGTCATGGCGAAAAAGGCGCTTCCGTCACGCTGGACAGGACGCTTCCGCCACGTAAGGCGGAGCTACCGAGTTTATCCCACGGGGTACGTATTTCCGAACTGAAATCCTCGGCATAGCGTGTCAGAAAAAGTCAAGCGGAAAAATGGAAATCGCGCGAGAATGCGCTAAAAGCCCTTGTCAATTCTGGATTGGTTTTTGCTTGACAAGTCA
>CAZMEO010000487.1:0-2591 GCA_964565315.1 uncultured Candidatus Moduliflexus sp. | reverse complement strand
GATTGTTTGTTCGGCAAGAATCTCGTCCTGACGGCGCAAACGGATGCGCAGCGGATGGATAAACGCACCGAGCCGCACGGTAAAGGCCGCCGATTTTTTAGCATGATACGGCAATTCCACGTCCATTGTGTAGGTCAGGCTCTGAATGTCGCCGATCAATTCGCTGCCGGACGTGACAATCACTTCAAGCGTGCCGTTCACGGCGCGTCCTCGATTTTCCAACAACACGGTCAGCGGCGTCCAGGAATGCACTTGGAAATGACCGTAAAATCCGAGTTCGGCCTCAAGCGAGATCGTCGCGCCAGACGCCGGAAATGACCAGAAAAGCAGCAGAAGCAGCAACATGCTATACAACAGTTGAGAGGCCGGGGTATGTGTCATAGGTGCGTTTTTCAAAAAAGTTGAGATGTTCGGCTTCGTAAACGACAACGAATGGAAGGTGGAACGAATCGGCGTTCTGATGCGGCTTAAATTCGTTTCCGTCTTCCATTCGTTGTAGTTTTTTGCAAGGCATTCAAAAGAGTCAACGGATTTCTTCAGCGCGTCGAAGTTTTCTCTGAAAATTGATTGACAAGTTTTATTACGTGTCACCACGACACACACGAAAAACCAAAAAATATTTTCCGAACGCCCTGCACACATTTGATGATTGTTTGTCTGTTTTGCGTGTGTCGTGGTAAAAAAATAAGGAGGCGCTGGTGAACATTGTTTTAAATGTCAAACCGTCGGATTGCGACCAATTCGGACATGTCAACAATGCCGTGTATGTCAGTTATATTCAACATGCGCTGGCCGAGCGTTTGATCGACGCCGGATACGACGAGGATTTTTCCTACAACAGCCCGTATTTCTGGGATATTCGCGCATGCAGCATCGAATACCGCCACGCCGCGATTTTCGGCGATACATTGGAAATTACACTCTGGAGCGGAGAGACGAATGCGCAACGCTCTTCATTTTATTGTGAGATCACGCGAACCAACGCCCGCGCCAACGTGACAGGCGAAGTCGTGGCGCGGACGAAAAGCGTCTGGGAACGCATCGAACGGGCGACCGGCGCGGCGGTCGCGCTGCCGGAAGACCTGTTCGCGCATTTTCCACACAGCGGCGGAGAAGCGCCGCGAGCGTTTGCCCTGCCGGAAGACGATTCGTCGGCCAGGCGGTATGAATGGGAGCATCAGGTTATGCGCGTGGAACTCGATCCGTCCGGCCATATTCGTCCGCAAGCGGCGTATAACTGGCTTGAAGAAAGCGTCTTTGACGCCTCTGCCGAAGGCGGCTGGCCGCCGGAACGACGAATTGCCGCCGGATTCTTGATTTTTCAGATGCGCCACGATACGCAATTTTTCGCGTTTCCCGAATTCGGCGAACGTGTCCGCATTATCAGCCGTTTAGTCGAGACGCGCCGTTTTCGCGGCACGTGGATTCAAGACATTGTGTCGCTGAATCGGAATCTTCCGTTGATTCGAGATTATTCCACCGGCATTTTCGTGGATGCCGCCGGGCGTCCCGTGACGCCAACGCCGGAAATGATGAATGACCTTCAACGCAAAGATGGCATCATTCCATGACTTTTGCCTTGACACATTCGGCCTGTCTCAGAAGAACGAGTGCAAACCTTTATGCTGGCTGTCTGCGCGGAAGGCTGACGCTTTGCGCGATTGACGGCGTTGACGAATGACGAAAACCGACCATATACTGCGATTGGCGCAGACGGCGACAGGCTATTGGACGCGCAAGTTGAAACCGGGCTACATGCCCGTGCGGATGTGGGTCGAGCCGACCAACACCTGCAACTTGAAATGCGTCATGTGCCCGCAAAGCTGCGATGATGTCAAATTTCAGCGCGGCTTCATGGAATTCGCGCTGTTTCGCAAGATTATTGACGAAGCGGAAACCTTTGTGTATGACATGAACCTCCATCATACCGGCGAATCGCTGCTGCATCCTGACATCGTCGAGATGGTGCGCTATGCGAAAGCGGCGGGCATTTATACGCGGATACACTCGAACGCGACCAAATTAACCGAGGAATTGTCGCGTGGATTGCTTGATGCCGGGCTGGATTTCCTGTCGTTTTCTTTCGATGGATTTGATAAACAGACTTATGAGGAGATTCGGCGCGGCGCGAATTTTGAGCGGACGGTGGAAAATATTCGGACGTTTTTGCGCCTGAAAAAAGCGCGGGGCAACGTTCGCCCGCTCACCGTGTTCGAAACGATTGATTTTACGGCACAGCCCGGCACGCCGTCGGGATTGATTCCCATTACGCCGGAGATTCAGGCGTTTCGCAAGCAGTTCGACGGGCTGCCGCTGGACAAATTCGTGCTGAAAGCGCCGCATAACTGGGCGGGACGATTCGACGCGGACGGCAAGCCGCTCCACCCGGAGAAATTCTGCGCCTGCACGTTCCCCTGGTATGCGCTGGTCGTGTTCTGGAATGGCAATGTGTCGCCCTGTCCGCAGGATTTTTTTAACAACCTCAGCCTCGGAAACGTGAAAGAATCGAGCCTTCGCGAGGTCTGGCTCGGCGAACAAGCCGTGACGCTGCGCAGCAAGATGAAAACCCGGCAATTTCAGGATTTGAACCC
>CAZMEO010000486.1:0-2593 GCA_964565315.1 uncultured Candidatus Moduliflexus sp. | reverse complement strand
CCGATTCAAGCGGTCAATTATCAACCGACCGATTTTATCACGAAGGCCGAACGGCAATATCTGAGCCTCGTCAAACATGCGGTCATTGACGTGTTCATAACGACGGAAGTAGGCACGCGCGCGTTAGTGGAAATTCAAAAAGGGACGACAAAGACCGATCTTCTTCGCTTTATTGATTATCAGTGTCGAAATTTCAGCAATCAATTTCGCGTTGGTGATGATTATTCAAATGCCGTGCCATGTTACAGCATTTGCTGGCTATTCGACATGACCCCGCCGCACCGCGATTTTCAAGAAAAAATTGCGCTGGCATCGAATAAAACCCCAAGCGATTGGCCGACAAAATGGGAGATTATCGCGCTTTATCCGACCTGCATTCATCAGGATCATGTATCGCAACACTCATTAGATGCGATTGAAGAGTGGCTGTTATTAGATGTTGTGACCGATAGCCAGAAGGCGCAAGAGATTAAAGCCTTAATTCAGACCCGCGAGATTCGAGAGGCATTCGAACAACTCGATATTTCGGGCTTGACGGATGACGAAATCGAAGAATTGGAATTTCAGCAAACGATATCCGAGCGCTATCATAAACCGCTGGAAGTTCGCCTCCAACAGGCAAAAGCTGAAGGCGGCAAGGAATACGCGATCTCTATCGCCAAAAATTTATTAGATATTTTAGACGTTGAAACGATTTGCGCAAAGACAGGTTTGCGTCGGGAAGAGGTTGAAGCCTTACGTTCATAAGCGAACAACAAAAAGAATCGTATGCAAAATTTTATCTTTTGAAATCCGCGCACACGTTGTGCCTGATTTCCGGCGATGATCTCGTCAAATTAGGCTTTGCCCCCGGCCCGGTCTTCAAGCGCGTGCGTGAAGAGGTCGAAGATGCCAAGTTGGAAGGGACAATCACCACACGCGAACAGGCGCTTGCGTTTGTCAAAGATATTCGGGGGCTGGGATTAATGAATAACACCGAAAATAGTCTGACTCGTTCGGGCGGGTTGCAATGAAAGGAACTATTACATGGGTTTACAATTCGAGTGGGATGAGGGGAAAGCATCTACCAATCTCAAAAAGCACCGCGTCAGTTTCAATGAAGCGACCACTGTTTTTCGTGATCTGTTACTCTGGACATTTCCCGATAACGCCCATTCTGAGAATGAAGAACGCTATGTGAGCATCGGCTGTTCCTCAAAAGGACGAACGTTAGTCGTGATTCATACCGACCGCGATGCGGTGATTCGAATCATCAGTTGCCGCAATGCGACAAGTTACGAAAGGAGAGCCTATGAAGAACGTCAATTCTCATCCGATCAATATCGTAGAAGATGATGATATGCTGCCGGAATACGATTTTGCCAAAATGCCGGGCGGCGTGCGCGGCAAATATGCGGCAGCTTACCGCGAAGGGCATTCGGTCGTCATTCACCGTGAAGATGGCAGCGCTGCGGTACAATATTTTACGCTCGAAGACGGCGCGGTCATGCTCGATCCTGACGTTCGGAAATATTTTCCCGATTCCGAAGCGGTCAATGCCGCGCTGCGCTGCTTGATTCCACTGCTCGAACGGCGAGCGGCGTAAGCCGATTGCAGATGATGAAAAGGCATAACGATGTCTCATCGTACTTTACTGGCGCAAAGGGCGAGCGGCAAAATGAGTTGCTCTTTTTCGAGCGTGGATTGCGCTAAGTGAAGCAGGCGATATAAAAACATAGAAGGAGAACGCTATGCAAAATTTTACGTTTTGGAATCCGACGAAAATCGTGTTCGGCAAAGGCATGATCGCTGAAATCGGCGCACACTCCGCGCAGCACGGCAAAAAGGCGCTGCTGGTCTATGGCAAAACGAGCATCAAGACGAACGGCATTTATGATCAGGTCGTCGGCTCGCTGCGGCAGGCGGGCGTCGGGTTTGTCGAATTTCCCGGCGTGAAGTCGAACCCGATTCTGTCGCATGTCAATGAAGGAATTTCTATCGCAAAACGCGAGCAGGTTGATATGGTGATTGCGGTCGGCGGCGGCAGCGTGATTGACGAATCGAAAGCGATTGCAGCGGGCGTCAAGACGGATGGCGACATCTGGGAATGCTTTCTTGGCAGAAAAGAGCCGCAGGGCGCACTGCCGGTGTTGACCGTTCTGACGATTGCTGCGACCGGCTCGGAAATGAATTTTATCGCGGTGCTCACGAACGACGCCACGCAGCAGAAATTCAATCTGCGTTCGCCGCATCTCTTCCCAAAAGTTTCGATTCTCGACCCGACCGCGACCTATTCCGTGCCCAAAACCTACACCGCTTACGGCGCAGTGGATGCGATTTCGCATCTGATCGAAGGCTATTTCACCAGCGCCGATGCGGATACGCCGATTCAGGATCGCTATGTTGAAGGGTTAATCAAATCGATCATGGAAAGCGCAGAGCGCATCCTCGCCAACCCGGAAGATTATGAGGGACGCGCTACGATGATGTGGGCGGCGACACTTGCGCTGAACGGACTGCCAGCGGCCGGAATCGGCGCGACCGCGTTTCCGAATCACCTGATCGGCCATTCCCTCGGCGCGTTGTACGATCTGCCGCACGGCGCGACGCTCTC
>CAZMEO010000485.1:0-2620 GCA_964565315.1 uncultured Candidatus Moduliflexus sp. | reverse complement strand
GCTGATGCTCTCTGCATCAGCGGGATCATGCTGATAGCGCGTAAATTGCTCCGACGCGCGGTCGAATGCGTATAAGCCGCTGCCCCATGTGCCTAACCAGACGAGACCGGATGAATCTTCCAGGATCGCCATGATCAGGTTATGGCTCAAACTATACGGATTATCGTTGTCAACGATGTAATGAGGAAATTTGGTCTGCTCCCGATCAGAGAAATTGACGCCGCCATTCTGCGTCCCAATCCACAAGATGCCTGAACGACTTTCGCATAATGCCAATACGGTATTGCTGCTCAGGCTGTTGGCATCATCAGGATTCGCCTGATAATAGGTGAATTGTCTGGTTTGGCGGTCGAAACGCGCCAGTCCGCTGTCGTTGGTTCCCACCCATAACGCGCCTGCGCGATCTACATGAATCGCATGTATCCGATGCTCAGGGCTGGTTGGGTAATGCTCAAATCGTCCCTGCTGCCGGTCAAAACTCTCTAACCCGGCATCCGTGCCGATCCAGAGGATGCCCGCCGGGTCTTCATGCAATGCCCAAATATTCTGGCGCGGCTGGTTCAGCGGACGCTGGGGATCATGCTGGTAAGCCGTCATGACGTGCGTCGCGGTTTGAAATTGGAGCAGCCCACCGCCCGATGTACCTAACCAGAGATTTCCAGTGGCATCTTCGGCAATCGCCTGAATAGGGTTTGCGGCCTGCTGGTGGTGAAATGCCGTTCCTTGTTCTCGATTGAATTGGTCTAAACCCTGATCCGTGCCGAGCCAGAGGTTGCCGGCGCGGTCTTCATGAATCACGTAAATCGTATTAGAACTGAGGCTGTTCGGGCGGCGCGAATCATGCTGATAGCGAGTGAATGTATTGGTGGCGCGATCAAACCGGTTCAGCCCTCCGTTTTCCGTGCCGATCCAAAGTATTCCGGCGCGATCCTCAAAGACCGCCAACACAGTATCGTCACTCACACTGTGCGGATTCTGCGGATTATTCCGGTAACTCAGCAGCGTCTCGCCATCAAACCGATGTAACCCGTCATTTGAGCCAAACCACAGAAACCCATATCGATCCTGAATAATGCTCGACACGCTGCTCCGGGCAACATCTTGCTGCGCAAGCACGCGCTGAAACTTCACATCCACCAATTTCGCCTCCAATGCCGTCCACCGTTCGCAAACGAGCCAGAGCGCGAACATGACAATGATACAGGCTTTGTATTGAAGGCGCATAACGCAATCTTCTCCCAAATGTCGTTAGTAATGCGATGCCACCAGACCTCACAGGTTTTGGAAACCTGTGAGGTCTCACGTTATATTATTTTGCCATTATCCATTCAACCTCTTTTTGGGCGCGATCCAGCGCCTCTTGCGCATTCATTTTCCCGTCCAGCACATCGGCTCCGGCATTGCCCACCACTTCTAACACCTGCATCGTGTTGACATGCGGCGGAATCCAGGTAATCCCGGCTTTGACCAGATTCGCGGCGCGTTCCAGAGCTTTCAATTGAATCGGAAACGTCCAATCCTCAGCGATCAAGGCCGGATTCGTATAGACCGATTTTCTGACCGGCGTGCCGCCCAATTTGACGTATTCCTCCGCGTTGCGTTGGCTGGTCATCCAGACAATAAACGCCCACGCTGCCGCTTTGCGATTGTCGGGAATATCGCTGGAAATGCCGACGTTCCACCCGGCTAACGCGCCATACGCTCCGGCTTGGCCGGAAGGCGGCGGCACAAAGCCAACCTGATCCACGATTGCGGAACGGCTGCGGTCTAAAATCGTGCTTGTCCAGGCGGTCGAATCGAACCATAATGCCGTTTTGCCCGCCATAAACGCCTCGACCGGTTCTTGATGCGTGTATGCGCCAATGTCTGGCGGCCCTTGACGCAGCAAATCAACGTAATATTCAAGCGAGGCCACCGTCTGCGGCTGATTCACTAACACCTGCCAGGTCTGCTGATCCAAAAACTGGCCGCCGTTTTGATACATCGTCGTCATCCAGCCTGACGCGAAATGAATGCCGCGCTGCCCGCGCATCCCGATGCCGTAAAGTCCCGGTTCTTTGCCCTGAAAAAATGTCGCTAACGCGAGCAAATCCGCCATCGTTTCCGGGGGCTGCTTGCCGTATTTTTGGAACAGGTCTTTGCGATAGCCGACATAGCGCGTTTCCCCTGCGACCGGAATGCCATAAATCACGCCCTGATATTTTCCAATGCCATTCCGGTACGCGGACAGAATATCCTTATAATTGAACCAATCCGGCGTGAGTTCAGGATTCTTGAGCAACGGCTCTAAATCAACTGCCAGGCCGGTCGGCGCATATTCAGCCATATTAAAGGCGTCAATCAGCAGCACGTCGTATAATCCGGTTTTGGCCGCGTGGTCTGCCAGTAATTTCTGGCGCAATTGATTTTCTTCACGAATGTCCCAACGCACATTGATCCCGGTCAACGCGGTAAATTCTTTCACCATGACTTGAAACGCCGTCGTTGTCGGGTGCGGCGCAAACGCGCAGGTGATGGTCTGCCCGCTGAATTGGGCGTTGACCCGCTCCGCCCACTCATCCGCATAGACTGGCGCGACCATAACGCACAGAAGCATCCAAAGCTGCGCAACTCCGATCAA
>CAZMEO010000484.1:0-2623 GCA_964565315.1 uncultured Candidatus Moduliflexus sp. | reverse complement strand
CGCGACCAGTTCGGCTATCAGGCCGCGTTAGACGAATTTACGGCGAACGACACGCTGACCTTCACGGTGTTTCGCGACGGCAAGCCGCTGACGGTTGCGGTCAAGGCCGAAGAATTTTCGCAGGAACAGGCGATTAAATTGGCCTATCAGGAATTTGGCGTGGCGGTGGAAGAGATTACCAATCAAAAAGCCGAGGAATATGACCTGCAAACCCGCCAGGGCGTGCTGATCAAAAAAGTGCGCCCGCAGAGTTCCGCCGCGCAGGTCGGCATCGAGCCGGGCGACATCATCCGGCAAATCGAAGGCGTCCCGGTCGGCAACATGGCCGATTTCGGCGAGATTCTCAGCAAAATCCGGCAGCAAAGCGGCGCGGTCTTTCTGATTCAACGCGGCGCTCGCGGCTATTACGTCACGCTTGAGCGGCAATCATAACATGTTCAGATGCGATCTGCCAGAACGCGCGATATTTCGCGGCGAGCTGCCGGAGATACAATTGCAGATCGGGCGAACAGCACGAAATAAACGGACTGTTCACTAACAGGGACAAGATGGTGGAATTCAGGCGCGAGACTTTGGGGCGATACATCGAAGCGAGTTCAGGATGGATGCGCAGCAAATACGCCAGCGACGCGCCTGCGGCCTGCTGCCTGCGAATGACCATTTCCGGCGTGTATTCATGGTCATGATACACGCCGGCGTCAGGATGATAGCGCAACTGCCGTCCTTGCCGCGCAAGCCGGTAGCCTAATTCAATGTCTTCATAGGCGGCGAACGGAAACCCTTCATCAAAAAGACACTCGCGTAAAAAATCGCGGGGTACCAGCACGTTGGCGGTGCAAAATTTGCCGAACGGCAGCACATCGCCGGATTGCAGGCCATCATAGCCGACATCAAAAGTCGCCCGCTTCATCCAGCGCCCGAACAGCATCGGATTCGGCGTCTCCGGCGCCCATGCCAATTTTCCCAATGCCATGCTGTCGGGATGGCGTTCCGCAAAACGAAGATGTTGTTCGATAAAGGTTGGCGACGCGGGGCGGGTATCGTCATTGATAAAAAGAACAGACGCTTCCCGCGCCTGGGAAATGCCGGCATTGCGAGCAGCGGCAGGCCCTTTTTTCGGCGCATTGTTCAGCAGCGAGACCGGCAGCGCAAGCGTCTGGCAGAACGCCTCCATTTCGCGCAACACGGCGTCCGGGCTGCCGTCATCAATCACGATGACACGCGCAGGCTTGACGCGTTGTTCGGCTAATCCGGCCAACGTGCGGCGTAACTCGCGGACGCGGTTGCAGGTAGGAATAATCACGCAAAGGGACATGACAAACACCTTATTTCAATAAGGCTTCATAATCATCATGAGTTCCGATCCATTGCCAAATCATCGTGTCATCTTCAAGGACGCCTAACACGCGATAACTATCGGTCACGCGGACAGAATAGAGCGGAAGCGTCTCTCGAACTCGTTTAAAATGCAGGCTGGGATGATGCGGATTTTTCCGCCAAAGCTGATAGGCTTTACGACTACGCTGCTGGATATCGAGCGGCAATCGTCCATAGCATTTCCAAAAATGTCGAGTGGCTCGCGATTTCATTCTGGTGACAGCCGTCCATCGTCAGTGATCAGGATAGGAGTTGTATTCCCTGCATGATATTCTTCGCGGGCCTCACGCGCCATTTTTTCCAATACTCGCGTTGACTCTGTGGTCGCAAGAAGACGTTCCCATTTCGCATCATCTTCAGAAATATCCGTTTTGCGAGGCGCATCATGGGGTTCCGCGCGTAATTTCGCGACTTGAAATTCGAGAAATTGCGCAAAGTCAACAAGCTCACGTTGACGCTCATCCGGCAAACGACGCATAATTGTTATCACGGCGTTTTCATACGCCTGTAATGTTGATAATTCCATATTCGTTCCTTGTAAATATCGCGATATTCTAAAAACTTCTTGACTCTTTCCTGCACATGCTCAATTGCAAAGTCAATAGAAAAGATGATCAATTTAGACAGGAGATTGAAAAATGCCCCTAACTGCGACGCCCCCGCGCATCAGCATCGTGACGCCCTCATTTCAGCAATGCCGTTTTTTGAAAGCCTGCGTGGCCAGCGTGGAAATGCAGACCTATCCGCAGGTCGAGCATCTCGTTTTAGACGGCGGCTCGACCGACGGCACGGCGGAATATTTAGCGCAGCATCCGGGCGGCGTGACGTGGTGGCGGAGTCAGCGCGACGGCGGGCAGACGCAGGCGTTGAACGAGGGCTTCGCCCGCGTCGCTGGAGACTGGATCGGCTGGCAGAATTCCGACGATTTTTATTATCCGGGCGTGTTCTGGCGCGTCGCGCAGATTGCTGAAAAATCCCCTGAGATTCAAGTCATTGCGGGCGATACGGCGATTGTCAATGAATATGGCATCAAAACGAATCTGACCGGCATCGCGCCCGTGCCGCCGAAACTGTGGCTGTTAGGGCATTGGCCGTATAACCAATCGCTGTTCATTCGGCGCGATCTGCTGCAACAGGTGACGCCGCTTGACGAATCGCTGCACCTGCACATGGATATTGAATTGTTCGCAAAGATCGCCGTTTTGCAGCCGAAGATCGCCTACGTCAATCAGCCGCTCGGCGCGTT
>CAZMEO010000483.1:0-2625 GCA_964565315.1 uncultured Candidatus Moduliflexus sp. | reverse complement strand
GTGGATAAAGACGCCGCCATGTACTATACGCTGGATCAAACGAACGACCATGTCACCATCGCCGAATACACAGCCAAAGCCATCGAATTGCTGAACAATCCGAACGGCTTTTTCTTAATGGTCGAAGGCGGCAAAATTGACTGGGCGTGCCATGCGAACGACGCCTCCGCCTCGATTCAGGACACGCTGGCGCTTGATGGGGCAGTCGCGGAAGCCGTGAAATTCTACGAACAGCACCCGGAAGAAACCGTGATTATTGTGACCGGAGACCACGAAACCGGCGGATTGACCATCGGGTTTGCGGGAACGGCGTATGGTTCGTACATCGACAAAATTCAGCAGCAGAAAATGAGTTATATCGAATTCGACAAAAAGCTTGACGACTTCAAAAAGGCCAATCCCAACGCGAAATTCGAAGACGTGCTGCCGCTGATTCAGGAAGGCTTCGGCATGTACGTGATTCCTGCCGAAGAAAAAGCCGCGTTGGAAAAAGTTGTGGCGGACGGCAAAGTCAAAGATGCCAGCGACGAGGTGAAGAAAGCCGCGAAAGACGCTGACAAAAAGCTCCATTTCAGCATGGCATTGACCGATCTCGAATTAGGCGTATTGCGCGAAGCCTTTGCCGCGTCAATGGCGGGAACGGAAGCTGGCGATCCGTACAGCGCGACTGGCCTGCTGTATGGCGGATATGAGCCGTTGAGCGTGAAACTCACGACGATTTTGAATCAGAAAGCCGGCCTCGCTTGGACATCGTATTCGCATACCGGCAGCCCGGTGCAGACTTCAGCGCTCGGCGTCGGCGCGGAACTGTTCAACGGCTACTACGATCAAACTGATATTTATAAAAAGATGATGACGATTGCTGGTTTTGACGTGAAAACCGCTAATGCGAAATAACCACACCATATTCATGCCGCAGAGACGCTCCGCCGGAGCGTCTCTGCCGAAGCACCCAATATCGCGCGGTCTGTCGCAAGACATGCCGCGCGTTTTTTTCTATGACACTCATTGCGTTTGTTTGCCGATTCTTTGACCGGCATAACCTGTTTGCCTTCTTCATTCTTGTGTTGACCGTCGGGCTGTTCGTCATGCCGGATTGGTTCGAAACGCCCTATCAGCCAGCCGAAGGCGTGCGCGCTCGCGGGCGCGTGACGCAGGTGGATAATTCATTGATTCAGCAATATGGCATTCTCAAAGCTGGAAGTCAGTCATTGACGGTTGAGATTCTGAGCGGCGATTTCAAGGGGCAGCGCGTGGACGCTCGCAACGATCTGATTGGCAAAATGGAAACCGATAAGATGTTTGCCGAAGGGGATGTCGCGATGGTGATTTTGACGGTGACTGACGATCAAATTGTCGCGGCAACGGCCTACGATCATTATCGCCTGCATATCGAGGCAGGCTTGCTGCTGCTATTTGGTCTGTTTTTGGTCATCTTCGCGAAAAGCGCGGGCGCTCGCGCCATGCTGTCGTTTATTTTTGCCATGATGGCGCTCTGGAAAATCCTGCTGCCGGGGATTATGAAGGGGCATGATCCGGTGCTGCTGTCGCTGGCTGTGGTGACGGTGATTACGGCGGTCACGCTCGCTCTCGTCGCCGGACTCAATAAAACCGCGCTGGTCGCCTTGCTTGGCTCGCTGCTCGGCATTCTGCTGACGTGCGGAACGGCGCTGCTGATTCTTCCGCTGTTTCGCCTGCACGGCGCGATTCAGCCGTTCTCCGAAACGCTGCTGTATAGCGGTTTTGAATTCTTAAATCTGAATCGCCTCTTTCTTTCCGCGATTTTTATCGGCGCATCCGGCGCGGTGTTGGATGTGGCGATTGACGTGTCAACCGCCATGTTCGAAGTGGCGGATAAACGCCCGGATTTATCGCGCAAAGAGTTGATGCGTTCTGGCTTCGCCGTTGGGCGCAACATGACCAGCACGATGGTGACAACCCTGCTGATGGCCTACGTGTCTGGTTATATGGCGCTGCTGATGGTGTTCATGGCGCAGGGAATCCCACCGATCAATTTTATCAACACCAATTACGTCGCCGCCGAAATCCTGAAAACGGTTGTCGGCAGTTTCGGATTAGTCACGGTCGCGCCTTTTACAGCAGTCGTTGGCGGGCTGATTTACGTTAAACATCCTCGCACGGTGATGTATGAAAGCCGCGTAAGCATTCAGCCTGTCGAAGAATAGAGAAACTGAATGCTCCTGTTTACGCACGCTGCTCAAGAAACTGGCGGAGTTTGTCGCCTGCATCTTCGGTGTAGGGGGCGCCATGCCCGAAACAGGCAACGTCAATATCAAGCGCCGCTAATTTCCGCGCAGCCTCGACCACCTGACTGGTGTTGACATTGTATATTTCTGGCGCAATTCGCAAATGGCGCTCATGAAAGAAGATATCGCCGCTGAACAGCAATTTGCGCTCAGGCTGATAGAGCGCGATGCTGCCCGGCGTGTGGCCGGGAACGTGAATGACGCGCAAGCCGCCGAGCGCGTCAATCATCTCGCCATCGGCAACCGGGCGATCAACACGCTGAATGTAGGCTCTGAACATGCGATAGATGCGAAAGGCGCAAGACATCGCGCGAAACGTGATCTGTTTCGTGAACGATGACGCTGGCAACGTCTGCTG
>CAZMEO010000482.1:0-2627 GCA_964565315.1 uncultured Candidatus Moduliflexus sp. | reverse complement strand
CTAAAAATTTTTCTTGTCAAAACGCGAAGCGTGAGTATATACTAACATGAGAAACATTTCATGCAACCGATCATCAAAGGAGGCAACGCATGGCCGCTCTTCCAGATATTCCTCGCCGACAACTGCAAACCCTGCTGCGCGAATACGGACGCGAACTCTGCGCCCAGCCGAGGCGTCTTGAACCATTGCTGCGCAATGCATGCCCGGAGCATCGGCGCGAAGTCAATATTCTGTTAGGCGCGTACAAGGAGCGTGTCGCGGAAGAACTGCTGGCTGAAGAAGAGACGCCGCCCGATCATGAGGTGTTCATCCGCTTAGCCGCGCAAGTGCGCTCGCACCTGAGCATTTCAGAGCATGTGGCGAAATGGGCGGTGGAATCGTGGGCGTTTGCGTTAGGGCTGATTGATGAGGGGACGACGATTGATTACACGCAGACCGCCGCGCTCCAGCCGAGCCTGTCGCATACCCGCATCGGCGAGCCGGAAAAAACGTGGTGGACGAAATTGGACAATGCCTGGCAGCAGGCATTCAAACGCGCCGTCGGCGTGCGCGGCGACATCAATGAAAAAGTGCTGCTGAAAATTTTGAACCTGGACGAATTGCATTGCGGCGGCGAACCGGTGACGCATTTGACGCCGTTGATCGAATTGACTTCACTGCAAAGCCTGGATTGCCACAAAACGCGCGTCAAAAGCCTTGGGCCGCTGCGCCACGTCAAGCAGCTTCAGGTCGTGGATTGTCATCATACCGCGATTCATTCGCTTGCGCCACTTCGCCATTTAGCGAATCTGCGGAAATTAGTCTGCTATGACACGCCAATTGAAACGCTGGATGCCCTGCGCGGCCTGGTGAATTTAGAAACGCTCGCCTGCCACAATACCGCCGTGTCAAGCTTGCTGCCGCTTCATCGTCTGGAAAAATTGCGCGTGGTGGTGTGCCGGAACACGCGCGTCAGCAAATCCGACCTCGAAGAATTTCAACGCGCCTGCCCGGAATGCGTGATCATTCGTTAGCGCTTTTGCAAAACACGAAAAACGCTTGACAATTCTTTCCCGATTTTATTTCGAAGGAATCTGAGCGTTAGGCGTGATGCCGCGAGAGAGAACGCTGGTTTTCCCTTGAAAAAGACCAGGCGCTCCTCATGTTCATAATAACCCTCACCAAAAAGGACGAAAATCATGTACGAACAGAATGTGATTCAAATAGAAGAATTGACGCAAAAGCAGAATACGTGGCGGTCAAGCACGATCAATTTAATCGCCAGCGAAAACGTGTTGAGCCAGCGGGCGCGAAGCCTGATGGCGTCGGATTTTGCCCACCGCTACGCCGAAGGCCATCCAGGCGAGCGCTATTATCAAGGCACGGCGCTGATCGATCAGATCGAAACGAGCGTCACGGACGCCGTCAAAAAATTGTTCCATTGCCGTCAGGCCGATGTGCGCCCGATCAGCGGCAATTTGACGAACGACGCTGTCTTCAGCACGTTCATCAAGCCGGGCGACGTGGTGATGGTGAATTCCACGCCGGGCGGCGGACACATCAGCCATCATCGCGCCGGATCAGTCGGCAAATACACCTCGAATATCGTCAACTTCCCATTAGCCGCTGACGGCTATCACATGGACGTGGATAAAGCCATCGAATACGCCAAAGCGTTGAAACCGAAAGTCATGGTGCTTGGGAAAAGCCTGTTTCTGTTTCCCGAACCGGTCAAAGAATTAGCGGAATTCTGCCAGAAAAACAAAATCACGTTAATTTACGATGGCGCGCATGTGCTCGGCCTGATTGCGGGCGGCCAGTTTCAAGACCCGTTGGGCGAAGGCGCGGTGATCCTGAACGGCAGTACGCATAAGACGTTTTTCGGCTCGCAGCGCGGCGTGGTGATGAGCAATTTCGAAGACACCGACTGGAAGAAAGTGGATCGCGCCACGTTCCCCGGCGCGTCGTCGAACCATCATCTGCACACGCTCGCCGTGCTTGGCGTCGCGGTCTATGAAATGCTGGAATTCGGCCAGGATTACGCCAAACAAGTCATTGCCAACGCGAAATGCCTCGGACAGAAGATGTATCTTCGCGGTTTTAAAGTGCAGGCCGCCGAATTCGGATTTACCGAAAGCCATCAAATCGCGGTGGATATGTCGCCGTTCGGCAATGGCGCGGACGCGGCGAAACGGCTGGAAGAGAACAACATTATCACCAATTTCAACCTGCTGCCGTTCGAGCCGCTCAGCAACGTGACCAAACCGTCGGGCATCCGAATCGGCGTGCAGGAAATGACGCGCTTCGGCATGAAAGAAGCGGAAATGGACGCGATTGCCGACTTCTTCAAACAGATTTTGATGGACGGCAAATCCATCGCCGCCGACGTCGAAGCGTTCCGCAAGCAATATCAGCACGTGCATTACTCGTTTGACCCGAAGAAATAATTCGACGACAGGCGAGCTGTCAGACACGTTCAACGTGTCTGACAGCTTTTTTTGCCAATTTTCCTCTCCATTCGCCTCTCTTTTCAGCCCAATCCTGAATCAGAAGAAAGAAACCCTTGACAGTTTCATGCAAGTTTTTTATCCAGAATTGTGTATATGAAAGATTGCAGACATGATTCTTTTATCTTCTTCAGCGGTTGA
>CAZMEO010000481.1:0-2648 GCA_964565315.1 uncultured Candidatus Moduliflexus sp. | reverse complement strand
CTTCAATATCTGCATGTTAGGTGCGCTGCTTGGCGTCACCGAACTCGTCAAAGCCGACTCAATTCTCGCTGTGTTAGAGCGCCGCATCGCCCGCGATTTTTTCGAGATAAACCGGCAAGCGTTAGAACTCGGCCTCGAACTCGGCATCAAGGAAAAAAGGAACGCATGACGCCGTAATCGGAGCGGATACATCAATTGCCGTTTGAATCATTGTTTCATGGGGCGCGTGTAAATGTAAGCGCCGACGAATGCCGTGAACGGCGCGACGCTCACTAAGCCGAAACTTCCTACGATTGTATTGAGAATTTCGGCGGCCACATAATTCAGATTCAACAAATTGACCACCGGCACGCCTTGCGCCATGAAGACCATTAACAGCGCCATGTACCCGCCTGAATACGCGAGTAACAGCGTCGTGGTCATCGTTCCGACAACCGGGCGTCCAATTCCAAATCCGGCACGGAGGGCGTCCCAGAAATGAATGTTTGGCTTCCGCAACACTAACTCATACATGCCGGAAGCGACATCCATTGATAAATCCATGACTGCGCCGGAAGAGGCGATAAAAATGCCGGAGAGAAAGATTCTGGTCAAGTCGAGATGAGGAAAGCCTGAATAGAGTAGCGTTTCTGAAAAGGGCTTAATCGCGCCATGCAGATGAAACCCGTTCGAAAAAATCAGGGACATCAGCAGCGTGACGAGTATTCCCAACAGCGATCCTAAAAACGAGACGAGTCCGCGCTTGGTTAAGCCGCCAACCAGAAAAATGATTGCGGCGGTTAAGATGGTGATCACTCCAAGCGAGACCAGAATCGGATCGAGGTCTTTTAAAAATAAGGGCACCATGACTTTCCAGATCATCATTGCGGCAAACACAAATGACAGTAAGGCTTTCAGTCCGGTGATTCCGGCAAATGCGATCAATAACGCCGCAAAGCAGAGCAGCAGAATAAGCTCGGTATGCAGGCGATAGTGATCTTGCGCGTTGGCAAAAAAGAGTTCTCCATCTTTTAAACTCAACACCATCAGCGCGACATCCCCTTCAGCAAACATTTTGTCGATCTCTAATTTTCCCAGCACTTGATTCGTCGCGCTGACTTCTTGTCCGGCATAGGGCCCGTCCAGGAGTTTCACCGTCAATGCCTGCACGCCTTGTTTTAAGATACCTGTTTGCAGAATATCCGCATTATCAACGGCAATCACGCGCCCCCGGCAGCGCACGGAGTTTTTGGGGAGGCGCTCTTCAAATCCGGTCGGCACGAAATATAAGAGGACAGAGCAGCATGAAAATAACACGACTAAAAAGAGATCACGCTTGAAATGGCTCATTGCTTGATAATTCGTTGGTTCGTTCATTTGTCCTCCCTAAAAAAGATGCCCCTGGAAGAAGCATTCTTCTCAGGGGCATCGTGATAAAGGATGATCGATTAGTTCGCAGCAGCGACCTGCGGGGCGACTCCCAGAATCGTCATCAATTTCTTCGCAATGTCTGTATTGTCATAAAATCCGTTAAACACTTCAGACGATATGCCAACCGCCGACGTGCCAACTGGTACGCCGGTATGCGAATAGGTGGTCCAGCCTAAGCCGGCTTTCTGGTTCAAAATGTGCGTGATTTTGACCACAAACGGATCATAGCTGCCATACAACAGATAATCAATCGTTCCGGCATTGACCTTGACCCCGGACATGCTCTGGACAAATGCCTCTTTCAGTTCCGCGAGTTCGTAATCTTTCAGGACTAAATCGCCTTCACCGCTGACTTCTAATCCAAAATGCTCTTTGAGCAAGGGAATCATGTCGTCAAAGTTGACCGATTTTCCGACGTTCGCTTGTTTATACTCTTTGAACACGGCTTCAGTAAATTCGTCAAAGGAGATTTTCTGCCCTTTCAGCAATTCGAAGAACGACGCATACTGCGTTCCGGCAAAGCCGATTGTCAAACCGCCGGTTTCATGATCGCCCGTGACCACGATCAGCGTATCATCAGGATGGGCTTCATAAAAGGCATAGGCTTTTTTGACGGCGTTATCAAAGGCGACGACATCATACACCGCCGTTGCTGCGTCGTTGGCATGGCACGTCCAATCGATTTTGCCGCCTTCGACCATCATAAAAAATCCATTCGGATTGTCTAATAATTCAATGCCTTTTTGGGTAAACTCAGCCAACGTAATATCTTCAGACTTGGTATCAATGCTATACGGCAGCGCTTTGCTGCGATCCAGGCGTTCATTGTAGGCAAACACTTTTCCCGCCTCTTTGGTGAGAGCGGCAAACGCTTCTTTGCCAGTGACAACGGTATAACCATTTTCTTTGGCGGCATCATAGGCATTGCCGACAGGGTTTTTCGATTTTTTTCCGTCCGGGTCTTGAAATGCGCCGCCGCCAAAATAATCGAAGCCGCTTTTGGTCATATCCAGAGAAATTTCATAATACGAATTCCGAGAGGCTTGATGCGCATAAAAACTGGCCGGTGTCGCATGATCCATTGACACGCTGGTCACGATCCCGACTTTCATGCCTTTCTTTTTTAACATTTCAGCGATGGTTTCCAACGGTTTAAATTCCGTATCGACCCCGACATAACCATCATTCGTTTTGACGCCCGTTGCAATGGCGGTTGCGGCAGACGAGGAATCGGTGAT
>CAZMEO010000480.1:0-2649 GCA_964565315.1 uncultured Candidatus Moduliflexus sp. | reverse complement strand
TGGCGACATCGCCCCTGACTTTACCTTGTCCGATCAACACAACCAGCCGCATGCGCTGTCGGCGTATCGCGGCAAATGGGTGCTGCTCTATTTTTATCCGAAAGACGATACGCCCGGCTGCACCAAAGAAGCCTGCGCCTTTCGCGATCATTTTTCGGCGTTTCAGCAGCTCGATCTGCCGGTTTTCGGCATCAGCGTGGATTCGGTTAAAAGCCACGACAAATTCGTCAAAAAATACGATTTGCCGTTGACGCTGCTGGCTGACGAAAACAAAGAGGTGGTGCGGCTATATGGCGTCTGGGAGAAAAAGATGCGCTGCGGCAGAGAGTCTGAAGGGACGAACCGGTGGTCGTTTTTGATTGCGCCGGATGGCACGATTGCCAAAATTTACGAAAAGGTCAAGCCAGAACAACATGCGGAAGACGTGCTGCGGGATGTGGCCGCGCTGTCAGGGAAATAAACAACGCGAAATGGTCACTGTCAGACACTTCACAAGTGTCTGACAGTTTCTCGCTCGGACGATGCTATTTTTTTCTGCGTTTTAAGGCAAGCAAACCGCCGACAATGCCAGCGCCAAAGAGCAATAACGTGCTCGGCTCAGGCACGGGGGTCATCTGTCCTACCGACGCAAAAGCGGGATGTGACATTCCCAACGATAATGCGCATGTGATAATTCCTGATAAAACGAGTGCATGTAATGTTTTCATATTCATCTCTCTTTCTGAAGTTATGTGTTAGTCATTTGACTCATCGATTCAACATCAACAACACGCCTTCATCTGAATGCACGAATAATGCCAAGGCGCGACATGCTTGCGATTCCGGGCGAATGTCTTAAAAACGCCGATTCGATAAAACGCGATCCATGTAAAATATTTCGACAGGCATTTCGAACTTGCAGGATGCAAGCGCCTTGAAAATGGGCGTTTTGCGCCTGTCGAAAATATTTACACCGCCTCACGCAGGCTGCTCCATTTGCCGTTCGTGCCATTCGATGAACAGCTTGTCGAAATATTTCGGATTGTCCAGCATCTCCCGCGTGATCTTGAACGGCTCTTTCTGATTCATGTAGTTCAGCGCCGACGCGGCATCTAAAAAGCTCTTAATCGTGGCGGAGACTTCCGTATTCCGATCTTTCGCCACCGCCTCGATATAGTTTTGAATTTCGTCATCCAGCACAAGCTCGACGCCATATTCCCGGCGGAAATGCTCGATATAATCCACGAACGGCGATTTTTCGAGCATTATCAGCAGCATGTCTTTCGGGCGTTCGCAGAGTTCGCGCGTGATTTTCAGCTTTTTGAAATTCGAGCCTGGAAGTTCGAACTGAAAATCGGTCAAAATATTCTCCCATACGCTGACTAACGCCCGCGCCCCGGTTTTGCTGTTTTCGCCGACTTCCGCGACATAATCAATCGCGTCATCCGCGACGTCCACGTCAATGCCGAAGACGGCAAACTCGGTTTTATACTGCGCGAGAATCGAATCTTCGGTGTCGGTCATGATGCGCACGAGATCGTTTTTCGACAGCAGATTGACGAACGTGCGAATCGGCACACGCCCGACAAGTTCCGGCAGCAACCCGAAGCGGATATAATCATCCGCCCCGGCTTCTTTAAAATAATTTTTGAATTTCTCCTTCTCTTTGCCCGCTTCGCTCTCTTTTTTCTCCGAGTCAAAGCCGCGAATCACGAGGCTGCCATCTTCGCGGACGCTTCCCTTGCGCTCGATGCGCTTTTTCACGATCTCTTCAAGCTTTTCAGCATTGCGCTCAAACGACCCGCCCAACACGAACAGAATATTTTCCGTGCTGATGAGTTTCTCTTTTTTGACCGCCTGCCGCCCCTGCTGACGCTCCATCGCTTCCTGAATCTGCGACGCGGGGGAATACGGGTTATCAATCGGGATCAGCTTGCGTTCAATCAATTTCAGCACCGATCTCTGAAAGCCTTCACGGGAAATGTCATGGCCGATCAGCGTGCCGTCTTTGGCCTTTTTGTCAATTTCATCAATAAAGATAATGCCGCCGTTTTTGGCGACGAACTGCGCCTGTTCTTCCCGCGTGTTGCCGGGCGCGAGGTCAATCAATTCGCGAATCATGTCATCCGCGCTTTTGCCGACATATCCGGCTTCCGTATAATCGGTCGCGTCAATAATCAGCGTCGGCACTTCCAGCAAATCGCCTAATACTTCCGCGCAATACGTCTTGCCGCTGCCGGACGGCCCGGCGATCATGGTATTTTTTTTGCGAAAGCGCTTGACCTTTGTGTCTTCGGGATGCGCCCGCAGATAGGCGATCATGGCAAAATGATAGCTGGCAGCGATGCAAATCCGTTTTTTATATTCTTCCTGGCCGATCACGTATTTATCTAAATGCTGTTTGATTTCGCGCGGCGTCAGCGCCTTCACTGCCCGAACCGGTGCTTCTTCCTCGCCGCCATCCTGGCGCGCACCTAACAGGTCGGTCAATGCTTCCGCAAACGCCTCTTTTGAGCGATCCTGCGCGGTTAAATACGCTTTCGCCGCGTCTTCCTGCGAACAATTATAGCGTTCCGCAATTTCTTCGACATCTTTGCGTGGCACTGAAACTTGCATAACACACTCCAATATTCAACCAGACCTCACAGGTTTTGAAAACCTGTGAGGTCT
>CAZMEO010000479.1:0-2656 GCA_964565315.1 uncultured Candidatus Moduliflexus sp. | reverse complement strand
AATGAATCGCTCGCGGGGGAATATCACAGCGTCTTCAAAGGGCGCGGCATGGAATTCCTCGAAGTGCGCGAATATCAGCAGGGCGACGACATCCGGCTGATTGACTGGAACGTGACGGCGCGGATGGGGCATCCGTATGTCAAGCTGCATGTCGAAGAGCGTGAATTGACGGTGATGTTCGTCGTGGATGCCAGCGCGTCCGGCTCGTTTGGCACGGTGAATCAGATGAAAGGCGAACTCGCCGTCGAACTCTGCTCGGTGTTAGCGTTTTCGGCGCTGAAAAACAACGACAAAATCGGCCTGATGACCTTCACCGATGATGTCGAAAAATACGTGCCGCCGAAAAAAGGGAAAAACCACGTCCTGCGCGTTATTCGGGAATTGCTCTATTTCGAGCCGAAACGCGGCGGGACGAATCTGCGGGCGGCGTTGGAGTTTTTGAATCGGGTCACGACGCGCAAAGCGGTCGTGTTTCTCGTCTCCGATTTTATGGATCGCGGCTACGAACAGGCGTTGCGCGTGACGTGCCGCAAGCATGACGTGATTCCGGTGACGCTGACCGACCCGCGTGAACTTGAACTTCCGCCGATGGGCTTTATCGAAGCGGAAGACCCGGAAACCGGGGAACGGATGATTATTGACACATATCATCGCGGCGTGCGGAATACGTATATGTTGTTCGCGCAGCAAGCGCAGGAACAGCGCGACCGGCTTTTTCGTTCCATGAAATTGGACGCGATTCATATTCGTACTGATCAGCCATATCTTCAGACAGTGATTTCGTTTTTCCATCGGCGCGCCAGCCGATATTAAACACGGGAGATTATTAACCACGAAAGACACGAAACACGCGAAAGGAAAAACAACAGACGGTTCAGTGTAACTTGGATCAAATCTTTCGTGTGTTTCGTGTCTTTCGTGGTTGCCACAATACGCAAAAGGAGCGTTGAAATGAGAGCGTTGGATATGGGAGTTTTTGAAAATGAGACGGCATGTGATTGGTTGTATAAACTGGAAGATCGCGAGGATTTGTCATTAGTGATGGATTCGTTGGATAACGTGCTGGATGTTGAGGATGATTACTTGGAGGCATTTGAAGCCGAAGAAGGGCTGGCTGCCGCCGAGACGGTCGCCCGCTTGAAAGGTGATTGGGGCCGACGCGACGCCTCGACCGAAATTGTTGATAAATGGGTGGAACAATATCAGCTTGTTCCGACGAAGAATATGATTAAAAAATCGTTAGCCGTGATTAACCGCGTTTTGCAAGAACCTTCTGAATTATTAGAACTTCAAAAAGATGGCAAACAATTCGACGACTGGAAAAATGTGCTTGACGATTTGGCGGAACGATTGAAACGGTAAACGGCAAACAATAGATTATGAGAATATTGTCTCAATATACCATCTTGCTGATCGTGTGTTTCACGATACTTTTTGATGCCGGGTTTGTGCATTCGCAAGAAACGCCTGCGTCGGATGTCTCAATTCTGGAATCGCGTTTTTCCACAACCACGCCGCTGGTTGGGGAAGCATTCAAATATTTTTTGAAGTTCGATCATCTGAAAGCTGCCGCTGTTCGGCCTGAACTGCATGTTGTCGAGCAAGGCATTGAAATCATCGAGACGCAGCAGACGCCGCCGCAGGAATTTCAGGGGCGTATCATTGAACAATATGAATACACGCTGAAAGCCGCGAAACCGGGGCAATTGCAATTCAGCCCGGCGACGCTGATGTTCACCGGCCCGCGCGCCAATCCGGTCGCGGCAGTCGCTGACCCGGCGCAATTAGACGTGACCAGCGTGGTGGACGTGCAGGTCAAGACCAATTCACCGCTGACCGTCGGCGATCCGCTGGAACTCAGCGTCATCGTCACGAAGCGCAAGCCGGTGACGATTGCCGTCATGCCGAACGAATTAACGGCCACGCAGCAGCGTTCACCCGTTGCGGAAGCGACGCCAGCGCGAGAGGCGACCGCGCAGCCGAATGCAACGCCGACCGCCGCGCCGCAGCCTGCCGCGCTGACGTTCACGCTGGATCAGTCGCAGCAAATCGCGCCGCAGCAGACGGAACAAGGCGCAGTGGAAACCTACCGTTATCTGCTTGCCGCGCAGCCGACGCAGGCCGGAGAATATCTGATTCCGGCGTTTACGATCACGTATCGCGATGCAAACGGACAGGAGACGCAGCAGGAGCAGCCGGAAACGCGCATCTTCGTCTTGAATCCGAACGTCAAGAACGCCGAGCTTCCGACCGATTACCGCTTTTTGATTCTTCCGGCGATTATCCTCTTCACTGTCTTGTTAGGCTTCATCATCGGCTTGCTCTACTTGAAATATCGCAAGCCGCGCAGCCGACAAGCGACGGTTGTTGAACCGATTCTGCCGCCCGGCGACGTTGCGCGTCGCGAACTCGCGGAGATTCTGGCGATGCAATTGCCCGCTAAA
Organism: uncultured Candidatus Moduliflexus sp.; assembly: GCA_964565315.1. GTDB lineage: Bacteria > Moduliflexota > Moduliflexia > Moduliflexales > Moduliflexaceae > Moduliflexus. The sequence goes on along the minus strand of CAZMEO010000479.1, from coordinate 212 downwards.
GGAGAGTTCAAACAGTACTATTTTCTCGTCTCCGAAGCCGTGCGGAAGTTTCTCGGCGCGGAATATCAGTTTCACGTGTTGGAACGCACAACCGAAGAAATTTTGCAGGAAATCCGGCAGCGCGACATGCCGGACGGCGTGAAACGCGAGATCAACCTGCTGCTGCCGGAAGCCGATATGGTGAAATTCGCGAAATACGTTCCGACGGTCGA
>CAZMEO010000478.1:0-2683 GCA_964565315.1 uncultured Candidatus Moduliflexus sp. | reverse complement strand
TTGCATTTCGAGATCGAAGATACCGGCGCGGGCGTTGCGCCGGAAGAGATGGAGAAATTGTTCGAGCCGTTCGCACAGACGGAGACCGGACGCCGGGCGCAGGAAGGCACAGGACTCGGCCTGCCGATCAGCCGCCGATTCGCGCAGTTGATGGGAGGCGATTTGACCGCGCAGAGCGAGTCTGGGCGCGGCAGCGTCTTTCAATTCGATATTCACGCGAAAACAAGTCAGCTGACGGACTCAGTCGTGCCGGAAATCATCAAACATGCCATTGCGCTTGAACCGGGACAGCCGCTATACCGCATGGTGATCGCGGATGACAATCCCGACAACCGGCGCTTGCTTGCGAATCTGTTAGCGCCCTTCGGGTTCGAACTGCAAGAAGCCGCCAACGGCGAAGAAGCCATCGAACTCTGGCGCTCATGGCAGCCGCATCTGATCTGGATGGATTTGCGCATGCCGGTCATTAACGGCTATCAGGCGGCGCAGACGATCAAATCCGCCCCAAACGGACGCGAAACGCTTGTCATTGTCCTGAGCGCCAGCATTCTCGACGAAGACCGCATCAAGGTGATTGCCGCCGGATGCGACGCCTTTTTGCGCAAGCCGTTCCGCGAACATCAAATTATCGACCTCCTCGCCACGCATTTGGGGCTGCGCTTTATCTACGAGGAAGATGCGCCGACCGTTTCGACGTCATCGGAACAGGCGGAAGAGGAGATCGCCCGCATCCCCGCCGAGATGTTAGCCAGGCTCTGCGAGTCTGCCCAGATCAACGATTTTACCAGCATGACGGACTTGATTCACGAATTGCGAAGCGCATTTCCGGAGGCGGCAGAACTGTTTGCCGCGTTTGCCCATGATTTCGAATACACCGAAATTTTAGCGTCTATTCGTCGCATTCGCCCTGAATTGGAAGGAAGCAAATAATGATTTCAGAAGAACTCTCGCAAAGCGGAACGATTTTAGTGGTGGACGACGCCAAAGATTCAGTCAGGCTGCTCACGACGTTTCTGCATAACCAGAGCTATGCCGTCCGGTTTGCGCTCGATGGCTTGACCGCGCTTGACTCGGCGCAGACCTCGCCGCCGAACGTGATTCTGCTCGATATTATGCTGCCGGACATCAGCGGATACGAGGTGTGCCAGCGCTTGAAGGCAAATGACGCGACGCGCGACATCCCGGTGATTTTTCTCAGCGCGCTGGAAACCCCGCTTGATAAGGTCAACGCCTTTCGGGTCGGCGGCGCGGATTACCTGACCAAGCCGTATTCCGAAGCGGAAGTGCTGGCACGGGTGAAACTGCATCTCAGCATTGCGCGACTGCAAGCGCAATTACAACAGGAAGTGCATCGGCTCGAAGTCATGGAACAGGCGGTTTTCGAGGGGGTGATGCTGCTTGAAAACGGCATGATCCGCGACGCGAATTCCTCCTTCTGCGAGATGCTTGGCGCGGAAAAATCGCACATCTGCGGGCATCATGCCGCGGAATTCATCGCGCCGCCGTCTCAGGAGACGTTTCAGCGCTGGTTAGCGTCGGAAACACAAGAAGTCATGGAAATCGGGCTCAACCGGTTCAACAGCGAACTCTTGCTGGCGGAAATTCGCGGGAAATCGCTTCTGGATCGCGGACGACAGGCGCAGGTCATCGCCATGCGCGATATTACAGCGAAAAGAGCGCTGGAGCAAGAAAATCACGCCATGCGCCTTTCGCTGGGAGATCGCGTCAAATTCGGTGAGCTTGTCGGCAAAAGCGCGGCGATGCAGACCGTGTACGAGCGGGTGCTGCATGCCGCAAATTCGGACTATCCGATCTTAATTCTCGGCGAAACCGGCACAGGCAAAGAATTGGCAGCGCGAGAAATTCATCGGATGAGCCAGCGGAAGCAATATCTGTTTATGCCCGTCAATTGCGGCGCGCTGCCGGAATCGTTGTTCGAAAGCCTGATGTTCGGGCATGCCAAAGGCGCGTTTACGGGGGCAGACCGCGACCGGGACGGCTTCTTCGACCGCGCCGGATGCGGCACGCTGTTTCTTGACGAGATCGGCGAACTGACGCCGGAGCAGCAGGTCAAGCTGCTGCGCGTGCTGCAAGATGGCGAATATTCGCCGGTCGGCGGAACGCCGCGCAAGGCGAGTGCGCGGATTATCGTCGCGACGAATCGCGATCTGAATCTCTTGCGGCAAGAACGCAAATTTCGCGAAGATTTTTTTTATCGGATTAACATCTTGACAATCACGCTGCCGCCGTTGCGCGAACGCCGGGAAGATTTGCCGCTGTTGATCGACCATATTTTCGAACAAGAGGGGCATCCTGAGATTCTTCTCCCGCCCGATGTGCGTCAGGCGCTCCTTGTGTATAACTGGCCGGGCAACGTGCGGGAGCTACAGGCCGAATTGAAGCAGTATCTCGTCACGCGCGAAGTCTCGGCGCATATTCTCGCCGCATCTGCCAGCGCTTTGCCATCTGAGAAAACGCTGCATCTTCCCGACGCCGTTTCCGCGCTTGAGCGCCGCCTGATTGCCGCCGCCCTTGAACACACCGGCGGCGAACGGTCGAAAGCCGCGCAAGCGTTAGGCATTGATCGCAAAACGTTGTATCGTAAATTGAAAGAATACGAATTCGAATAAGAGGAGGAACAAAGCATGCCACGCTTTTTTAATACCGCCGGGCCGGTGAAGGC
>CAZMEO010000477.1:0-2693 GCA_964565315.1 uncultured Candidatus Moduliflexus sp. | reverse complement strand
AGTATTTGCTGCGGCCATGGATACACCGCAATCGTCATCTTAATCTGATATTGGTTGCACAGTTCGATCAATTTCTCCATCCATCCTGCTGCTAAGTGCAGTCCATAGTCTCCCCATTGTTGATAAATGCTTTCGTCAGATGTCCATTTATCTCTTTCTTCATAATAGGTTTTTTCGGCGTCTGAAAGCGTTTGCGGTGTTGTTCGCTTCCTATATGCTTGATACGCATAGCGCAGATATGAATTGTTGGGGAGCGCTAAAAAAAATTTTTTTATGTTTTTTTTCAACTGGTTGTTGGGATTATCGGCCAACACTGGAAGAAACGTTTCGTATGCCACTTCGTCTTGAATATCGCTGATATCGATATACACCATTAACTCGTCACATTTCAAGCCTACGACCTCAAGCAAATATTGCATTTTCAGATAGTATAATTTCGGAGAATATGAGGCAACACCGGCATTCAGCACCTCGATCCCTCTTGGCGTCAATTCATGTGCAACCATGCCGACAAACGTTTGGGGATAGGGAAAACCAATCCCTTCTGTAAAAGAATCTCCGATAAACACGATTCGATATTGTTCGTTCATGAGCGAAATCTTTCTTCTGCTCCGATCTTTTAATCCTAAAGAATTCGTATAAAATGTGTATTTTTTCTCGCCCCACTGTTCTACCGCATGGAAATTTTTTTTGAACCCGTGATGATAATACGGATGCGGTATTCTTCCAGACTTTGGAATCAAGAGCGCGCCTGCCAATATATCAAGACTTATTCCAAACACAGATAACAGCCCAACAAGTAAAAAAATCATGACGCCTTTTGTTTTTGCTTGCCCCTTAAAAAAATATTGTTCGCTCATAACAAAAAAAGTAAGTATTTACGTACCGACGGACAGCCTTGTCCATTCAAACCAATCTGTTGAAGCCGCGCTCTTCCTGAATACTCGACGAACAAGGCTGTTCGTCGGCACGTAAATAGTTGCACATTTACAAAAAATATTTCTCATCGCTGATGAGAACGAATACAGAAACCACGTCACTGACGAGGAGGAAATTGCTGCCTCAGAAAACCGACAAGCAGGCCAAATTTCCCACACATCGGAGACAAGACATCTAATGCGAATGTTTGCCAGTAATAGTGTTTACGGAAGAGCAACTGAACAAAATATTTCGAGACCTTCAATGGAAAAACCACGATTTCCCATCCAATTGTCATAATACATCGATGTAATGTCAACGGATATTTTAACAGAAATATGCTATCCCGCTGCATAGCATAGGCGGCTTGCAAATGCCATCTTACTGAAAATTTATGTTTTCCAACGACATGTTCAATCTCCAATAACGGATCAAAACCAATCACATAACCGTTAGCTCGCAGCACATCCTGAAAATATGTTTCCTCGCCATAGCCGATCTTGCCTCCGTTCATGCCGAAATTGCCCGAAAACCCATTGAGTTGCTCTAACACAGATTTTCTGCATACGAAAACGCCTCCCGAATTATATCCGGTGCATAGGGCGTTTTCATGGGTCAGGACGCCGGTTTCTTTCAGTTCTAACGGCCTGTCGCCAAAATCATGAGGAAGCCATGGAGGCCGCCCATATTTCCACCATCCATAAAACATGCCGCCAAAACAATCGAACGGATACTGTTCGATGACCGCTAACGCTCTTGCTATCGTCTCAGGGCGGGCTTTCGCATCGTCATCCAAATAAAAACACCAGGCGGAACGCGCTTCTCGATAGCCGCGATTCCGCGCATGACTCAAGCCTTGCGTCGGCTCAAACACCCCGCGAACATTCGCATATCGCATCGCGTATTCCGTGATAACGCTTTCAGTCTGGTCGGTAGAATTATTATTGACAATCACGACTTCGAATGTCGAAGGATCCGCCGTTTGCGTGACTAACGATTCGAGGCAATCGTGAAGAAGGTCAGCCCGATTGAATGTCGGAATAATGACAGAAATGCGATAGTTAGCCATTGTGCATAAAACGGTTTGCGATTGTTCTCAATTTCCTGCGCACCCGAGAGAGAAGCCTTTTCTCGTCAAGCATCTGTTGATAGGTCGAGATCGTATTGTCAAACAGTTCTCGATGATAATACGCAAGCGCCCTATTTTGCGCCTGTAATAAACGCAGCCATCTCTTCGCGTCTGCGATTTCCGTATATTTAACGGCATTGACGGCAATGGCGCAATGAATTTCTTTCTGCCTCGGCGTTGGTTGAATATGAAGTTTCTGCAATTGTTCGACGCGGCAGCGATCAGCGTTCACTTTCTGAAGTTCCGCATATTTCGCCCCGATATTGCCATGATGAATGCGATGCAATAACAGCACGTCTTGAAGATTATGCAATTGCGTCTGTTCCGCAAGCGTCAGCCAGAGCCGGTAATCTTCCACATGGAGAAAGTCCTCGTCATAGCGATTCCGCGTCAGCAGGCACGTTCTCATCATGACAACGGGGTGATACATGGCGGATTTGAACAGCAGATCAATTTTGATTTGTTCATGCCATTCAGCAGCCTGCCATAGTGCCTCATGCGCGTCAATTGTTCTCACCCAGCCGCCACAGACGCCAACCTCCGGGTGCGCCTCCATAAACGCGACCTGCGCGTCGAGACGATGCGGCAAGCTGACATCGTCGGCGTCCATGCGAGCTAAGTATTCGCCGCAAGCACACTCAATGCC
>CAZMEO010000476.1:1266-2707 GCA_964565315.1 uncultured Candidatus Moduliflexus sp. | reverse complement strand
CTGCGGCGTGCGCGTAATCAGGCCGATGCCGAGCAGGACGCAGAGACAGCCGAGCAGATGCGCGGCGGAAATCGGCTCGCGCAGCAGCAGCGCCGACAACGCAAGGGCGCTGAGCGGCATGACGCCGGTAAAGACGGCAGCGCGGCTCGCTTCGACTTGCGCTAAGCCTGAAAACCAGAAGAGAAACGCCACGACTGTCACAATCACGCCAGCGTAGCCGATGGCCGCCCAATCCGCAAGCGTCAGCGCCGCAAAATCGAACTGCGCCGCGTCATATAGACCGAGCGGCAGAAAGAGCAGCAGTCCGAACAGGCTCATCCAGGTGGCGATGCAGAGCGGCGAAATCGCTTTGCTCAGCATTTTTCCAAAAACGCTGAAGAGCGCTTCCCCCACAACTGCGCCGAAAATCAGCACGTTTCCCGCCAGCGGCATGACGCCGCGTTCGGCGTTCGCAGCGCCGCCGAGAACGTTCACGAGCAGAATCCCGCTGACCGTCAACGCGATTCCGGCATAGACGCTGCGCGTCGCCCGCTCTTTCAGCCAGATGACCGAAATCAGCCCCAACACCGCCGGAGACGCGCTGGTGATAATCCCGCCTTCCGCTGCGCTGGTCAGGCGCAAGCCGAACAGCAGGAACACCGTGAACAGAAAGACGCCGCAAAACGCTTGCAGAAACAAAATCCCCCAATCTTTACGGAGAATGCCGCGCCGCAGGCTGCGTTCGCGCATAGATAACAGCGGCAGCAGGATTGCGGATGCTATCGCAAAACGCAGCATTCCGGCCAGAAAGACGGGGAAATGGGCGGTAATCAGTTTGCCGACAACGACTGAACTTCCAACAATTGCCATGGCCGACGACAAATCAAGATAGGCGCGAAGATGTTTCATGGATGTTTTTAGAAAAGACGACAGCGAATAAAAGAAAGAAACGAATTCAGGCAAATCGGGGCGTCTATTCGTTTCCTTCTTTTACTCGTTGCTGTCTTTATAACGGATTGAATTATTTAGCCTTTTCATCATGCCTATTCTATCTGACATGCTGAAAATGGTCAGGAGATGAATTCATGACGAAGATAATATACAAGAAAACAGCGGGCTTGTCTTGTACATTCTTGCTATGTTCTCCGTTCTGATTGTAATCTTTTTCATTTGATTTTTTCTTCTTGACGAGTTGATTCTTTTGTGTCATTCTGTGTTCATATTTACCGGGAACGCCTGCGATGATCACTGTTTTCAAGTCTCCTCCGATTTTGGCACTTTTCACGTCCGAATTTTTTTCGCGCAAAAAAATACCCCGAAACGGCTGATTTTGCCTTTTATTTGTAAAATATTTTATTTTTATCAGAACTCTTCTTGACAAATTTATAAAGGTGTTGCATCGTAGAGTTATGATAAACAGTGTGAGGGAACGACGCCGGGCGCAGGTGGGTGAGAGCAATCA
>CAZMEO010000476.1:0-1166 GCA_964565315.1 uncultured Candidatus Moduliflexus sp. | reverse complement strand
AAGGAGGCCGATATGCGCCAGCAAGCAGCGTCAATTCAGCCAACTCATACCTCTGTCGCGGATTTCTGCCGATTGGTCGAACAGTACAGCCAACAGACCGCCAATCCGCATGTGTTAGCGGATTTATGCGAAGCGCAGGCCGAAGCGCTGCGGATTACGAGACAGGACGCTTCGGTGGATACGGTGGATTTGCTGTTGAATACAATGTTGAATAGCCTCTGGAATCTGGCGGAAGCGCAGCAGCAGCGCCGCTGGACGGCGCGCATGAAAGCGGCGGTTTCGCGGCTGCTGACATCGCCCAAAGCGCATTCGACCGCCTCGCAGCGCATCGTTCAGGCGGCGTAAACAGCGCGGCGGTATTCGCCGGGCGTTATGCCGACGATGCGCTTGAAATGGCGGTGAAAATGGCTTTGATCCACAAAACCAAGTTCGTAAGCCACCTCCGTTAAACTCCACCCTTGCAGAAGCAGTTCTTTGGCGCGAGCAATTCGGCGCTGAATCAAATACACGTGCGGCGGCAGCCCTGTCGCCTGCTGAAAGACGCGGGCAAGATGAAAAGGGCTGAGAAATGCAGCGTTTGAGAGATCGTTCAACGTAAAATCTTGCTGATAATTGGCGTCAATGTAGGCTTTTGCGCGGCGGATGGCGTGCGGCTCCGCCCCGATGCCGCGCGGCTGCGGATGGCTGTCGGCATGGCGGAGAATAAAGCAACTGAGCGTCAAAAGCAGCCGCGTTTCGACTTCTAATTGTCCGAATTCGCCTGATTCGCAGGCAACATGAAGATCGCGCAGTTCCGCCGCAAGCGCCGGATCATGCAGCACGCCGGACGCAAAAAACGGAATATCGGCAGGCTCGCCTTTGATTTCAGACGCGATCCGCCGCATCACGCCGACATCGAGATAAAACATGCGATACGTCCAGCCGCTTTCGCGCAGCGCGTGACCATTATGCGGCTCGCCGGGGTTCGCGAGGTTGATGCTCCCCGGCGGCGCGACCACGCTTTCGCCGCGATAATCGAACCCTAACGCGCCGTCTTCGATGACGCCGACCGGAAAATCCTCGTGTGCGTGACGGCTGAAATGCTGCCGCACGTATCGCGCCCGCAGCAGCGTGATCGCGCCGAAATTCGTGATGATGCGCCGCACGCTCGGCGCGTCTTGTTTGGG
>CAZMEO010000475.1:0-2714 GCA_964565315.1 uncultured Candidatus Moduliflexus sp. | reverse complement strand
GCGAACCGGTCTTATTTTTTTACCGCTTCGAGCTGTGCGGCGACTTCAGCGGCCAAATCTTTTTGTTCTTTCTCAATCCCTTCGCCTAAGACGAAACGCACAAACCGGCGGATATTCAGGTTTTCGCCTAATTTCGCCACCGTATCGGTCACAAGCTGCTGGATTGTTCTGTCAGGGTCTTTCACGAACGGCTGTTCATACAGGCAGACTTCGCTGTAATATTTATCAATTTTGCCATCAACAATTTTTTCAATCACGTTGGCAGGCTTATTCGAGCCTTCGAACTGCGCCCGATAAATTTCCCGTTCTTTTTCGATGAGTTCTGCTGGCACGTTTTCGCGTTTTAAATAGAGCGGATTCGCGGCGGCGATATGCATCGAAACGTCTTTGACCATTTGTTGAAACACATCGGTTCGCGCCACAAAATCGGTTTCGCAGTTGACTTCTAATAACACGCCGAGTTTTCCACCGCCATGAATATAGGAGGCGACCGCGCCTTCACTGGTCACGCGCCCTGATTTTTTTGTTGCTGCTGCCAATCCTTTTTTCCGTAAAATCTCGATCGCTTTCTCAATATTGCCTTCGCTTTCGGCAAGGGCTTTTTTACAATCCATAATGCCCGCGCCTGTGCTGGCGCGGAGTTCTTGTACGGCTTTGGCACTGATTTCCATGCTCACTCTCCTCGCGTCTGCGTGATGACCTGCGTCACGCCTCTGGATTCTTCTCTATTATGATCGTCATCTGTGTCTGGATGACGAGATGGGATGCTTACAAAAATGACCCCTCCAGTGAATCAACATCATCTGGAGGGGTGGTGACAATCAATCACATCATGATGACAAAACGCCTGCGTTGCCCTGAACAGGTGGTCTGTTTAGAAATAAAGAACGCGTTCGCGTTCATCCCTTATTCTTCGTCCTTGTCATCACCAGCAAACTCGTCAGCGTACGTATTCGGAGATTGAGGTTTCTCCTCTCCTTCGCTGTCTTTGCGCTGTCCGACAATGCGTTCCTGCCGCAGGTCTTTCCCTTCCTGGACGGCATCGGCCATTTTCGACGCAAATAATTTGATGGCGCGAATCGCATCGTCATTGCCCGGAATGACAAAATCAATTTCTCCGGGGTCGCAATTGGTATCAACAATGGCAATAATCGGAATCCCAAGTGTTCTCGCTTCGTGGACGGCGATTTTTTCCTTTTTGGGGTCGATGACAAAAATGGCGTCAGGCAGCCGGTCCATCTCTTTGATTCCGCCTAAAAACCGTTCCTTGCGCTCGCGTTCGCGTTCCAATTCCAGCACTTCTTTTTTGGTCAGCAGCGCCGCTTCGCCGGTTTCTTTCATCTGTTCCAAGTGGCGCAAGCGTTTCGTGCTTTTTTGAATCGTGCTGAAGTTGGTGAGCGTGCCGCCTAACCAACGCTGGTTAATATACGGCATACCGCAACGCGCGGCTTCTTCACGAATAGCGTCTTTAGCCTGTTTTTTCGTGCCAACAAATAAAATCGTGCCATTGTTTGCAATGGCATCCACCAAAAATTCATTGGCGGCTTTAAATTTTTGCACGGTGGCCTGAAGATTGATGACGTGGATATTATTCCGCTCGCCGAAGATATACGGCTTCATCTTCGGATTCCACCGTTTCGTCTGGTGTCCGAAATGCACGCCAGCTTCAAGCAATTCTTTCATTTTAATTGTACTCACGAGTTGTTCCTCCTTCGTCGGTTATTCGCGTGTTCTTCTCGTATTCCAAGAGAACTTGCCCTCGTTTGCAGCAAGCACCCCTCTCAGAATCAAAGAACATGAGAATTCTTTTTCGAATGAATTCCAGGAAACATCCTGAATTTTACCGTTTAGAGAACTGGAAGCGTGCTCTGGCTCCCCGCTGCCCATATTTTTTACGTTCTTTCATGCGCGAATCACGGGTTAAAAATCCCGCTTTTTTCAACACAGGACGATTGTCCATCGCATTGAAGGCAACCAATGTCCGGGAAATGCCATGTTTAATCGCGTCGGCTTGCGAAGATTTGCCGCCGCCCGCTACCGTTGCCACAACATCGAAATCATTCAGATTCTTCGTCAGGCGCATCGGTTGTTTCACGATCATGCGGTGCGTTTCTCTGTTGAAATATTCATCCAGCGTTTTGCCATTGACCGAAAAGCGGCCTTTGCCACGCCGCAGCCAGACGCGGGCGACCGCCGTCTTGCGTTTTCCGGTGGCATACACTTGATCTGCAACCGAACCTTCCGGCAATTCATGATCCAGCGCCGGATCACGATCTCCGTCATCCACATCGAATATCGGTAAGGTCGGCACTCCCAGATCGTCTTCTTCATTCATTTTATCGTAACGATATTCCAGATCTGACACAGGCATCCTCCATTAATTGTCGTAACGTGGTTTAAGGGTTAATACTTCCGGCTGCTGCGCGGCATGCGGATGTTCTGGCGCGGCATAGACTTTCATCTTTTTGTACATGGCGCGGCCTAACCGATTTTTCGGCAGCATCCGTTTGACAGCCAATTCCAGCATGTGTTCCGGCTTGCGGGCTAACATCTCTTTTGCTGTCATCGATTTGATGCCGCCCGGATAACCCGTGTGACGATAATACACTTTATCCGTCAACTTTTTGCCGGTCAAGCGAATCTTATCAGCGTTCACTACCACAATATAATCGCCGTTGTCAATATGCGGCGAAAAATTGGGTTTGTGTTTGCCG
>CAZMEO010000474.1:0-2715 GCA_964565315.1 uncultured Candidatus Moduliflexus sp. | reverse complement strand
TATATCCTTGCAAAATCTCAGGTTGACCGCGACGAAGCCCGGCGCTGGCTTGACGATCTTGGCGCGGTGAATTACGACATGCCTGAGGCGTGTTCTCAGGCGGAATTGATGACCGTTTTGGCGGGAAAACGCTGCTATCTCTCGTTCGAACCCGGCTTGAATCCGAACATCACCCGCGTCCGCAAAGACATCGTGGAATTTATCGAAAACATTCTGAAGTCGCGGCATGGCAGCGTGCTGGAACATGTGACCTATACGTTCGCGATTGAGAACGTCAGCCGTGTGTTTACCGCCGAGATGAACCGGCATCGCGCAGGCTGGGCGATCAGCGAAGGCTCGATGCGCTATATTCGTTTTTCCGATATTCCGTTCTGGATGCCGTTTTCGATTCGCGACGAAGCGGATGATCCCGAAGCCATTGCCGACGCCAAAGCCCGCACCCGCGCCGTCTTCGAACGCGCCTTCCGACAGATGGAAGAGAATTACCGGGAATTGGAAGAGATTTGGCAATTGGACGCGCTCAAAGAATTCAAGGAAAAGAAAAAGCTGACCTCCATGATGCGCCGGATTATCGGCATGGGCGTGGCGACCGGCGGCGTCTGGACGGGCAATCTGCGGGCGCTGCGCCATGTGCTTGCCGTGCGCGTGGACGCCGCCGCCGAAGAAGAGATCGCCTACGTCTTCAGCCTGATTCTCAAAAAGATGCTGGAAAGCGAACCAACGATGTTTAGCGATTTCGAACAGACCGACGACGGCTTCTGGAAGCCGAAATATTGGAAGATTTGACACAGACCTGTCAGACGCCCTGGCGGTGTCTGACAGGTTTTTTTGATGTCACTCCGTTGAACCCCCTGCAACACGCTGAGTTAAGGCCGCTCCGCATTTTTTGATTGACAACCCCGCCTGAATGCGCTATCGTTCGAACAATCAACTTGCTCAACAACGGAGAGGCTGCATGGCAAAAAAATCTCGTGAACCTCAGCGTCGCCTTCCCTATCAAATGAAGACGGCTGTCGTGCATTGCACGCAGGTCTTCAACGGCGAAACGTTTTTTGCCGTCTGGAAAACGCGCCGACTTCTGCGACATTACCAGCAAAACGTGATCATCCGCCTTGTCAAAATCACCTGCCCCGGCGGAATGAATGCCAACGCCAAACTCTTGAACAAACCGGTCGTTGATCTGGATCTGCTTCAACTTCAGGAAATGCAGAAATTAGAGCCGGGCGCGGCGGAATCGACCGTGTTTCTCCGTCAGATCGAACAGAAAGACGTGTTGATTGAATACGCCCAGTTTCCCAATGGCGATTTGGTCAAAGACCAGAGCGGGCGGATTCTGGCGATGGTATTTACCAGAAATGTGTTGGGATGGAAAAAAGAGAATCTTGGCCTTGAGCTTGTCCGGCGCGGGTTTGCTGGCCTCTACAAAGCTAAAGGTGACAACGATGCGTTCTCCTGGTCAACTCCAGCGTATGAACGCCAGTTCGACGAAGCGTTCAAAGACGCCGCTTCCCATCGGCGCGGCCCGCTTCATCACAACGCCCCCCATTCTCAAGCCGCGCGTTCCCGCTCCAAATGGGAATTGGCGGCGTATGCGTTTCTCGTGTTTCTCTTCGGCGTCATTGTCGGTTTTGCGCTCTGCGCCTTTCTGATGAACATCGGAGCGCTGATGATTTCGCCGCAATGAGCTTATGACGGCGCGAGGTCTAGGGGTTTCTCCTGTTCCTGAAATTTTATTGTGGGCAGGAAAAAAGCTGTCAGACACCTTCAAGGTGTCTGACAACGACAAAGATCGGTGGGAGCGACCACTCCAAACCTCGCAAGGGCAAATATTCGAATAACCAAAGCATCAAATTATTGGCCGGAACGCACGCAAAGCACGGATCCCTTGTAGGTGACATTGTGCCAACTCACGACGCCGCGGCTGAAACGGACGCCCCATGCTGACGTCGCCGAAATTTCGCTTTTTCCTTGCCTCAAATCCGCACTCCATACCCAGGCTTTTAGTTGAGCAAACTGGGAACTAATAAACTGGCGATGAGTGAGCGACAGCAATTCCTCCACGGTCGGCAGCCGCCAGCCATCCTTCTTGGCGTCGCAATAGCCTTTGGCCTCAGCGTGAGTCAATTTCTGAAGCGGATCGGAGTTCTCCCACAGTAAGCCGGTAGCCTCGTCAAAAATTCCCGTATCTCCAGGCTCGAAGTTATTCACGACGTCACCGACTAATATTCCGTATCCACCTTCGTCAGCCAAATTGAGAGACAACGGCATGTAATCAGTCGTGATCATCGGAGCGCTGCGCAACTGCAACGGGTATGTTTGCTGCAATTCAGAACAGACCGGCGTGTAGTCCAGCGCATTGTCGGTAAATTGCGTCCATTCGTCCTCTGTTAACGCGATCTTCAAGCGCACCTTCTGGCAGACTTGTTCAATAAGCTTCGAATTGTAGGGTTCCTTGGTAATGAACGCCGTGTGGAAAATCGTGCGTAACGCGGTGTTAATCTCACGCTGCATATTGCCGTGATATTTCTGGTTCAACTGGTCTGCGTGCTGCACTAACAAAGCCGCGCGTTCGCGTTGCTCCGTGAAATTATCGTCATACGCGTACGCGATGAGCGCTCGAATTCGAGCGATCCGCGATTGCTGCTCGGCAGCATTGCGCTGCGTATTGGCATATAAGCCGAACCCAACCGCAACAGACGCAAATAAGAGAATCAC
>CAZMEO010000473.1:0-2721 GCA_964565315.1 uncultured Candidatus Moduliflexus sp. | reverse complement strand
CCCGGTTCGGCGACGAGCGCGGGAAGCTCTTTCTGCCGCGCTGTCAGGAATTTGTAGGCGAGATATTCGGAGCGGTAAATCCGCTCGGTTTCGCTGATCAAATCTTGCGCCCAGAAGCGTTTGGTGGCCTGAAACGCCTCGCTCGTGATTTGGTCGAAAAACTCCGTGCCGGTCAAATGGAAATACATCAGGCCGTCGCGCTGCACGGTCGTCAGCCCGAACGCCTGCCGGTTCACGGTGAATTGGAAATTGCCGAGCGTAATCACGTCGCCGCCGCCCGCATAGAGGTCGATCTGGTCTTTCAACTGCCGGATGCCGTCCTGCTGCGAGCTTTTCAGGCGGCTCGCCACGTCTTCGGCCTTCACGCTGTCGCCGAGTTCCTGCAACTGCGCGATGATTTCCCGCACTTTCAAGACCATGCGATCCGCCGCGAAATAGCCGTTGATTTCGTCAATCGTCTTGAACGTGCCGAGCCGGTTGACGATGCCGGTCAAGATGCGGTTCGCCGAGCCGAGAAGCTGCGTCGTCTTTTTGTTCAAGCCCTCTTCAAGCTGAATTTTCTTTGTGTTGAAGGTGCTGTAAATCTCTTCGCGCTTGGCGGAAAGCTTTTCGAGGTATTCGTCGAAATCGGAAAAGCGGCTTTCCAACTCCTCGATCTGCACCATCGTTTTCGTCAGCAATTCTTCGCATTTCGCAGGCGTCACGGCCTGATCGAGGAAATTCGCGACGGTCTGATTGATCAGCTTGAACTGCGCCGTGAATTCCAGCGCGACTTCGCCCGACTGGAGCGCCTTGCGCTGTTTCGCAAAGAGCGCTTTGGCCTGATTCACCCGCGCATAGACGGTCGAAAGGTTTTCGATGATGTTGGCGGTCTGGGTCGCGTCTTCGATTTTCAGCGTGTTGACAAGCTCGGTCAGCAGGTCGAGGCTCTGATTCAGGCCGGTCAGCGCGTCGCCGACCGCCTGCATGTCGAGCGTCTTTTTGATGGCCGGAATCTGCGCCTCGATGCCGTCTAACGACTTGTTGAAGGGGACAAGCGCGTCATCCCGCAGCAGGAACGCGACGCAATCCGTCGAAATGCGGTCGTAATTTTCGACCACCTCTTTTTCGATGCGCTCGACGCGCTTCAAATCCACGTAGCGCAGGTCTTTCAGCGTGATGATTTCGCCGCGCCGCAGTTGCAGTTGCGCCAACGCGCCGACGAATTTTTCGACGCTGTCGTATTGCAGCGTGGCGACCGAACTGATCAGCTCCGCCGTTCCTTTTTCGGCTTCTTTCAGGCGTTCTTCGGTGTTTTTGCGAATCTGCACGACTTTGTCGTATTCGTCAATCGCGGCTTTGGCGGTGGATTGAATTTCGATTAGGACGGAGCGCGGATCGAAGACTTCGCGGCTGTCGAGCCAGTAGAACATGTCGAGCGCGGAGGTGACTTTGCGGACGATTTCATGGTACAAACCGAGGTAAATATGCTCGGTGCGCACCAAATTGTAAATCGAGCGCATTTCCGAAATGCCGCGCACCAGTTCGCTGTTGCCGACTCGCGCCATGTAGGTGTTCTGGTCTATCGCCACGACCGTCATGTCGGCGACGAACGGCGTCTGCCAGACCTGAATTGCGTGGCTTTTCTGCGCTTCCTGTCCCGCCTTGAAAAAGACCATTTTGCCGTCGTCGTACACCGTGAAGCCGTGACAGGTGATCGGGCTTTCGACCTTTTTGTTGATCAAATTGTATTGCAAAAGAATATATTCGCCCGTGATGTCGTGGTAAAAGACGTAGAGAAAATCTTCGCCGTTCGGCGAGCGCGTCATGCGAAGAAATTTCATGCCGTCGGTCTTGATGTTGAACGCCTTGTAGCCCTCGTTTTGCAGGAAATAGCCGCCGGGAAAAATCAGGCCGTCGTCATCCGGCAGGCGGATCGCGGCGCGTTGAATTTCGTCCACGCGGGTCGCGACGCCGAGTTTTTCGTCGAAAATGATGTAGCGGTATTGCTGCTCCTGATACGGCAGGATTTTCAGCAGGATAATCGAGCCGAGAATGGCGTAAAAGACCTCCGCGTCCTCCAATTTTTGCAGCGCGTTGTCCACCGGCTCGGTATAAATCCCTTCGCCGGTTTCGGTGTTGTTTTCCACTTTGACGGTCAAATCGCCGCCGACGGTTTCGACGAAGACGCGGTCTTGAATCGAAACGTGCGGATGCGTGCCATAGACGAAATTGTCGCGAGTCGCCCGCGTCCATTCGAAATCGTGCTGCGGCGGATAGCTGAACTCCCGTTCCGAGCGATTATCGAGATATTTCAGGCTGCCGTCCTCGCCGATCAGCCATTTGAACGCCTTGACCTCCGCGCTGTCGCCGATATGGAACAGCATCAGCAGATTCGCGCCTTTGCGGTAAAACGTGGCAAAGCGGGTGTCTTTGTAATAGGCGTATTGATTGCGGAAATCTTTGACGAATTGCGGGTCGTTCAGAAAGTCGCCGTCTATGTCTTCGAAGCGGTCGTCTTTCATCTCATAGACGCTGAACACGTCCGACACCTGCGTTTCTTTTTTCAGGCCGAGAAAGACGTTGTAGCCGAAAATCAGGCGGCTGCCGATGGCGATCATGTCGCGGGGGACGCAGTTGTTCTGCGTGACGATGCGGTCGGAGCGGAGCGCCTGATTCGCTAACGCGCCGAAGACCTCCTTGCGGCGCTCGTTGATTTTGCCCATGCGGTCGAACAGGTCG
>CAZMEO010000472.1:0-2733 GCA_964565315.1 uncultured Candidatus Moduliflexus sp. | reverse complement strand
CAACGGCTCGCTGACCCAATCCGCGTAATAGACGACATCCAGCGCGTGCTGTTCCATCAATCCCGGCATGATCGCGGCACGCAGCAGCGAACTTTTGCCCACGCCAGTCCCCGCGAACAGGAGCGTGATATTGTTCGCGAAAATTTTGTCGAGCAGAATCTGCGTCTCGCGCTCGCGCCCGAAAAAATTGTCCTTATCCGCAACATCATACGGCGCAAGCCCTTTATAAGGCTGGATGCTTGTTTCTGGATTCTGGATGCTGGATGCTGGATGCTGGATGCTTGGGGCTGGATACGGAGCTTCAGATTCTACATGTTCGATATGTGATGTAAAATGTTGAGTAGTCATAATGATTTTCATTTTTCGCTCTGATGGTTCTTTTCGACGGCCTGGATAAACAGATTGAGCTTTCTGCCTAACGTATCTAAACGGCTATGAAGTTGATCGTATAATTCCTTATTTTCCAATGATTCTGTTTCGAGCAGCGTTTCCAAATGGTCTGTGGTTTCGTCATTTGAGGCAATTGCATAAGACAGAAAATGCAGAAATTCCTGTTTATACTTCCGTCGTCCATAGCCTTCAACGATGTTTGATTTCACCGATTTGACAGAACGTCGAATTTGACTCCCTTCTTCATACATTTCGAATTTCGGCAATTCAACAAGCGTCATTTTATGAATAGCAATCACCAATTCCCTCGCCAATCGCCAAACTTCCAGATTTTTATAACTCATCTCCCCCTCCATTATCAATTATCACCCATCAAATATCCAGCATCCAGCATCCAGAAACCAGCATCAAACATCCAGTCCCATTTCCGCCGCGAGGCCGTGAATAAATTCCGACGCGGTGGATTCGATAAGCTGCACGTTCATGCTCTCCCAGTAGAAGCGCTCAAAATCAGGGGGATTATCCCGGACGGCGTAGCCTTTGACCTTGCGGATTTTTTCATCTTTGCGCAGAATATGCACAAGGGAACGGAAATTCCAATCGCACATCCGATAGCCCAAAAAGAGGAGTTGACGCTGCTGAAACAGCCGATGAAACAGAGTTGGAAGCGTGCGGTGCTGGTCGCTCGACCGGCTGAATCTGGCGATATAATCCTCTTCGGAAATGACAATCGAGTCCACCTCTTCTTTGCCGCCCAATCCCTTGATAAAGAGGTCGAACGTCCCCTGAATTTTATAGAACACCCACCATCTGTCCAAATCAATGCTCAATTCGTCGGACAGACCGATCTCCGCACTCTCCGGGCGGTCGGAATACTGCACCACCACTTTGCCGAGATTCCCTTCATCTTCGGCATACGCGACATGCGTCACCACCGCAAACGGCTTGCCCTGTTCGCGGAACACCTGTTCCAACAGCGTATCGTAACTGGCGGTGATGACCAGCATCGGTTTCGCCTGCTGCGCTAAAAAGCGATGAACCTGACCGGGGCGCAACTGCTGCGGAAAAAGCTTTTTCAACTGCCGGTAAAACAGCGGTCTGGCGCCGACGACATGCATCTGGTAGTATTGTGAAATCACGGTCAGCGGATTACATCCGGCGTCTTGCAGTAATTCGGCCTGCCCCGCCATTCTTTGCGCTAACTCTCGCTCTAACGGCGGATCGCTGAAAACCGCCGCTTTTCCATCTGCGTCAGGCGGCGCGACCAATTCAAGCGCCATTTCCGAGCCTAAAAACGGGATAATGCTGCCATCGCGGAACATCTCGCTGATGTACTTATAATTCCGCTTGAGACTGGTTGGCAGGGGTTTGCTCTCCTGTCCCGATGCGGTGATGGCACGCGCCACCACCCAGTTGCCCGCCGCGCCATCGTCCCATTTCAGCGGCGCAGGCAGCCGTCGGTCGCTGAATTGGCGCTGCGCATACGTAAACCATTCGTTCACGGTGATCTTGCCGCTCTGATCTAAGTCGGCTTTGCCGGTGAGAATGCCGTCAAGCAAGGCGGCTGTCAGCGGGCTGCGGGCGTCTTCTGTTCCGGCAGATTTGGCAGGAGCGCCGGATTCTACCGGGCTGCTGATGAGATATTTGCCGTTGCTTTCAAGCTGCAACTGCGCGCGCAGCAACCCCGGATCAGGCGCTGGCGCTGCGAAACTCTGGCCGCCATATTGACAGTCTAAAATCAAGATTTTTTGCCGCGCTTCCGATTTATCCAAAAAGGATTTGACGCGCCCCAAATCAATCGCCGAGCCAGGCAGGTCGGTCAGGTCAGTCCCTTGCGCGATCAGATAGAGTTTGCCGGTTTCTTCTTTATCCAACAGCGCGTAGCCAGAGACGTAAATCAGCAGCAAATCCGCGACCTTCAACTGCCCGGAAATGCGCTTGATTTCGCGAATGATTTCGGTATGGGTTTTCCCTTTTAACGCAACGACTTGATCGAAATCGCCCAGCCGTTTATCTTCCAGAATGCGCGTAAAGGCGTCCACATTCGCTTCGGGGTGGGCGATTGGCGGAACGGCCGGATCGTCATAGTCGTTCGCGCCGATCAAACACGCCCAGCGCCGTCCTTCTAACATGGCATTCGCGTCCGGCGCTGGCGTCGCCGCTTTCGTCGAGGAACTTGTTTGAAGGGCGGCCATATCCCAGAGCATCCCATCGGGAGAGCGCATGAAGACGACCGGCGTGCCCCAATCGCGGCGGTCTTTGAATTGGGTGTAAATACCTAAACGCGCCTGAGTCACCGCCGCGTCAACCGGCTGCCCCGCCGCTAATTCGCCGTAAAATATG
>CAZMEO010000471.1:0-2735 GCA_964565315.1 uncultured Candidatus Moduliflexus sp. | reverse complement strand
ACATAGCTGCTTGCCCAGACCGGCGTGCCAAGCACGATCAATTCGTATTCAGCGGGATTGATGGTGAAGGGCTGCAATTCCGGGCGTTCCTTCATCATCACCTGCTTCCCGCCCCAGAAAAACTTGAAAAGACCTTTGTTCGGAATGCTTTTCACCGGCTGCAACTCCAACAGTTTCGCCTGAAGCGTTTCAGCGACGGCTTTGGCAATCAATCTGGTATTGCCTTCCAACGAATAGTAAATCACGAGTGATTTTGGCATAATATTCTCCTACGTGTCAGGTACCTTCAAGGTGTCTGACACGTATCTCGCTAAAATTCAAGGTTTTTCGGCGTGCGGGCAAACGGGATCACGTCGCGAATATTGCTGACGCCGGTGATCATCATCAAAAAGCGCTCGAAACCCATGCCAAAGCCGGAATGCGGGACGCTGCCGAAGCGGCGCAGGTCGAAATACCACCAATATGGAGCGGTGTCCATCTTCGCTTCCGCCATGCGCTGCTGCAAAATGTCGAGCCGATCCTCGCGCTGACTGCCGCCGATCAGTTCGCCGACGCCCGGCACAAGCACGTCCATCGCCCGCACTGTGCGATTATCGTCATTCAAGCGCATGTAAAATGGCTTGATGGTTTTCGGATAATCATAGACGATGGCCGGCTTTTTGAAATGGGTTTCGCACAAATAACGCTCATGTTCGGTCTGTAAATCCGTGCCGAAATCGACCGGAAATTCGAACGTTTTGCCGGAAGCTTTCAAAATATCAATCGCTTCCTGATACGGCAGCCGCGCAAAGTCGCTGTTGATGAGATTATCCAAACGGCTCATCAGCGTCTCATCCACGAATTTGGCGAACAATTCGAGATCGTCCGCGCACTGCTCCATAATACGCGCAGTCATGTATTTGACCATCGTTTCTGCTAATGCCATGTTATCCGTCAAATCGGCAAACGCGACTTCCGGTTCAATCATCCAGAATTCGGCGGCGTGGCGCGGCGTGTTGGAATTTTCAGCGCGGAACGTCGGGCCGAAGGTATAAACGCGGCCAAGCGCGCAGGCGTAGGCTTCGGCTTCTAACTGACCGGAAACGGTCAGGCTTGCTTCTTTGCCGAAAAAATCCTGCTCGAACGCCGCTTCACCTTGCGGCGGCACGAAAGCCGTCGGCAGCGTGGTCACGCGGAACATCTGCCCCGCGCCTTCGCAGTCTGAGCCGGTGATAATCGGCGTATGCACGTAATAAAACCCGCCTTCGTGGAAAAATTGATGCGCGGCATACGCGCTTTCCGAGCGAATGCGAAACATCGCGCCGAATTTATTGGTGCGCGGGCGAAGATGGGCAATCGTGCGGAGAAATTCGTCGGAATGGCGTTTCTTCTGCAAAGGAAAGGTTTCGGCGTCGGCTTCGCCGATCAAACTGATTGAGGTAGCGCGGAGTTCCCATTTCTGGCCTTTGCCTGGCGATTCGACGATGTTGCCGTCTATCGCCACCGACGCGCCGGTGTTGATGTCTTTGAGCGCCTCGAATCCGGCGACGGATTCCTCAAGAATCACCTGAAGATTTTTTAAACATGAACCGTCGTTGATTTCCAAAAACGCAAAGCCTTTGGCGTCGCGTTTCGTGCGTACCCAGCCGCGAATCGAGGCGTTCGCTGGTGGTCGTTCGCTAAATAAAATGTCCTTGATTCGCATAATGCGTGATTCACCACGAAACACACAAAACACACGAAAATTTATAAAAAATATTCATACGAAACTATATGAAAACGTTTTTCTTTTCGTGTGTTTCGCGTGTTTCGTGGTGAGAAAAAATTTAGCGCGTGGCGTACAGGACTTTGACTTCGCCCGGTTCTAACTGGTGTTCGAAATTGTCCGCCACCTGTTTCGCCTGGCGATTCGGCGAAATATCCTGCACCTTCGTCGTTCCCATGAGATTGAACAGATTCGGCACTTTCACCGTATGCGTGCCATGATTCTCAGGATTGGCAAGCACGACGATTTTTTCTTTGCCGTTGACGCTCTCTTTCGAAAAACCAAAGAGGCGTCCGTCATTCAGGCGCAAGATGTCTAAATAATTGTCTTGCTGAAGCACCTCGTATTGGGCTTTGATTGCGTTGATTTTGGCGATTTCGCTGGAAATGTCGTACAGTTTCGGTTCCCACCATGACGGATCGGTATGCACCACGTGAATCTGGCGGCGGAAACCGAATTCAAAGCCGATGGTAATGGAAATGCTGGAACAGATGTACGCGCCAAGCGCGTATTTCATAATTGCCATGCGCTGATTGCCGTTTGTTTCATGGGCATACCGCAGCGTGTCATGGTTCTCTGGAAAGGTGATCGATGGAGCGCGGCGGGCGTATTGTCGGTTCTGTTCGAGAAACCACTCATCTTTCAGATTCCACCATTTGAAACTGTTCGAGATAAAATCGAACCCCGCTTCCGCCACTTCAACCACCTGATACGGCTGACAGCCGAGCGTTTCACCCAAAAAGATTGCATCCGGGAACTGCTCTTTGACGCGGGGAATCAGGAAGCGCCAGAGGTCGGCAGGCACATGATAGGCCGCATCGCAGCGGAAACCGCGCACGCCGAGGCCGCAATAAAACACGAACATTTCCAGCCAGTAATTCCAGAGATTCTGGCGGTCGGAGGAATGCGCGTTATCAATCTGCGCCAAATCTTTCCATTCCACCCAGTTATTGCCGTCCATCGCGCCGGGATGACGCAGGCTGCCGTCAGG
>CAZMEO010000470.1:0-2737 GCA_964565315.1 uncultured Candidatus Moduliflexus sp. | reverse complement strand
GATCTCCCGTTCCGAACGTTCGTCATGCTGATGCAGCCGATTCATTTCGCAATCGGCATCGTCGAAGGGATTGCAACGGCTGTCGTCGTGTTGTTTATCTGGCAGACGCGGCCTGAATTGCTTGAATCCGGCAGCGCCGCGCCGCAAACGTCGCGCTCACTGAAACCGGTCTTGCTTGGATTAGGCGCGGCTGCCGTGATGACCGCCGGAGTGCTGTCCTGGTTTGCGTCCGCCAATCCCGATGGGCTGGAATGGGCGCTTTTTCATGCCACCGGACGCGAAGAATTCGACACTCCGGAACATTCAATTTATGCGTCGCTCGCGGCGATTCAGGAAAAAACCGCAGCGCTTCCGGATTATAACTTCAAAACGGCATCTTCTGAGGCCGACGCAGCAGAAGACGCCTGGCCTGCCGTGAACGCAGGGACAAGCGCTGCCGGGCTGATTGGCGGAGTGTGCATCCTGTGCCTGGCGACCGGTATTGGGTTGGCGTTGAGAAAGGGGAGAACCGGGGCTGTTTCATAACAATTGCATGGCGAAACAGGCTGATTTTCTCCTCGAACTGGGATATATCGAAACGCTTGCGCGTCAGCAGACGCGCATTCATGCCCTTGATCCTTGCGCCAAGCTGCTGACCGCGTTGCTCTACATCATCGCGGTCATGTCGTTTCCGCCCGGCAATCTGTCCGGCGTGATGCCGTTTCTCCTGTATCCTGTCGTCATGGCGGGCGCGGCGGATATTCCGACCGGCTTTCTGCTGAAACGCATCGGCGTCGCGCTGCCGTTCCTCCTATGTATCGGCCTGTTCAATCCCGTCTTTGATCGCGAAATCGTGATGCATATCGGCGTCATCCCGATCTCCGGCGGCTGGGTCTCGTTTGGCTCGATTCTGCTTCGCGGAATGCTGACGATTGCGGCGGCGATCATTCTTGTCGCGACCACCGGCTGGCATGGTGTCTGCATGGCGTTCGAGCAGATTGGCGTGCCGCGCGTCTTTGTCGTGCAGTTGTTATTTGTCTATCGCTATCTCTTCGTCTTGCTTGAAGAAGCGGCGCAGATGGCGCGGGCGCGGGCGCTGCGCTCGTTTTCCGGCAGAGGGCTCAGCCTGAATATCTGGGGCGCGCTCGTCGGTCATCTGCTGTTGCGCGCGATTGCTCGCGCAGAACGCATTCATCTCGCGATGTTTTCGCGCGGTTTTGACGGAGAAATCCGCCTCGCTCGCCAGCCTCGATTTCAGGCGAAAGACCTGCTGTTTCTTGCAGGCTGGGGCGTCGTTTTTCTCGGCCTTCGTTTTTTCAATCTATCGCTTCTGTTCGGAAATCTTTTGACGCGCATCATCTTATGAGTCATCATCGTATTGAAATGCAGCAGGTGCAATATGCCTATCCTGACGGCACGCTGGCCTTGCAAGGCGTCTCGTTCAGCATCACGCATGGCGAATCGGTCGCGCTGATCGGCGGGAACGGCGCAGGAAAATCCACGCTGCTGCTTCATCTGAACGGCTATCTCATGCCGACGCATGGGAACGTGCGCGTCGGCGACATTCCCGTCACCAAACAGACGCTTGCCACTGTCCGACGCACGGTCGGCATGGTGTTTCAAGACCCGGACGACCAACTGTTCATGCCGACGGTCTATGATGATGTGGCGTTCGGCCCGCTGAATTTAGGCTTGCCGCTTGAAGAAGTGGAACACCGCGTGATGGCGGCGCTGACACAGGTGGGATTAGCGCATGTCAAAGACAAGCCGCCCTATCGCTTGTCTGAAGGGCAGAAGCGGTCAATTGCCATCGCAACGGTGCTGTCCATGCAGCCCAATATTTTGGTGATGGATGAACCGACGTCGAATCTTGATCCGAAAGCCCGGCGCAATCTGATCAATCTGTTGAAAACCTTTACGCACACCAAAATTATTGCGACGCATGATCTTGACATGGTGCTGGATGTGTGCGAGCGCACGATGATTTTGCATGAAGGCCGGATTGCTGCGGATGGGATGACGCGGGAGATTTTGCAAAACGATGCGTTGTTAGAGGCGACGCATTTAGAAAAGCCTGCTCGAATGGCGATTTTGACTGTTTGAAGGAGCGCAAACGCTTGCTTTTGCAGCAAAAACAAGCGTTTGCGCTCATTTTAGACCGTTTCGCTGACAACGGGGGCGACAACTGCTGCCGCAGCCGTTCCATTATTCCCATTCGACGAGGTCGTCGCGTTCGCGCTGCTCGAGCTTGCGGCAGCCGTCGGCGTCGTGGCTGTCGGCGCGGCCTGGCTTGTAGCATGGCTGTGACTGCTGCTGCTATGGCTATAGCTATGATAATGACCGCTATAACTTGCCAACAAGCGCCGCTGCGGGCTGACTAACTGCATCTTTTTCGCCTGCATCCCGCTTTCATGCCCTTCCGCTTCCGCCACCTCAAACTCAAAAATCAGGCTGCGGCTCGGCAGTTCCGTGAAATTCACTTCATCCGGCAACTGCGAATCGTGGAAAAAGACGCTGTAATAGGGCGAATCTTTCTGGCGGGAATCAATGCGCCACAAATCCGGCGCAATCGTTTTCATCGCCCGCAAGAAGCCGTAGCCTTTCGCCGTGTGATTGTAGCAGACGCCGCGCATCCGCGAGCCAATCGTGCCCCAGGCGGCTTTGGTCGGCGTTGGCGAGGCTGGCAGCAGGTTTGGAATTAAGTACCCGGAAATAAACAGGTCGGCTTCGCGCCGCAGTTCTGACGACACGTTTTCGA
>CAZMEO010000469.1:0-2747 GCA_964565315.1 uncultured Candidatus Moduliflexus sp. | reverse complement strand
GACGCTCCATGAATCAGGATACCATCATCACAGTCGCGCATGTCAGCAAGACGTTTCCGAACGGAGTGGCGGCGCTTCAGGATTTTTCGTTGACAGTGAATCGGCGCGAGGTCGTCGTCGTGATCGGCCCGTCAGGTTCGGGAAAATCTACGTTTCTGCGTTGTCTCAACGGCCTGGAAGAGCGCGACAGCGGCGCTATCGTCATTGACGGCATTCCGTTAGACCATCAGAAAAAACATCGCCTTGAAATTCGCAAAGAAGTCGGCATGGTGTTTCAATCGTTCAATCTCTTCCCGCATCTGACGGTCAAACAGAATATCAATTTAGCGCAGAAGCTTGTGCGCAAGAAATCGGAACGGGACGCGGCTGAGATGACGATGCAATTGCTCGAAAAAGTCGGCATTCGGGAGAAAGCCGACAGCTATCCGGCGCAATTGAGCGGCGGACAGCAGCAGCGGGTCGCGATTGCGCGGGCGTTGGCGATGATGCCGAAAGTCATGCTGTTCGATGAAGCGACCAGCGCGTTAGACCCGGAGATGATCGGCGAAGTGCTGGAAGTCATGAAAACATTAGCGCAGGAAGGGATGACGATGGTTGTCGTGACGCATGAAATGGGCTTTGCCAGAGAAGTCGGCGACCGGATTGTGTTTATGGAACATGGGCGGATCGTCGAAGAAGCTGAGGCCGCGCAGTTTTTTGCCGCGCCGAAACAGGAGCGGACGCAAGCCTTTCTCAGCCAGATATTGTAGCGATTCAACCGGTAGCCCCGCCCTACGCGGCGGGAATCGTCGCTCATACCCCCGCCGCGTAGGGCTACCGAGGTCTGCCATCAAGAAAAGGAGGTGGTTTTCATCGCGGTAAATTGTTGATTGAATTATGCACGAATTATTTATTTATGCTGCCAGAAACGATTGATTGAAGAGAGGTTTCCGGTCAGCGTGAGATCACTATAAGGAGTGGAATGATGAAACGTGTTCGTTTGGTTGTATCGATCTGTATTGTGGCAATGATGACCATTATTCTTGCAAGCCCGCTGTTCGCGCAGGATGTCCGGCAGCAGCTTGTGCAGGACAGCACGCTTGAGCAGGCGCTTAAACGCGGCGTGTTGAAGGTGGGCATGTCCACCTTCGTTCCCTGGGCGATGCAGGACAAAGATGGCAAATTTATCGGCTTCGAAATTGATGTGGCGACCAGATTAGCCGCTGACATGGGCGTGCAGGTGGAATTCGTGCCGACGCAGTGGTCGGGCATTATTCCGGCGCTGCTGACCGGCAAGTTTGACGTGATTATCGGCGGCATGGGCATTCGTCCGGATCGCAACCTGAAAGTCAATTTCTCGACGCCGTATGATTATACTGGCATGTCGCTCGTGGCGCATAAAGAAAAAGCCGCCGGATTCGCGTCAATCGAAGATTTTAATAAGCCAGAAATCGCGATTGCCGCTCGAATCGGGACGACCGCCGCAGATGCCGTGAAAAAATATATGCCGAACGCGGAATTGCGCCTGTTCGAAAATGAATCGCAGACGATTCAAGAATTGCTGAATGGCCGGGTGCATGCGGTTGTCGCGTCCGCGCCGCTGCCAGCGTATCAGGCGTTAAAATATCCTGAAAAGCTGTTCCTGCCGCTCCCGGAAAATTTCACGAAAGAGCCGATTGGATTTGCCGTCAGAAAAGGGGATTTCGATACGCTTAACTATTTCAACAACTGGATTGAAGTCGTCAATTCCGAAGGCTGGCTGAAAGAGCGGAAGCATTACTGGTTCGAAACGAACGAATGGGAAAGTCAGGTGATGCAATAAATCGCTCCGATGAGTTTTGCTTGACAATTTCGTCGCAGCGCGTTGGCTGAGAAATGTTGGAGAATCTGTCAGACACCTTCAAGGTGTCTGACAGATGAGAGTGTTTACAAACGAACTTTTTTAGAAAGGGAAAACTGTATGAAAAAAATGATGATGATGTTCATGAGTGTGAGCCTACTCATGGTATTTGCCGCCGCCAGCATGGCGGAAGACACGGCACTGCCGGATTTGCAGGGGCGCACGGTCGTCGCCGTGACCGGCAACGATTACACGCCGTTAAATTTTATTGATCCGAAAACCGGCAAAGCGGCTGGCTGGGAATATGACGCCGTCAATGAAATCTGCAAGCGGTTGAACTGCAACGTTGACTGGCAGGTCGCGGCGTGGGATACGATGATCGCCGCGATTCACGAAGGCCAGTTTGACGTGGGCATGGACGGCATCACGATTACGGATGAGCGCAAGCAGCAGGTGGATTTTTCGATACCGTATATGGTGTCGCAGCAGTTCATGTTGGTGCGCTCCGATGAAAGCCGCTTTACGAATGCAGAAGAATTTAAAAAACAGGAAGATTTGTTAATTGGTTCACAAACCGGCACGACCAATTTTTATGTTGCGGTATATAGTGTGTTAGACGGAAATGAAGCGAATCCGCGCATTAAGCTGTTCGAAAATTTCGGCGCGACGGTTCAGGCGCTATTAGGCGGAGACGTGGACATGGTGCTGATGGATGCCGCGTCAAGCCGGGGGTATGTCGGCGCAAATCAAGGGAAACTCAAAACCATCGGCGACCCGCTCGGCACAGAGGAATTCGGGTTTATTTTCAAGCCGAAATCAGACCTTGTCGAGCCATTTAACGCCGCCATCAAATCCATGCAGGCTGACGGATTTCTGGAAACGTTGAATACGAAATGGTTCTTCGAATATAACCAGAATCAATAGGTTA
>CAZMEO010000468.1:0-2755 GCA_964565315.1 uncultured Candidatus Moduliflexus sp. | reverse complement strand
TCCTCAACGGCGCTGCGCAGCGAATTCTTCGAGAAGGATCACATGTATTTCAGGAAAGACCTGCGTTTTCAGGGCGATTTATCGTCGCTGCGCTTTTTGCTGGCCGATGATTCCCGCGTGGTGCGCTCCTTCCTGAATCAGACGCTGGAACTGCTCGGCGCGACTGCGCTTGGCGAAGCCACTAACGGCAGCGAAGCTATTGAGATGTTTACGCGCCTCCGCCCGAATTTCATGACGATGGATTTGGCGATGCCTGGCTTAAGCGGCGTGGACGCCATTCGGCAGATTCTTGAGATTGACCCAAGCACTAACATCATTGTGATCAGCGGCCTCGACATGGAAGAAGTGCGGGAAGAGGTCTTTAAGCTTGGCGTGCGAATGTTTATCAAAAAGCCCTTCAATCCGCAAAAAGCAGCGGATGTGATTCGAACGTTAGTGAAAAAATCAGCCGCGTAACTATTCGGTAGAGCGGGGTTATGTCCCCGCTGTAAAAAAAATTGGCGGGGACGCAACCCCGCCCTACCAGCCAGCCCTCCATAAAGTCACCACGCCCGCGCATACCAGTGGAACAGCGAACGCAGCCAGCCCGCTGGAAGCGGATTGTTCAGGAAACGATAGAGCGGCTCGACGCGCTTATAGGCCACATTCAGCAGCAAGCGCTGGCCGAAGCCCGGCTCATGGCGGCGGCAGCGCTGCATGATGGATGACCACGAATAAAATTTCTTATACGCCGCAAAATAGCCTGCTTCCAACGTTTCCGCCGACATCTTCGCCGGGCGGAACACCACTCTGGTGGTGTCGTAATGCCCCCAATCGCGGTCAGTTATGCGGTCTTCAGCCTCTAACCGCTGATGCAGCGCCGTGCCGGGATACGGCGTCAGAATCGTAAACGTGGCGGTTTCGAGGCGGGCGTCAATGCCGAATTGCACGGTGCGGTCAAAGACGTTCTCGTCGTCATGGTCGAAGCCGAACACGAAGCTGCCGTTGACCATAATGTCGCGATCATGGATCCGTTTGATGTTGCGCAGATAGTTTTCCACGCGATTACACCCTTTATGCACTTCCCGCAGGCTGTCCGGCTGAATGCTTTCAAAACCGACAAACAACGTGCGACAGCCTGACGCGGCCATCAAATCGAGCAGTTCCTCATCATCCGCCGTCGAAATCGAAGTCATGCCGAGCCAGAGGCGTTTTTTGGGAATCAAGGCGGTCAGCAGCGCTTTGGCGTAGGTGCGATCAATCATCAAATCGTTATCGATGAACGCAATCACCGGAAACGGGCGCTCGTCGAATTCTTTCAGTACGTATTCCAGCGGACGCTGGCGGTAATTCGGCTTGGGCAGGCAGCTTTCATAACAGAAATCGCAGGAGCGGCAGCAGCCTCGTGACGTGGACATCGACACCTGCGCGATGTAGTCGTTGCGCTGAATCGGCGACCAATCCGGCGCAGGCGATTGCGCTAATGACAGCGGCTCGCCATGATAAATCGCCTGTAACTGGTCGCGTTCGACATCTTGCAACACCTGTTCCCAGACCGATTCGGCTTCGCCAATCACGATGGCGTCGGCGTGGGAAAGGGCTTCACGCGGCTGTACCGTGACGTGCGGTCCGCCGAGAATCACCGGAATACCACGCGACCGATACTGTTCTGCGAGCGCATACGCTCGCGGCGCGGCAGCAGTCCAGACGCCGATGCCGATGACATCAGCTTGAAGATTCGGGTCGGCGAGCCGATGATATTCGTCAAAAATCCGCACCTGATGCTGCGGCGGCGTGAGGGCGCTGAGAATCTGCAAACTATACGGTGGCACCATAAAATGCTTGATGCGCGTGCCGCGCCGCAATTCCGCTCTGGCAAAAATCAACGCAATTCGAAGTCCCATAGCCTCCTCCTCTCGTGAAAGAAACCTCACAGGTTTTAAAACCTGTGAGGTCTGTGTCATATTCATTTTCAGCGGTGACATCTATAAAAACGTCTATAAAGAACTTTACAATATAAAGTTGAATTTGTCAAGCGATCCGCGAAAAATTCATCAAAATTTCATAACGCAAGAATGAAAAACTTGCTTAAAACAGCGGGAATTCGAATAGTGAATACATTATGAAAAAAGCCTGGCTCAGATTGCTGGTTATCACTGGCATCGGATGCGCGATGTTGGTCGGGATCGTATTCGACATTCCATTCTTTCGCTTTCTGCGCACTCCGCTGAAACGACGCAGCGAGCGTGACGTGATGGCGCAATATGGCGCGGACGCGAGACGCCGCTTGCAGCCGCATTTAGCGCAGGCCGGGTTTGCCGATTTCCCAGCACAGCTTGCGCTGTTGGCGTTCAAGGAAGAGCAGATCGTCGAAGTTTGGGGCAAACAGGAGCAAACCTGGCGCTGCATCACGGCCTATCCATTTACGGCGACAAGCGGCACGCTTGGCCCGAAACTGCGCGAAGGCGACGGACAAATCCCGGAAGGACTCTATCGCATTGAGATATTAAATCCGAACAGCACGTATCATCTCTCGCTACGCGTGAATTATCCGAACGATTTCGACCGCGCGATGGCGGAGCGCGACAAGCGGACGCGATTGGGCGGCGATATTTATCTGCATGGCAAAAATGCGACGGTCGGCTGCATTCCGGTCGGCGATCAGGCCATTGAAGACCTGTTCGTTCTGGTCTATGCCGCCGGGCTGCCGCAGGTGCGCGTCATCATCGCGCCGCGTGATTTCAGGAAGAATCCGGCGCGGCCAGAATTGTCGGAT
>CAZMEO010000467.1:0-2757 GCA_964565315.1 uncultured Candidatus Moduliflexus sp. | reverse complement strand
TTATGGTAGCAGAGCAATCACAACAACGCCCGAATTACGACCGTTTTAGCGGTCACGCCGTCTAATTGCTCGATTTTCCGAATCGCTTCCTGCATGTCATGTTCGTAGGCTTCGTAGGTCAGCATGACGAGCGGCACGCTGTCCACCGGATGCACTTCTTTTTGAATCACAGACGCAATGCTGATATTGTGATCCGACAGCATTCCGGCGATAGATGACAACACGCCATGGCGGTCCAGCACTGTAAATCGCAGGTAATACCGCGCCACAAACTGATTGCGCGGCTGGACGGTCAACGCTTGTTCATTCGCGGACAATGGATACACCAACGGCACGCGATTCGCCACGCCGCTGTTAATGCCTCGCGCAATATCCACAATATCGCTCAGCACCGCGCTCGCGGTCGGCATCATCCCGGCGCCGCGCCCATACGACAGCGTGGAATCCACAATATCGCCGACTGCGTAGATCGCGTTAAACGAGCCGTCAACTTTTGCCAGCAAATGCTGCGCGTGAAGCATTGTCGGATGAACGCGCACTTCGATGCCATTGTCAATCCGGCGGCTGATTGCCAGCAACTTGACCTTATAGCCGAGTTCCCCCGCAAGTTTGATATCAAGCGGATGCAACTGGCTGATCCCTTCGGTAAAGACCTGATCCATCGTCACGTATTGCCCGAATGCTAAATACGTCAAAATGATGATTTTATGGGTGGCGTCAATCCCCTCGACATCGAAGGTCGGGTCGGCTTCCGCATAGCCAAGCTCTTTGGCGTGTTGCAGCACTTTATGGTAATCCTCGCCTTTTTCCGTCATTTCGGTGAGGATAAAATTGGTCGTGCCGTTCAGAATGCCGTAAATTTCGCTGAAATTATTCGCCACAAACCCTTCCCGCATGGAACGAATAATCGGAATGCCGCCGCCGACGCTCGCTTCGAAGCCGACATCAACATGATGCTGCATCGCCGTTTCGAAAATCTCTTTGCCATGCAAGGCTAACAAGGCTTTATTCGCGGTCACGACATGCTTGCCATTTCGCAAGGCGCGTAAAATAAAAGTTTTCGCCGGTTCGTACCCGCCCATCAATTCGATGACAATATCAATCTCAGGATTGTCCAGAATATCGTTGACGTTCGTCGTCAGCACAGACGGCGCGACCTCCACGCCGCGCGATGTCGTAATATCGAGATCGGCAATTTTCACCAATTCGAACGACATGCCGGTGCGGGCGGTCAGCAATTCGCGCTGCTTTTGCAAAGTTTTGATGACTCCGGTTCCAATCGTGCCAAACCCAATCAATCCGATTTTTATGCTCTTCATGGCGCTGTTCTCATCACCGGAAACGACATGCGCGTACATGCGTTTCCGGCGGCGTTCGTCATTCGTGGTCGTGATCATGCCCACAATCGCAATTTTCGTCATGTTCGTGGTCATGATGGTCGTGATGGGACTGATC
Source organism: uncultured Candidatus Moduliflexus sp. (assembly GCA_964565315.1). Taxonomy (GTDB): domain Bacteria; phylum Moduliflexota; class Moduliflexia; order Moduliflexales; family Moduliflexaceae; genus Moduliflexus. Next base: position 1,302 of record CAZMEO010000467.1, on the reverse strand, counting down.
CGAAAATTCGACGCGGATGTTGCCATCATCGTCGCGCATGAGATAATATTCTTTGCGATCCAGTTCTTCCGGGTTATAGCCGCTTTCCAGCACATCTTGCGTTGCCGCTAAACTGATGGTTAGAAGTTCGCGGAAAAATGGATGAGATTTCAAGTCCGCTTGCGGCGTCTCGCCAAGGCTGATCGCGGCCATGAGCGATTTTTTCGCATCGTTTTCGTTCCCTTGCTGCGCAAAGAGATACGCCATGATTTCCAGCCGCCGTTTCAGGCGCTGCACCATCGTCTCATCAACTTTGGCCTCAACCACTTTTTGATACACGTCATTTTTCCGCTCTTGCCGAACCTCCTCAGAGATTTCAATCGGAGAATCATCCTGATCGAGAAGTTCCTGCGCATAGTCGCCGAGTTCGTTCAGCGGCAGATGCCAGCTTAAGAAATGATCATTTTTGAATAACTCTCCTGACGCTTTCAGGAGTTCTGGCTGCTGTTTCAATGCGTCGGCCTCAAACATGTTAGTGACCGGATTGGCGACTGTTTGCGCCTGCGTGAGTTCGAACAGGTTTTTCCCGGATTCATACTCTTCCGGCAGCGATTCCGTCACCTTTTCGGCGTCTAACAGCAGCGACATGGCGAATTCATAGTCAACTTCCGCGAGCATCGGCTCTTTTGAGCCAATTTGCATCGCAAAGGTTTCGGGCAATTTCGCAAACATCTTTTTGGTCATGCCGCGTTTCGAGGTGCATTCGGCAATGCCGTCCTCATCGCTGGCGACCACCTGGAGAAAATGGAGATCGCCCGCCAGCATTTCCTGCGTCAGCAAAATCAATTGCGTTCCCGTGCCATCCACCGGACTCATCATCGCTTTATAGCGGGTATGTTTGATTTCTCCCAGGAGCGGTTTAATGCTCGTTTCCACCTCAATGCCAACGGTTTTCAGCTTATGCAGGCTTTTTCTCGCCGCTTTCCGCACGCTTTTCAATGGATGCGCGTCATTGATTTCTGCCAAAAATTGCGCCGCTTTGAATGAGGGGATCGTCCCCAACCCGCTCACGCCGATTTCTGCCACCGCTTCATTCGCATGACGGGTCATCTCTTCCAACAGCGGCAGTAATTTTTCCCCTAATCGACCTTTCAAACTTTTCAGCAGCGTTTCAATCTCTTTTGGCCGCATCCCAGAAATCGTGTCAATATACTGGCGAAGTTGCGCCTGATCGATTCCGACGACTTTTTCTAATTCCTGCGCGATTTGCTCGGCAAGTTGTTGTACTGCTTCAAGGGTCTGTTCGTTTCTGTTTTCCATAGT
>CAZMEO010000466.1:0-2757 GCA_964565315.1 uncultured Candidatus Moduliflexus sp. | reverse complement strand
GAAAAAGAGAGCAAAAAAGGGGCGATTCTCGGTTATGTGTTAGACGAAACCGACGCGCTGCAAAAGTCGGATCAGGGGCGCAGTTTCTACACGTTCTGGCAGGTGTTGATGGATCATGCGCGGCGCGAAGAGCTTGACCGCGCGGTAGAACATCTGTATCAACTGCTGGAAGAACGTCAGTTGGAAGCGTCGGACAATTTCCTGAGCAATATCAAAATTTACCTGCTTGACGCGGGGAAAAAGGTGATTGATTCGAATCATCTGCTTGTCGAGAAGTTGAACCGCATTCTCGCCGGGCAAAGCAATCAGAACCGCAAACGGGCGATTGAGTTGATTGGCGACATCAAAAAATACGCGCTGAAAACGTTGAACGCGCCGCCGCACATGGAGGAGTTTCTTGAGATTGACGGCAGTCCGTTCATTCAATTATTGATGGAACGCCCGCTCAACGAAGACGAGCCGCAGGAAGCCGAATTCCTGTTTCACCCCAGCGAAATCGGCAACGATGATTTAGACGATGTGGATTTCCATCGTCTGCTCAGTCAATTTGAGATTAACAAAGAGGCGCTGCTGCACCGGATTTCCGAGCGCCTGAGCCGCAAGCCGCAGGTGTCATTGCGCGAAATCCTGGACGAGCATCCCCTGGAGGACGGATTGGCGGAGTTGATGACCTATTTTTCGATTGCCTCGCAATCGCCGAGCCACGTCATCAATGATGAGCAGTATGAAAACATTCCCCTCTCCAAAGAGGGAAAGCGAGTCGTGCGCGTGCCGCAGATTATTTTTACGCGCTGAGGAGCGTCACATCTTGATTTAACACGCGACATCAAGATGTCGCACTCCTAAATAGCATTCAACTCAATAAAAGGCCGTTAATGTGCGGTGATACGGCTTTTCCCGCACGGCGTCGTCCTGCCCTAACGTCCAGAGCCACCAATCCAGCTTGAACGCCGGAATCGAGCCGTGCCCGTTGCTCAGCGATTGGCGCATAAACTCGACCGCCTGAATCGTTGCGGCGCGGATTTCCACTTCTTCCGGGCTTCCGGGAGCGCAATACACATAATTGTCCACGAGATGCGCGAGATGGGCGTCATATTCCAGCACGTGATGATGTCGGAGGACTTGCGGCAGCTTGTAATCGGCAAAAATCGTCAGTTCATGCAAATCGTCAAACGCGCCGTAGCCCTGCCCTTCGAATGCGCCGTATAAATCGGCGGCGAGCAACTGCGCCCGTTTGTAAAAATAAATCGTCTGTCCGCGATACTGCGCAATATCGTTGAAACAGGGGAAATTCGTCACCACATCATTGACGAGTTTGACGGCGCTGTGATTCGCGCCCTGCAAAACGTTCACAAACGTGCCGTCGTAATTTTCTAATAGAACTTTGCCAATTTCGCGCAAGTGTTCGACACGCTTCTGAAACAGGGGAATCTGTTCCTGACCTCGAAAGATTTTTTCAACGGTTTTAGAGGAGATTGTCGCGAGAAATTCGGCATTGGTCAGCGGAACGCCTTCTTCCATTGCGCGTTTCAGGCTGGCCGCCAGCGCCCAGTACCCGGAATGGGATTCGCCATTATAATCGATGCTCCATTTCGGCTTGCCGGGATCAGCCCAGAAACAGAAATTCAGCGCATCCAGCACGAGGATCCAATCCGGGTCGGCAATATGCAGATCAGGATACCAGGCTGGCGTCACCACTCCGCGCAGCAGCATTCTGCGGGCGGCGTCCTGGTTGATTGCGACATGTTGGCTCTGTTCGACGACAAAGCGAGTTGATTCCAATACCGGCAATCGTTCCGTCATATTTCTTCTCCCTGTGGTTGAAAATTGCGATTAGTTCGGCACTCCTTTCGCATCCGTTTTTTCCGGTCAAGCAGAAAACACAAGACAAGTGATTTTCTTGTCTCCCTGATGTGAGGAGAAAGAAAACGATTGGGGAACATTTTCCCCACCTCGATTTTGAACACCCCTGATTTTCACGAAGTTTCAGGTGTGAGGGATCGATAGATTCCACCTCATGATCATCAACAGAAATTTTGCGTCATGACAGCACAATTCAGCCGAATAAAACCGGAGAAACACGGTGACGTGAAATTGTCTTTTATAGAGTCTGTTTGCTTGACAGATGTTGAAACGGATGGATAATAATTTACCAAAAGAACAACGATTTGTCACTTGTATTGACACAGAACGTTATAGACTGAGTTGTCAGGCACCTCAACGGTATCTGGCAGTTTTTCTGACCACACGGAGTAAATTATGCCAAATTATGAAACCGTGCCGCGCGATGTCGTGGATGCGCTCTGCATGCCGGGCGCGTATCAATCTACCGTGCATTTCGGGCGGCATAATACGCCGATGCCGTCGGCGGAAGCGCTCATGGAAATTATGGAATTGCTGCGGGCGATTCTGTTCCCCGGTTATTTCATGGAATCCGACATCACGCCGGACAACATCACTTATTACACCGGCGCGAAACTTGATAAAGTGCTGTTTTTGTTGACTGAACAACTCAAACGCGGCTATTGCTTTTTTTGCGACACGGCGTTAGAGCAGATGTGTCCGACATGCGCCTCTAAACCACAGGAGAGCGCCTACGAATTGATCTGCGCGCTGCCGGAAATTCGGCGGAAGCTCGCGCTCGACGCGCAGGCGGCTTATGAGGGCGACCCGGCGGCGACGCGCTACGGCGAAACCGTGTTTTGCTATCCCAGCCTCCGCGTCATGATCAATCAGCGCATCGCGCATCAGTTATAT
>CAZMEO010000465.1:0-2760 GCA_964565315.1 uncultured Candidatus Moduliflexus sp. | reverse complement strand
AATCGGCACTAAGCCTTCGCGCTGGCGGTCTTCGGGAATCAGCGTAATGCCTTGATGGATGCGCGTATCAAGCCGGGTGCGCGACACAATCGGCTGACCGTCGAGCGTGATTTTCCCTGATGCTTCGGGATGCAAGCCCATCAAGCATTCGAACAATTCAGAACGCCCCGCGCCCATCAGCCCGTAGATGCCGAGAATTTCTCCCGCCCTCAGCGACAACGAAAGATGATCAACCGTGAAGCCGCCGCCCTGACGCGGTAATGTGAGCGATTCGACGCGCAACACCTCTTTCCCGGCGGTATGCGCTTTGGGTTTGACCGATTCGACCGAGGCTTCGCCCACCATCTGCCGGATAATCCAGGGGACATCAATGTCTTTCATCGGCTGCTCATCCCGCAGGTTGCCGTCCCGTAACACCGTGATATAATCGCCGATTCGGGTCAGTTCTTCGAGGCGGTGCGAAATATAAATAATTGCGACGCCATGACTTTTCAGTTCGTTGATGATGCGGAACAACACCTCGACTTCTTCCTCGCTCAAGGCCGAAGTCGGCTCATCCATAATCAAAATATTGACATCATGCGAGAGCGCTTTCGCAATTTCAACGATCTGCTGCTGGCCGATACGGAGGTCGCTGACCAGCGTGTTCGGGTCAATCGGATGTTCAAGCCTTTCCAGCAGAGCTTTTGCGCGTTCGATCTGTGTCGCGTGATCAATCGCGGCGCGATTTTTTTTGAGTTCTCTGGCGATAAAAATATTTTCGGCGATATTCAGGTTGGGAAACAGATTGAGTTCCTGAAAGATAATGCCGATGCCCTGTTCTCCGGCGTCGCGTACCGATTTGAAGGTCACTTCTTTTCCTTCGAGATACATCTGCCCGGACGTCGGCTGTTCGACGCCTGCGAGGATTTTCATCAGCGTGGATTTCCCCGCGCCGTTTTCGCCGACAAGGACGTTGACTTTGCCGCGATAGACGTTAAAATCCACCTTATTCAGCGCGGTCGTGCCGGGGTAGAGTTTTGAAATTTTTTCCGCCCGCAGAATGACATTTTCAGGCATGTTCTGAGGTGTCACGATTGTCCCTCCTCGATAAACTCAAGCAGCGCCGGAGTGATTTCTTTCGCTTTTTGCGGCGTAATTGCGCCATAGACGCGCACCGTTTTTCCTTTCGCGGTCTCGCTGGCGTCGGCATATTTCAGCACCAATTCTTGATATTGCCCGGCATCCGTTCCAAGCAGATTTTTGACCGTGTCCCCGAATTGCGACTCAAGCGTACATGCCTGATTTTTCAAGCTGTTCAACTTTTCAATGACCGCGTCGGGCATATTGTTTTTCTTAAATTCTTCGAATGAGGCGTCCGTGAGCGCGAAACACATCTGCGGCTTCAGCACGGCGAGCACATTCTGGTTGCCGCGCCGATTGAGCGAATTGGAGAGTTCGGAAAATTGCACTTGCGTATCAAATTTGTATTGCGTGCCGGAAACGCTTTTCACGCCAGTGGTAAAACTAATAAAATTCAGCGCGTCGCGAATCGAGTAACTGGTAATAATCGGGCCAATCCATACCGTCACATCCGGCGTGCCGTCATACGGCGGGAGATCGAGGCTCATGGTTCCTTTGCGCGATTTCGTGTTGACCGCCACGACGCGCCCATCCATCTTGACAAGAAAATTCCAGGGATAATCGCCGCCTTCTTCGCGATAGCCGTAGTGCCGCCCTGTTTCGTCCTGTCCATGTTCCCATTCTTCCAGCAGCGTGGAGAGATTAACGGCTTTTTCGCGGATTGCCGGAATCACCTGGTCATCCCAAATATCATTCACAATTTTATCGGCGTCGAATTTTTCATCTTTGAAGTATTCAAGCCGGTTGTCGCCCTGCGCTTTCGGGGCTTCGTTTTTGACTAAATAAAAGAAAAAATAATCGCCTTCTTTGCACCCCGACAAAAGCAACATTGATGCGCAGAGAAGCATCAGCATCAGAAAAGAACCGCTGCGGCGAAGGAAATGTATGGTTTTGAAACTATCGAAATATAACTGCATGTCGCTCTATCCTCCAAATCAAGCTGATGGTGAGTGAAACCAGGTTTCACGAGGAAACCTGGTTTTTCGGGGGGAGTTATTCTGAAAGTTTGAATGTCTCAAGTTTTGCGGCGTTATCAGCGTTGATCAGCACGCAATCCATGAGTTGTTTTTCCGGCAATCCGGTCGAACCTTCTTTGATGAACTTATCAGCCTGTTCAACAGCCATTTCCGCCTGGCGGTAGCACGGCTGCAACACTGTCGCTTTGATTTCGCCCGCTTTGATCGAATCGCGCACGTCATTGCTGCCGTCAAACCCGACGACGATCACGTTCGCTTTGTTAGCGGCTTTCAGCGCGGCCATTGCGCCCATTGCCATCGTGTCGTTCCCGCAAATGACGCCCTGCACGTCTGGATGCGCCTGAAGCAGCGTCTGCATGTCTTCGAAGGCTTCTTTCTGGCTCCAGTTCGAGCTTTCCTGGGCAACCATTTTCATGTCCGGATATTGATCAATAATGTCATGATAACCTTTGGAACGAATGCCGGCGTTGGTGTCGGATTCTTTGCCAACCAATTCGATGTATGTCCCTTTTTCGCCCATCAGTTTCACGAATTCTTCCGCGCCAACCTGTGCGCCCTGGAAGTTGTTGGAGATAATCTGCGACACGGCCACGTCGGATTTCGTAATTTCGCGGTCAATCAGGAACGATGGAATGCCCGCGTCTTTGGCTTTCTGCACGGC
>CAZMEO010000464.1:0-2761 GCA_964565315.1 uncultured Candidatus Moduliflexus sp. | reverse complement strand
ATCCTGATTATCATGTTTATTGACATGGCGAAATCCACCGAAACCCGCGAACAGATGGGGGAAATCGCCTTCGAACGCTTCCGCGAAGAACGCAAGCGGCGCTTTACGTCGCTCATTGAAGCGAATAATGCCGGAAAGGTTGTTAAAGACCTCGGCGATGGCCTGTTAGCGGTCTTTGCGCTGCCGGATTTGGCCGTGAAAATCGCGCTGCGCCTTCAGGAATCGCTGAAAAACGACGCCTGCCAGATTCGCATCGGCTTGGATATGGGGCAAGTCACGCAAGAGTTGGACAAGCAGATCGTGCGCGACGTGTTCGGGCGGCATGTCAACCGGGCGGCGCGCATCGAGACGCTCGGCGACGGCGGGCATGTGCTGGTGTCGTATGCGGTCTGGGATAACGCCAAAGGCTGGCTGAAACATCTCGAAAGCATCGAATGGAAAGCGCACGGGAGCTATCGGCTGAAAGGGATCGCCGAGCCGCAGGCGGTGTATGAAGCGTATCATGCGCAGTTGACGCAGCCGATGACCGCGCTGCGCGGCGAAAAAGTCCGCGCTGAGGAGGAATTGGCCTATTGTAAATTATGCGGGCGCTACGTCAAGTTGCAGGCGACCTTCACCTGCCGCACGTGCGGCGCAACCGACCTCTGCACCGAATATTGCTACGACAGCCAGCACCGGCAATGTATCGAATGCGCGGCGAAAACGGCACACGCTGAAGGCATCTCGCCGCCGGAAGAAGAATTTGTGTTATCGCCGGAGTTCGAAGTGGCTGAGCATCCGTCGTTTGACGTGCTGCTCTGCTACGCGCCCCACGATAAAACATTTGTCTTGCGGCTGGCGGCCTATTTGAAGAGCGAGGGGCTTTCCGTCTGGATTGATGAGGAACAGATCGACCTCGGAGATCGCATTCTTGACAAAACCCGGCAAGGAATGACATGCAGCCGGTTTATCGTGGCCTGCCTCAGCAAGCATTTTAACGCCTCGCAATGGCAGCGCCAGGAATACCTCGCGTTGTTAGCACATGAGATCGACACTCGTAATGCGTCCATCCTGCCGGTCATTGTCGGCGAATATCATGACGCCGACGTTCCGGCGCTGCTGTATGACAAATATTTGGTTGATATTCGCACTCAAGAAGGGCTTGAGCGCTTGCTCCGCAAATTGTGCGTTCAGCCCGCGCAACCGGCGGGCGTTCAGCCTGCCGCCGCGCCTGCGCCGACGCCTCCCCCGGAAGAAGTCTTGCTGGCGCTCAAAGAGGTTGAAGATCAATTGCTTCACCTCTCCAATCCGCGCCAATTCGACGATGAGCTTGTCTTCGAATTCGATAAAATCGGCCTCCGCCTGCTTGATGCGTTCGCTCGTTTTCCCGCGCATGTCGCCGCGTTCCACGACCTTGTCTCTGAATACCGCCAGGCGGCTGAACACATTTTAGGTCATCTTGCCGATTCCGAATTGCGGCGCGTCTTTCTCTTTCGCTTGAATAAGCTGGAAGACGCCATCGAAGATGTCAGCGGAACGAACTGCGGCGAAAGCTTTCTGTCGAAACATGCCCTCGCTGATTCGCCCTTTATCTTCGACGCCTCCGGCGATTTCGAGCTTGCCCGCACTGTCAAAAAACTGCTCAGCCGGGATGAACTCGAAGAAAGCGAAGGGCTTGACTGGCTGCTGAAAGATGGCTTTTCAACCGCAAAAACCCGCCTCGAAAGCATCGCCGCGCCGACTGTCGCGCAGCTTTCGCAGGTGCTTTGGAAACGCGCCCCGCGCATTTTCCTGTATTATAACGAGAGCTTCTGGGAAGTGATCAAATTCATGCTTGAGCGCGAAGGAATCAAATGGAAATTGCGCTTTTACGCCATGAAAACCCTGTTGACGCGCTCACTGACCAGCGAAGAAGCCGAGGAGATTCTGCAAAATTTCCTGGAAGACGAGCAGCACGTCTTTTATGCGTTTCTCGCGCTGCATCCGAAACGGGAATGCCGGGCGCTCGCGCTCGACAAGCTGCCGGATGAATCGAAATGGGATATTTTAGTCTGCCCGAACGTGCCGCTGCTGATTGTGCGGGAGTTGGTGGAACACATCTGCCAGAAGATGTCCGCGAGTTACGTCAAGGCGATGTTTCTGCTACTCCGCCCGAGGCTGCTGGCGGCAGATAAGCCGCTGACGATCTGGGAAACCTACAACATTCTCTACCGATTCTATCATCATCCGGTTTTTCTGGAAGAAACCTTTTTTCACGCGCTGATTGATTTACACCAGCAGGTGAGCCAGAAAACCCAACTGTCCCCGACCACCGCGCAGATCGAAAAAGAATTCCAGCAGTCGTTCCAGAAATTCTGCGCGAAAAGCGTGATGAAAGACGCCGACGTGCAGGAAATGACGCACATTCCGCTGCCGATTCAGCGCAAATTGGCGCATGACGGCTATTTCCCGAAATATTTCATCTGCAACAATCGCGACGTGATCGCCCTTGAAACGATTCCGCATGTCGAACGCCGCCCCGACATTGTGAACTTTTTCCGATTACGGGTTATCAACGGCAAAGCGCTGGAACGATTGGCGACCAACAAATTGATTATGCGGGAGTATCCGAACCGCGCCGAATTCTGCCGCCATCCGAAGGCTAATCCGCTGCATGTCCGCAATTATCTCGCCACCCTGACGCGCAGCGACATGAAGCAGCTTGCGGTAGATAAAAACGCCAGCGTCTTCGCCCGCGAAATGGCGAAAAAATACCTCACCCTCGGCACGGAAGCGTAATTGA
>CAZMEO010000463.1:0-2767 GCA_964565315.1 uncultured Candidatus Moduliflexus sp. | reverse complement strand
AATTCCAGCAGATGCTTGCCGGGAAAGCGCTTGCGCACCACGAGAAACGCGATCACCATGCCCAACAGCGACGTGATCGGCGTGGCGATGGCGGCCAGCAGCAGCGTTTTATAAAGGGTTTCCATGCCGACATCGAAACTGTATTTGAAATGCTGAAGTGTCAGGGAATAATCTAATCCCCATAATTTGATAAAACTTCCGACGATGATGACGCCGTAAAACATCAAAATAAACAGGCACACCAACACGCACAAAATGAGCAAAAGCGTATCCGCGACCGGATGCGTGTTCAGCGCGGCGCGGCGGCTCGATTTGCCGGTAATCGTGGCATACGATTTTTTTCCTAAGATAAATTTTTGCAGCAGGAAAATCAGCGCGGTCGGAATCAGCAGCAGAATCGCTAATGCTGAGCCGCGCGGTAGGTTCGCCATGCCGGTAAATTCCAAATACGCCTGCACCGACAGCACGTCGAATTCGCCGCCAACCACCATCGGATTGCCGAAATCGGTCAGCGAGCCGACAAACACCAGCATCCACGCCGCTAAAATCCCCGGCAGCGCCAATGGCAGCGTGACGGTCAGAAACGTTTTCAGCGGCTTTGCGCCCAAATTCATGGCGCAGGTTTCCAAATCCGGGTCAATCCCCTGCAAAATGCCGGTCAACGTGAGATACGCGACCGGAAAGAGGTTGATGGTCTGGACGATAGTCAGCCCTTTCAAGCCGTAAATATTATAGCGGTCAATTCCTAATAATCCGGCGGTAATCAGGCCGTTTCGCCCGAAGAGCAGGATCACGGAGAGCGCAAACATAAACGGCGGCGAAATCATCGGCAGTAAGGCGAGTTGATTCAGAATTTTCTGCCCCGGCACGCGGGTGCGGGTAACGGTGTACGCGAACAGGAAACCGATGATTGTTGACAGCGTGGCGACAATCGCGCCTAAAATCACGCTGTTCAGAATGGACGCGCGAAAGCGGGCGTGCGTAAAAATAAACCGATAGGCGTCCAATGTCCACTGCTTATCCGACGACGTGAAACTCAACTTTGTCATCACAAGAATCGGATAGACGATGAAAACAAGCAGCAGTAAAAAAATGACGATGACCGCTCCAAACAAGAACGGTTCACTGACTAATTGGCGGACGTCGTTGCGGACGTTTCTGAAAGATAATGCGGCTGCGTTCATGGCGTGATGTCTCTCGAAAAGTGTCAGTATTTACCACGAAACACACAAAATACACGAAAGTTTATAAAGTGCATATTTCTGAACATGAAAAGTTTCGTGTTTTTCGTGGTTTAAATCGCTCAATACATAGAAAAAAAGAGGGCAGGCTTGTTCAGCCCGCCCCGTTTTCCTACCGAGTTATTTTTTCTCTGGTTCGATTTTGCCGCTGCCGACAATCGAGTTCCACTTTTCCACTAACCGATCTTTATTATCCGCCGCCCATTGATCGTCCTGCATAATCGTCTTGACTTGCGAAATCGGGATCGCGCCTTTTGCCAGCGGCACATCCACGAACGGCACGACGAAATTTTTCGCGTACATTTCGGCGGCTTTCGCGCCTAATGCCCAGTCATACAGCTTTTTCGCGGCTTCTACCTCTTTCGCCGGGCCATTTTTAATCATGGAAATCGAGGCGACTTCATAGCCCGTGCCTTCGGACGGGAAGGTAATTTCTAACGGGAAGCCTTCGTTGATCAACTTGACGCCGTCATGCGCGTAGCCAATCGCCACCGTGACTTCGCCGATGCTCGCGTGTTTGCCCGGCGCAGAACCGGAGCGGGTATATTGCACGATATTGGCATCCAATTTCGCCAACATCTCGAACGCTTTGTCTTCGCCGAAAATCTGCACTAATGTGGCTAACACGTTGTACGCCGTGCCGGATGACCCCGGATTCGCCATTTCGACATGTCCCTGATATTTCGGGTCCATAATCTCTTCCCACGATTTCGGCGCGGTCAGTTTGTATTTTTCCAGCATCAAAGTGTTGCTTTCGAAACAGAGCGGCCCGGCATAAATCCCTGTCCAGAATTTGTCTTTATCTTTGAAATTATCCGCGATATTCGCGGCAGCCGGAGAATCATACGGCGTGGTCAAGCCTTTGGTTTTCGCCTGAATATGCCCAAGCCCCACGCCGCCGAACCAGACGCTCGCCTGCGGATTTTCTTTTTCCGCTTCCAAACGGGCGACCGCTTCGCCGGTTGACAGGCGCACCCAATTGACATCAATGCCGCTCTCTGCCGTGAACGCCTGAAAAACGTCGCGGGCGGTCGGCTCATCCAATGTGGTATATACCGTGACGCTTTCCGCAGCAGAGACAGCCGTTGCGCTCAGAATGAGCAGCAGAACCAGACTCAGGATGTTGAAAAAACTCTTTCGCATGTGTCAGCCTCCTTGTTGCGCCGCCTGCTGAACGCATCGGCGGGCGGCATGAAAAACTCCAAAGTTTTCGATTACGACAGCCGCATTCATGAAAATAGGCGGGGAAAAGTCAAGAGAAAAAGCGCGAAAGATGCGTTGCAATTGCGAGGATGGAACTTCGTGATCAATCAGCAATTATCGGCAGGCGGACGTAAAAAATCGCCGTCAACAATGAGCAATTTGACGCCATTCTCCGTTCGCGAGCGATGCGAACTGGCATCGTCGGAAACGATGTACGTCATGCCAGCGGTCATGACATGCGCTTCGCCATTATCGAGTTCGCTCACGAATTCCCCTTCCAGACAATGGACGATATGGCCTTTTTGACACCAATGGTCAGCAAG
>CAZMEO010000462.1:0-2768 GCA_964565315.1 uncultured Candidatus Moduliflexus sp. | reverse complement strand
CGCCAATTTAATTCGATATTTATAAAATTAAATCTTGACAAATTTAATATGATTCGATAAATTTAAAAATGAATCGTATTATAAGTAATACCAATTGCGTTCGAATAGATCATCTATTCCATTTTACCACAATTGGTATGATTACCAAAAATCAATCATGTTAAAGATGGTGATGAGCATGGAACAATTTAATTATGAGAGTTATTGCGGCTTATATTGCGGCGCGTGCGATATTTTGACCGCCTATAAACGAGGAGAAGAACAGCAGCAGCCACCACAGTGGAATGACCTGCCAGAGCCGATTCGGAGGCATATTCCAGCCGCGCAGATTCAGTCATGGATGTAAAACGGATACAGTGTTTCAGGGATGCGCAACATGCCCGGTCCGAAAATGCGCAAAGAAAAAATCAGGAATTGAGAGCTGCCTTGATTGTGAAAAATATCCGTGTCTTTTGTATAAAATCGCGAAGATCGTGATTGCCGTGCAAAGACTTGAAAAAAAATTGCCGCATTTGAAATGTAAATCCGGCAATCTCGCTGTGATTCGTGAGAAAGGGATGAACGCCTGGCTTGAGGAACAGCAGCGCGTCTGGGAATGCCCCGATTGCCACGCCAGTTTTTCCTGGTATCAAACGCAATGCTCGCAATGCGGAAAACTGCTTCATAATAGCAACGCATGACAGACCTCACAGGTCTCAAGATTTGTGAGATTTTGATCACAACCGTATTTTTTATTTGACAGAAAGACGCCTGCATACCAGACGGCTACATAGACAGCTTACCTGTTGAAATCATTCATATTATCATAGACGATTGAGGAGCCACGAGTGAGAAACTAACACACAAACATCAGAGACACCATCGAGGGCAGGGGGATCGCGGCAAGTCGAACGCTGCTTCACCCGATCATAATGATGTCAGAACATTTCAACGCAAAACGACACGCTTTGCGTCGAAATGTTGCGTCTGATTCGTTTGTGTTGATTCTCCCTGTGGCTCGATGTCTATTTTCCATCCACAGCCACGGGATACGTCCCGTGGCTTTTTTTATTTTCCGACATCAGGAGCGCCAAAACGTGTGTTGGCCTGATAACTCCTGATATACTATAGTTGCTGCTCAATAAGGGCATCCCCGCTCGTCCTGAGCTTGCCGAAGGACGAACGACGGCTCGGCACGCTCACCGCGAACGGGCAAATCTCCGCGATTTTGTTCTTGAGCAACAACGCTATTGGGAGGAGAATGTTATGAGTGATCGCCAACTCCAATTTCATCATGTTACCTTTCGTTATGACACATCGCCGCAGGCGGTGTTCGAAGATATTTCGCTGCACCTTCATCCCGGATGGACAGGCATTGTCGGCGCAAATGGCACGGGGAAAACCACGCTGCTGAAATTAGCGGCGTCATCGCTTGAACCGGATGACGGCCTCATCCAGGCGCCGCGCCGCGCCGTCTATTGCCCGCAGCGCACCGATACTCCGCCTGAACGCTTTGAGGCCTTTCTGAACGCAGACGCCAAAACCGCGGCGCTGCTGAAGCAGATGCTTCGCGTGCAGGAGAGCTGGGCGGCGCGTTGGGAAACGCTGTCGCACGGGGAACGCAAACGGGCGCAAATCGCGGTCGCGCTCTGGCAAGAGCCGGATTTGCTGGCGATTGACGAGCCGACCAATCACATTGACGCGGAAGCGCGGGGAATTGTCTCGGCGGCGCTGCATACTTATGAGGGGATCGGCCTGTTAGTCAGCCATGACCGCGAACTGCTGGACGCGCTGTGCCAGCAATGCGTATTTGTCGAGCCGCCCGCCGTGATGCTCCGTTCCGGCGGAGTATCTCAAGGAATGGCACAGAATCGGCATGAGCAGGAGAGTCTAAAAAAAGAGGCTCGTCTGAAAAAGCAAGCCTATAAACAACTACAGCGCGAGGCGGTTCGGCGGAGGCAGGAAGCGCAGCAGGCGGATAAAAAACGCTCGAAACGTCATATTGATCGACACGATCATGACGCCAAAGGGAAGATTGATGCCGCCCGCGTCAGCGGAAAAGACGCCGTTGCCGGAAAGTTGCTGCGGCAGTTGGATGGCCGCTTGCGCCATGCGCAGCAGCAAGCCGAAAGCATTCATGTCAACAAGGAATATGCCACCGGCATCTGGCTGCCCGGCTCATGTTCGCCGCGTGACACGCTGGCGGAATTTCCGGCAAACCGCTTGAAATTGGGAGAAAAAGAGCTTATTCTGCCCCGGCTCGTCGTGCTGCCGAGCGACCGCATCGGCATTACCGGCGCAAACGGCACGGGAAAAAGCACGTTGATCCGGGCATTTCTCGAATCATTGCGGCTGGAGAAAGCGCGCGTGACCTATATTCCGCAAGAAATCGGCGCGGAACAATCGCGTCAAATTCTGGCGGATATTCAGCGCCTGCCGCGCCAGGAATTAGGCCAGATTATGACGATTATCAGCCGGTTGGGATCGCGCCCGCAGCGGCTTTTGGACAGCGCCGAACCCAGCCCCGGCGAATTGCGGAAATTGCTGTTGGCGCTCGGCGTGCTCCGTTTGCCGCATCTTATTATTCTGGATGAACCGACGAACCACATGGATTTGGTGTCGATTCAATGTCTCGAAGAGGCGCTGGCCGACTGCCCGTGTGCGCTGATGCTGGTCAGCCACGACACCTATCTTTTAGACAAATTGACCACGATTCGCTGGCATATCAGCCAGAGCGATGCACCAAAACCGCGCTGCGAACTTCATATCTTGTAAAAGTTATACCAATT
>CAZMEO010000461.1:0-2779 GCA_964565315.1 uncultured Candidatus Moduliflexus sp. | reverse complement strand
ATTTCCAAAAATTTTTGCACTTCAGCCTCAAACGGCATTGCCTCGCGGATGCCGGATTTGGTGGAATGCAGGGCGGCGCACGCCTGAGCGAAGCGGGCGATGTCGTGAATATTCCAGCCACGCAGCGCGCCGAACGTCGCCCCGGCGCCGAACGCATCGGCGTTGCCGGTCATGTCAACGGATTCAATCTCAAATGGCGGCTGCTGGAATATCTCGTCGCTGTCTGCCCACACGCTTCCTGAACGTTCGTCAAACAAGCTGATGATCGGAATAATGTATTTTTCCCGCAATGCCGCGATGTTCTGTTCTGGCGTCTCCTCGCCCGATAGCTCTTGCGCCATCGCGTTGTTGGTCATGAATACATCTGAAAATGCCAGCAATTCTTCAAGCTGTCCCAGCGTCCCGGCCTGTAAAGTGTCTATGAGATCATGCAGCGAAAGAGCGAGCCGCGTCACGACCGTCACGTTCGATGATTTGACGAGTTCGGCGGCCAGAATGCACGCTTCTAACGGAATGCCGCAGATATCGATCAACAGCAGGCGGCACGATTTAAGGTAATACGAGGCTGACGCCACATACGCCGTATCGATCTGAGTCAGGATATTCGGAAAAAACACGCGGACGGTCTGTCCGTCGTCGTTGCTGACGTTCCAACTCCACGGGGACGCCGCCGAGGGCAGCATATCGCACTGGCTCACGTCAATTCCGGCGTTGACCAGCCCTTTGATCAGTTGCACGCCGAAGCCGTCCCCGGCAAGCTTGCCGAAATACGAGGCTTTCAGCCCGAAATGACTCAGGCCGATCAGCATATTGCCGCTGCTACCGCTTTCGACGCATTCGTAGTGACGCGCCGCGCACATCGCGGTGTTATCGGGCAAACGATGCACGCGCGCCACTTGCTCGATCATGTTTGCCCCAATGCCAATAATATCAAATTGTTTGACCATGTATTTCCTCGATTTAAGCGGTCAGCGCTTCCTCGCGTTCTTCGACAACGCCTTCGTAGATCAGGTGTTCTTCACCGTCCATGCTGACAATCAATTCATGTTCGAAGGTTGCCATGGCATCGGGAACACCAGCAATTACGACAATATCCTGGTTGAGCATGTGAAAGACGTCTTCGGAAATCGAGGTCGGCTCCTCAGTAATCAATCCTCTAATTTTCGGCAATAACGGTCTATACGTCGCGTCCACCATTCTGGTCAATAAAATTTCCTGTCCCGTGCCTTGAATTTTCAACGCTGCATCGCTCAGATTCGCCGCTTTGACAATCTTGCCGGTACACAGTTTTCCAAAGCCAAACGCCCCTTTCGCCAACACCGTCGAAATAATATGCACGCGGATCGTATTCAGCATGATCGGCGAATTGATCGGAATGCCGGCCACTGTGATGACGCGGTCGTCGTTGCGGAGGTATTTTTTCCGCAGCGAGATCGCGAGCGCGTTGGAAATCATGTCATCCGATTCCGACACCAGCCCCGTAATAATCGGATAGACGCCCCAGTAGAGCAGCAGATTGCGCTGTACCTGTTCCGAAGGCGTGGGCGCGATGATGGCCTGTTTCGGGCGATATTTGCTGACGAGTTTCGGCGTATTGCCGCGCAAGGTCGGGGTCAGAATCGCGGTGGCATGCACATTCTCCGCTAATAAAAACGCGGATTGCGCGATGGCGGTCGCCATCGTGTTTTCTTCTTGAAGTTCTCTGACATACGCGCGGATTTTCTCGCGATATTCTGGCGAATTTTCGGCGCTGACCGCAATGTCGTGCATTGTTTTGACCGCTAAAATCGGATACGCGCCGGACGCCGTCTCGCCGGACAGCATGACCGCGTCCGTGCCGTCGAAAATCGCGTTCGCCACGTCAGAGGCTTCGGCGCGGGTCGGGCGCGGGTGCTGAATCATCGAATCCAGCATCTGCGTCGCCGTAATCACCGGCTTGTTCGCGGCGTTGCAGCGACGGATGATCCGCTTTTGTACGAGCGGAATTTCTTCCGTTTTCAGTTGCACGCCGAGGTCGCCTCTGGCAACCATGATGCCGTTGCAGACCGCTAAAATCTCATCAATATTTTCGACGCCTTCCTCGTCTTCGATTTTCGCGATGATGTGAATTTTGGAATCATGCGCGTCTAACAATTTGTGAATTTCCAGAATATCTGAACTTTTTCGAATGAAGGAGGCGGCAATAAAATCGAAATCCTGCTGAATGCCAAACAGAATATCTTCTTCATCCTTTTCGGTGATGGCGGGGAGCGCGGTTCTGACGCCGACGACATTGATGTTTTTCCGGCTGCCGATTTGGCCGCCTTGCAAAACGCGGCAATGAATATGATTCCCTTCCACCTGTTCCACAAGCAAATCAATGACGCCATCGGCAATATAGACATGTTTGCCCGGCGAAATTTCTTTCGGCAGGTCTTTATAAGAAATTGCAATACATTCCGCCGTGCATTCGACTTCGTCAGTCGTCAACATCGCGGATTTTCCATTTTCCAATGAAATGAGACAATTCTCTTTCGTCTTCCCTGTGCGAATTTCCGGCCCTTTGGTGTCTAACATTAAGGCCACCGGAATGCCGGTTTGACGGCTCGCTTCCCGCACCATCGCCACAGTTTCCTGATGATAGGCATGGTCGCCATGCGAAAAATTGAAGCGGGCGATATTCATGCCTTCAATCAGTAATTGTTTGATACTTTCAACATGATGAACCGCTGGCCCCATCGTGCAGACAATTTTGGTTTTGCGAAGCGCCATACCCTCTCCTTTTTGCGTGTCATATTAT
>CAZMEO010000460.1:0-2779 GCA_964565315.1 uncultured Candidatus Moduliflexus sp. | reverse complement strand
CCCGATTTTCTGGTCGAGCATTTGCAGCAGAATCTCGACGGCTTCCCGGTGGATAACGACGCCTTCGACATCTGCAAAGGCTTCAAGGAGTTTTTGACGCTGAACAAGGCCGACGCGCAGTTCGCGGAACTCCTCAAATCGGTCGAAAACGACCTTGCCAGCAAATTGGCGATTATTCAAGACTGGCTCGAATGCTACCTCGCGTCGCAGCCCGGCAAGCATGACCCGAATTTCCTGTTAGAAGCCGTGACCGTGATTCTGCAAGGCGGCGTCGGCGCGAAAGCGGTCAAGCCGGTGGACACGAAATGCGTCGTCAGCGGCCTGATCGGGCAGCATCCGAAAATGCGCGACAACACGCTGCCGATGGATTTGAGCGAATTCTTGCTGGAAACCGACGAATTCCACCGCGTCGTCGTGCCGGAATATCGCGCCTATCAGCAGGTCAAGCGCCAGCTTGTCGAATCGAAACAGGAAGAAATGCGGCTGTCGGAATTCAAGCCCCGCGTGCTGACGACGTTCGTCCGCAACAAGCTGATTGACAAGGTGTATCTGCCGCTGATCGGCGCGAATCTCGCCAAACAGATCGGCGCGTATGGCGAAGGGAAGCGCACCGATTTGATGGGCTTGCTGCTCCTGATTTCGCCGCCCGGCTACGGCAAAACGACGCTGATGGAATATATTGCCAACCGGCTCGGCCTGATTTTCATGAAAATCAACGGCCCGGCCATCGGCCATCGCGTCGCGTCGCTCGACCCGGCGGAAGCCCCGAACGCCACCGCCCGCGAAGAGATCGAAAAGCTCAATCTCGCCCTTGAAATGGGGAACAACGTCATGTTGTACGTGGACGACATTCAGCACACGAACCCCGAATTTTTGCAGAAATTCATCTCGCTGTGCGACGCGCAGCGCAAAATCGAGGGGGTCTATCGCGGACGCACACGCACGTATGACTTGCGCGGCAAAAAGGTCTGCGTCGTCATGGCGGGCAACCCCTACACCGAAAGCGGCGAAAAATTCCGCGTGCCGGACATGCTCGCGAACCGCGCCGACACCTACAATCTCGGCGATATCATCGGCGGCAGCGAAGAGATGTTCGAATTGTCGTATCTCGAAAACTGCCTCACGTCGAACGCCGTCCTGAGCAAGCTCGTCACGCGCAGCCAGCAGGATGTCTATGAGATGATCAAAATCGCCCGCACCGGCAGCTACGAAGGCGCGAATTTCGAGGCCAAATACGCGCTGGAGGAAACGCGGGAATTCGTCAGCGTCTTCGAAAAGCTGCTGAAAATTCAGGCCATCGTCCTGCAAGTCAACAAGCAGTACATCTACTCCGCCACGCAGGACGAAGCGTACCGCAAAGAGCCGCCGTTCCTGCTGCAAGGCTCGTATCGCAACATGAACAAAATGACGGAAAAAATCCTGCCGATCATGAACGCCGACGAAGTCAAGCAGGTCGTGATGGATCATTACACCGACGAATCGCAGTTGTTGACGACCGGCGCGGAATTCAATCTGCTCCGCTTCAAGGAATTGTCAGGCTGGATCAACGACAAAGAAACCGAGCGGCTCGCCTACATCCGCAAGACGTTCCAGCGCAACAAATCGCTCGGCGCGGTGGATCAGAGCGATCCGATGGGGAAGGTGATGGCGCAGATCAACCTGTTCAACGACCAGTTTGCCGAATTCCGCGACATGGTGGACGAGCGGCTGAAAAATAACGTCATCAAGCTGCGCGTCAAAAAAAGCACGACCACCCCGATTCCGCAGCCGCCGATCAAGAAAAAGTAGCCTGAAAAACAACATCGAATTGAAGAATGGAACGAATTGGCTTTTGATTCGTTTCATTCTTCAATTCGATGTTGTTCTTACAGCCTGTACATCCTCTTCTGCACACTCTCCGACAAATCTGATTGACAAATTTCCGTTTCCTGCCGTTTTTTCGGAATAGCGCATTGGAGCGCGAATTTTAATAACCAACGTACCGCCGACGTCCTCGTCGGCCTTTATTTGCAATGCCGACGAGGACGTCGGCGGTACGAAGTTCTCTTCAAAACTCTCAGGAACGCCAAAACACCATGGCTGACGACAAACTGAAAAAGCGCATCCTGCGCTGCCTTGACATCCTGATGCTCATCATGTCGCGCCGGGGGCTGAATCGCAAGCTGCTGGCGGAAAAGCACGGCTGCTCTGTCCGCGCGATTGCCGATGATCTCAAGCTGCTGAACGACATCGGTTTCGATCTTCATTACGACTACAAACGCGGGGAATACGCCTGTTCGCCGCATGATGTCAAATTCCTGTCGCTGCCGCTGAAAGAGGAGCATCTGCTTTCATTATTCATCGCGTCGCAGTTGATGGTGCTGACGCCGCTCGAAGCAAAAGCGAATGAAGCGGTCGAGAAAATGCTCGCCTCGCTGGAAGAAGAGACCCGCGCGTTTCTGCGCAACCTGACCGACCGCGTCTGCATCGCGCCCGGCGGCGAAATCGGCGACATGCGCATCTGGTCGGACGCCTACCGCGCCGTCTCCGAATGTCAATCCATCGAGTTCGAGTATCAGGCGTTTTCGAGAAAGCGGCTGGAACATTGGATGCTCGATCCGTGCGGGCTGTATCTCAGAGAATTCGACCGGGCGTATCTGATCGGGCTGACCTATTTGCAGCCGCGAACATTTCGCCCGTTCAAGCTGTGTCGAATCAAAACGCTGAAATTTCGGAACATGCGGTTCGCGTATCCGGCCAATTTTTCGCTGCGCCAATATGTTGCGAACGGCTTCTGGTC
>CAZMEO010000459.1:0-2793 GCA_964565315.1 uncultured Candidatus Moduliflexus sp. | reverse complement strand
ACCGAAGCCCGCCGCGCTCGGATTTCCGACGAATTGCTGTCGGATATTGACAAAGAAACGGTGGATTTTATCCCGAACTACGACGAATCACTGTTAGAGCCGGAAGTCCTGCCGACGAAACTCCCGAACCTGCTCGTCAACGGTTCTGCTGGCATTGCGGTCGGCATGGCGACGAACATTCCGCCGCACAATCTGAACGAAATCGTGGATGGCCTCGTGGCAGTCATTGAGCGCCCGGACATCACGATTGACGAACTGATTCCGTATGTCAAAGGGCCGGATTTTCCGACCGGCGCGATGATTTACGGACGACAGGGCATTTATGACACCTACCGCACCGGACGCGGCCACATTCAAATCCGCGCCAAAGCGTTTGTTGAAAAAGAAAAACGCGCCGAAAAAGAGCGCATCATCATCACGGAAATTCCGTATCAGGTCAACAAAGCCCGTCTGATCGAGAAAATTGCCGAGTTAGTGCGAGAAAAGCGCATCGAAGGGATTTCCGATCTGCGCGACGAATCCGACCGCGACGGGATGCGCATCGTCATCGAACTCAAGCGCGACCAATACGCCGAAGTCATTCTGAATCAACTCTATAAACATACGCAATTGCAAGTCACGTTCGGCGCGATTATGCTGGCGCTGGTGGATCAACGCCCGCGCTGCCTGAACCTGAAGGAAATGATGGAGTTGTTCCTGCGCCACCGCCGCGACGTGATTGTGCGGCGCACCATCTTCCTGCTTGCCAAAGCCGAAGCGCGGGATCACATCGTGCAAGGCTTGCTGATTGCGCTCGATAATATTGACGCGGTCGTCAGCCTGATTCGCGCCTCGCAGACACCGCAAATCGCTCGCGACGGCTTGATGGCGCAATTCGGCCTGAGCGAAGAACAAGCCCGCGCCATTCTCGATATGCGCTTGCAGCGCCTCACCGGCCTTGAGCGCGAAAAATTGGAGTCGGAACATCACGAGTTGTTGCGCGAAATCCGCTATCTGCGCTCGCTGTTGGAACAGCCCGCGCTCGTGACTGGCGTCATTAAAGACGAACTGATCAAAGTCAAAGAGATGTACGGCGACGCCCGGCGCACTGACATCGTGGACGATTCCTCGGAAATCACGCTCGAAGACATGATTGTCGAAGAAGACATGATGGTCATGATCACGCACGCCGGGTACATCAAACGCAATCCGGTGACAATGTATCGCAGCCAGTTGCGGCATGGCAAGGGCGTGACCGGCATTATCGCCAAAGAAGACGATTTCGTCGAGCATCTGTTCGTCGCCTCCACGCACGATTACATTCTTGTGTTTACGGACAAAGGCAAAGTCTATTGGCTGAAAGTCTATACAATTCCCGAAGCGGGGCGTCAAGCGCGAGGCAAGCCGATTATCAACCTGATTCAGGTGGACGCCGAAGAAAAAGTCTCAGCGATTCTGCCGGTACAGAATTTCGAGCCGGGCAAATACATCGTCATGGCGACCAAAAACGGCACGGTTAAAAAGACCGAACTCACCGAATACGCGAACCCGCGCTCCAATGGCATCATCGCGCTGAATATCAACGAAGGCGATTCGCTCGTTTCGGTTGCGCTGACGGACGGCAAACAAGACGTGTTTCTTTCGACGCACAAAGGAATGGCGATCCGCTTTTCGGAAGAAGACGTGCGCGCGATGGGACGGACGGCGACCGGCGTGCGCGGCATTTCGCTGGATGACGACGATTACGTCATCGGCATGGACATCGTTCACAATGATTTCACGATTCTGACCGTCACGGAAAAAGGCTACGGCAAGCGCTCGGAAGTCGAAGACTACCGCGTGCAGGGGCGTGGCGGCAAAGGGCTTATCAATATCAAATGCACGCCGAAACGCGGCAATGTTGTGGGGATGCTTCAGGTCAGCGAGCAGGATGATATTCTGCTTGTCGCGGCCTCCGGGAAAATCCTCCGCATCAAAGTCTCGAACATCAAAGTCATCGGACGCAACACGCAGGGCGTGGCGCTACAATGGCTGAGCGACGACGATAAGGTTATGGCGGTCGCCCGCGTTTTGGAAAACGATGAAGAGGAAGAAGGCGCAAATGAACTCACAAATGAACCAGACATCACTGAAGAATCTGAGGAATAATATTTTCGGCTGGCTGATTATCCTCTGCCTTTCGCTCGTGGGATGCAAGGAAGACATGAAAGACCTGTATCAGCGGGCGGTCAAGGCGTATCAGGCGGAGGATTATCAGCAAGCCGCCGACCTGTTCGAAACGATCCTGGAAAAGTATCCGGATCATAATTTGAGCAGCAAGGCGCGTTTCGAATTAGGCAATATCTATTTTTACAAGCTGAAGCAGCCCGAAAACGCGCTGAAACATTTGCAGGAGTTGTACGCGAAAAGTGAGCCGGGTACGTATGCCTTAGAATCGCTGAAGCTGATTGGCACTATTTACGACAAATCGCTGAACGATTGTCTGAAAGGCGTCGAAGCGTATCGGCTGATTCTTGAGCAATACGCCTCATCGGTCGATGCGGCGGAATATCGCTACAATATCGGCGAATGCTATTTCAAGCAGCACGATTATCCGCAGGCGATGCAGGAGTTTCAAGCGTTGGTAGAAGCGTTTCCCGACAATGAGCGCGTTCCGATGGCGAAGTTTCAAATCGCCAACAGCTACGCGCTATTAGAGCAATGGGAAGACGCGATCACGCTGCATCAGGAATTGCTGCTGTTAGACACGCTGACGCCGCCGTTTCGCGCCGAGATCATGCAGGAGCTTGCGTTCTGTTACGAGCAGGTCGAACT
>CAZMEO010000458.1:0-2799 GCA_964565315.1 uncultured Candidatus Moduliflexus sp. | reverse complement strand
AGCTGCTCATCTCATATTCGACGCTTCCAGCGACTTTCAGCATCGTGGCCTGCATCAACTGTTCCAGTCGTGCAGGTTGAATCACCCAGAACACGATCACGGCGATTGACAGGACTAACGTCACTAACACGGACGAGACATACGAAATAATTTTAGTTTGTAATTTCATAAGAATGTGGTGGTTGAAACGATGAGAGTGGTTGCTTAATAAGCATTCCTCAGACCTCACAGGTCTCAAAGACCTGTGAGGTCTGCAACGAATCCTTGCCGCGATCTGTCAGACACGCCTCAAAATCATTTGGTATAAATCCAGGAGCGCGTTTCTCTGTTTCCGCTCGGAACGGTGAATCGGCGTAAAAATTGTTGACTTTTCTCCCTGAAGAAGATATTCTTATCTTATTGCTTGATACAGGCCGTTTTCGTTTGTTCGCCACACAAGCACATTGTATTTAACAAGAGTTAATAGTCGATTTTTTCATCATGAAATACCTATGAAAAAAAGTCAAGGATTGCTGACGGAATCATCAATCGCATGCGTGATTACCGGCGGCGGCACGGGAGGGCATGTGTATCCGGGGATTGCCGTCGCGAAAGAATTACAACGCCAACAGCCGTCGGCGTCGCTGCTGTTTATCGGCACGGCTGCCGGTTTCGAGGCGAAAATCGTCCCGCATGAAGGCTTCGATCTGCAAACGGTTGAGGTGGAAGGCTTCAAAAGTCGCGGACTGATCGGAAAAGCGCGGGCGCTCGCGAAACTCCCGCTGGCCGTGCTGCGGGCGCGGCGTCAGTTGAAGGCGTTCGCGCCGGATGTCGTATTCGGCACAGGCGGCTACGTGTCGCTGCCGGTGATGTATGCGGCCTATCTGCTGCGCATTCCGACCGTCACGTTAGAACCGAACCGCCAGCCGGGCATGGCGAATAAGCTGATCAGCCGGATCGTTGACCGCATCGCCATCTGTTTCGAAGACACGGCCTCTGCCTTTCCACAGAGGAAAGTCGTGTTTACCGGCAATCCGATCCGCAAAGAATTTTCCGTGATTGGCAGAATTCCGCCGCCCGATAGAGGCGCGGTCTGCAATATTCTGATTATGGGCGGCAGCCGGGGCGCGTCGCGCATCAATACGGCGCTGATTGACGCTTTGCCGTACCTTGAGGCGCATCGCGAGCATCTGGCCTTTACGCATCAAACCGGCGCGGACGACTATGAGATGGTGCGGGAAGGCTACGCGCAGCAGCGTTTCCGCGCCGAGGTCATGCCATATATTGACGATGCGCCGAAAATGTACGCCAAAGCGCATTTAGTGATCTGCCGCGCCGGGGCTTCGACGGTCGCGGAATTACGCGCCAGCCGCCGCCCATCGATTCTCATTCCATACCCGCATGGCGACCGGCATCAGGAATTTAACGCGCAGGCATTGGTCGATAAGGGACTGGCGAAGATGATTTTGCAAGAATATTTGGATGGCAAAACATTGGCAGATTCTTTGCTGCATTGCCTGCATCATCCCGACGCCATGGCGCAAGTCTGGGAAAATGCCTATGACGCGAGCGAAAAAACTGCCGCAGAACATGTCGTTGACCTCTGCTTCCAATTGGCCGGAAAGCGCTCTTTAGCATCGGTCTGAACCAGGCGAACGATATGCGTATGACCGAGCGTGAAACCCCCATATTGCCCAATCCCGCTGCGCCGCATGTTCAGATGAAAGAAGCTCGCGATTCCAAAGATATCGAGCGAAAATATCATATTCTGCTGACGCGCTTTAAAGCAATGCAGCAGGAAAACGATCAACTGCGCGAGGAAATTGAAAGCTTCAATTCCAAGCTGATCGAGCGGGAGCATCAGCTTGATCATGTGAAAGAGCAGATGGAAGAGATGGTGTCGCTGCTTCAGCAGATGCACCAGGAAGACACGCGCCTGCCGGTGTTTCAGGCGCGGAGTTCCGTGCAGGAGCGCGAACGCCAGGAAAATGCTCCGGTTGCAAAGCGCTTGCAGCTCGAAGAGAACAATGACGCTGCGCCGCAGGAAATCCTGGCGCTGAATATCTGGCTTGCGACGCAGAACCGCTTTATGGACAAGATTCTCGGCCAATATCTGCGCCAACGGGATCATGTGCTGTGCATTCCGAATTATGAGAATGTGAAGCAAATGCTGAAAATGGGGATGCTGCCCGATATTATCATTACCGGCGCGTATGATTTCGGCCTGGATGATCCGCGCCATCTTGCCTTTTTCCAATTTCTTGACGAGGTACTTGCCCGCCCGAAACACGCGATCCCGCCCCATGAATTTTATGTCTTGACGCTCTCCTCATCGGTGGCTGAAGATGCCAGCGTCGTGACGCAGCATCGTCATCATACGGTGCGCCACGAATTTATTTCCAAATTTCGCGGCTTGCAAGTGACGATTTCGGAAGTGCGCTATTTTTTAGAAATGCGCCGCTGCCGCAAGGACATGATGCGGTCAGAATTGATGCGGAATATCAGTTCAATGGGGGAGGTCGCCCGCATGATTCAAGAGATTCAAGAGCAGCAGAAAACCGGCATGCTCGATGTCTTGAGCGACGATAACGCCGCGCAGGCGCGCTGGGCGTTTCAACTCTTCTTTTTGCAGGGAAAGCTGCTGAAAACCGAACATTCGCTGGAGTCTGCGGTCGTGTTTCCAAATGCGAACAACGATAAACCGCTGGAAAAAATCTTTACGCTGACGTCGTTAGAGTCCACGCACAAGCTCAATCCGCCGCGCCACCTCTTCTTTTTTGCGCTGACCCGCCACGCTGTCCTCCGAGAAATTCGGAATCA
>CAZMEO010000457.1:0-2824 GCA_964565315.1 uncultured Candidatus Moduliflexus sp. | reverse complement strand
TATGCGTTTCCGACGCATACCCCCGACGCGCCTTCGACGAATGAAATCCGGATCACGTTGCAGGCCAACGATCCTGCGACTTTGTTATTAGAGGTGGGCGATAACGGCATCGGCTTTCCTCATATTCTGTCAGAAGAACACCAGGCGCTCTCGTTCGGTTTGCGATTGGTGAAAATGCTGGTCCGCCAACTGCGAGGGCAGATTGAGATTGAAAGCAGCCATGGGACGAAAATCGTCATGACGTTCGAGCGCCCAACCTATCCACAGCGCACTGCGCGGCGAACGACGATCTGATCCCCCCTCAAAACAGCCTCATTCGACAACGAGGAGAGAGGAATGAAATTACGCAATCGACTTCAAGTGAAAATTGCTCTATGGATGGGAGCTTGTCTTGTGGCGACCGCCGCAATCATTGTCGCATATATCGTCTATGACATGCGAAAAGAGGCGTTTGCCGCCAGAGAACGCGCCATGCAACACGCGAGCGATTACGCCAGAACCGTCGCGCAGCAGTATGCCATTGCGATCAAAGCGGAACTGGAAGTGGCGATGGATGCGGCGCGAACGTTAGCCCAGAGTTTCGAAGGCGTTAAAGACCCTGACATTGCCTTACAGATCGACCGCGATCAGGCGAATGGCTTGCTGAAAACCGTCTTAACGCAAAATCCCTCCTTTTTTGGCATTTCTACCGCATGGGAACCGAACGCCTTTGATAATTTAGACGCCGGGTATGCCAACGATCCGGGGCATGATGCCACCGGGCGCTTTATTCCATACTGGGCGCGCGACGTCGAACACGGCAGCATTGTGCTTGAGCCTCTCCATGATTACGATACCGAGGGCAAAGGCGAATATTACCTCTGCCCGAAACGGACGAAACGCGAATGCGTGATCGATCCATATCTCTACCCTGTTCAGGGAACAGACGTGCTGATGATCACGGTCGTCGCTCCGATTTTGTTTAAGGATGCCTTTTACGGGGCGATCACCGTCGATGTTCGCATCGATGCCTTGCAGCAGACCATTGATGCCATGCCTGATATGTACGCGGGCGCTGCGCAGTTTGCGCTTATCAGTCATAACGGGACGATTGTTGCCGCCAAAAATCAGTCGCAATTAGCTGGAAAGTCGATTATGGAACTTCATGGCAGCCATGAACACGCCAAGTCCGCAGAACAGGAAGGCGACGCCGGTGAGACGCATGAAGATGACCAGGCGCATCTGTTGGAAATTATTCAGCGCGGAGAAGAATCTGTCAGGTTGTTCGACCATGCGCTTGAAATCTTTACCCCTCTTCAGATCGGGCGCGTCGAAACTCCCTGGGCGGTGAATGTCAATATTGCCCGCGAGCACATCACTGCCGAGGCAGACAACCTTCTTCAGGAAAGCATGCGCGAAATGTTCGTCTTAATCGGCATCAGCGCCGGATGCGTGGCGCTTGCGCTCGTTGGGGTTTTTGTGTTGTCCAAAAATCTGATCCACCCAATTGTGCAAGCGATTCATGCGACAGAAAAACTCTCGGAAGGCAACCTTGATATTGCCATGACCGTCACGCAGGCGAATGAAATCGGACGCTTTCAATTCGTGTTGAATACGATGATTGCGACCCTGCGAAACGTGACGATCAGCATTCGCAAAGCCGCGTCTCAGGTGGCAAGCGGCAGCCAGAATTTGAGTTCCAGCGCCCAGTTGCTCTCGCAAGGCGCGTCCGCCCAGGCCGCCGCCGCGGAACAAGCGTCGTCGTCCATCGAACAGATGGCTACCAATATCCGGCAGAACGCCGAAAATGCGATGCAGACCGAGAAACTTGCCGTCAAATCTGCCGACGATGCTCGCTCCAGCGGAGAAGCGGTCGCGCAAACGGTCTCGGCCATGCGCGAAATTTCGAAAAAAGTGTCTATTATCGAAGACATTGCCAGGCAAACGCGCCTGCTGTCGTTGAATGCCACGATTGAGGCTGCGCGAGCGCAGGAGCACGGCAAAGGGTTTGCGGTCGTCGCCGCGGAAGTGCGCTCATTGGCGGAGCGGAGTCAAATCGCCGCCGAAGAAATCAACCAATTAGCCACGACCAGCGTCTCTATTGCGGAACAAGCGGGGCAGATGCTGGCGCAGCTCGTGCCGGATATTCAAAAAACGTCAGAACTTGTGCAGGAAATTACGGCGGCAAGCCGCGAGCAGAATGCTGGAACTGAGCAAATCAATCGGGCGATTCAGCAATTAGACCAGGTGGTGCAGCAAAACGCCGCGATGGCTGAAGAAGTGGCCTCAACCGCCGAGGAATTGGCGGCGCAATCCGGGCAGCTTCAAACGATTATCGGATTTTTTCATGTGAATGACGCGGCAGAATCTCCAGGCGCTCCATCTGCCAGCGAAACGACAGCGCCGTTTCATCCGAAACGTTTCTGTTCCGACAATTGCGCCGCCTGCTCAGGGAACGCATGTTGAAGATCGCCAGCCGCCATTCAACGATGTCGAACGCGTTTAACGCGCTGGCGAAGAGCCGCGTTCGTCACGTGATCAGGACGAGTTGCGCCATCATGCGCGTTCAGCGGAAATAATTACGACGTTTTATGATTAAGCCATTGACAAAATATGCGAGTGTGTTATATCTCTATGGATATGAAGGAGGCATGACATCAACCCATTGATTGCCCTTGCTGAGAAGTCTTGCAGGTCGAAATGGCATTTCGACGCACGCGCGGCATGAATACTGGCGGACGCGGGTGGGCGAAAAAATTTCGTCTTACATGGGAGAAAAGATCATGAATGAGGGATTAGATCGTGTATTGCGCGATTTTGTGATGGAATCGCAGGAAAATCTTGA
>CAZMEO010000456.1:0-2853 GCA_964565315.1 uncultured Candidatus Moduliflexus sp. | reverse complement strand
TATTATAAAAAACATCATCTTTGCGACGTTTTACGTCTTGTTGGAATCTGAGAGTTATGAACGTACGGAAAATCATGGCAGTCGATATGATCGGGAAAACGATTGGGAAGTTCGGAAGTCAGGCGCGCGACGGCTTGGCGCGGGCGATTGTGAATAATGGGATTTCCCCAAACCTGCTGACCGCAACGGGCGTGATTATCAATGCGTGTGCCGGAGCATTATTGATTGTGGGCGTCAAATCGACTCCCGGCGCAATCAACTGGTGGCATGTCATGGCAGGCATGGTGATTTTCGTGGCAAATGCGTTTGATATCCTTGATGGCGCGGTCGCCAGAATGTCTGGACGTGTTACGAAATTTGGCGCATTTTTCGATTCGGTGACAGATCGTTATTCTGATATGCTGCTCTTTGCCGGAGCCATTGCCTATTTCGCGCTGTTGCACGATATTCCGTTTGTCATCATCTCAGCAGTGGCCTTAGTTGGAAGCGTGATGACCAGCTATACCAGAGCAAGGGCGGAATCAGTCTTGCCCGGAAGATTCGATTCCGGCTACATGGAACGTCCCGAACGCATCATCGCATTTCTCGCCAGTTGTCTATTAAGCCGATTATACGCCGGTATGGTCTGCATTGCGATTTTCTCGAATTTAGCGACCTTTCACCGCATCTGGGATGCCCGGCAAATCAGCCTGAATTTAGAACATCCTGAATCCGCCAGACAGGGATATGGCTCGCCCAATTCGTTCTGGCTGGTCAGAGGAATTCGCAGTCTTGTCTTCTGGACGTATCCCCGGCAAACCTGGCAGCACGATGCGTTAAGCCTGACGCTTTTTCTTCTTGTCATTCTCTCTCCGATCCGTTAGGTGTGACGGTGTTAGACACGTAAAAAAAGTGCCTGACACCTATTTCCTCTTTATACGCTTAATATCGCAAAAGGGGCGCGCCTGAGAAGAAACAGGATTCTTTGAGAAAGAAAAGATTATCTCTTGACAAAAACAGAAATGATATATAATAATTGCATTAACTTACATGAGGATATGCGAATCTGTTTCGACAGGCAGAAGCAGATTCGATCTGTGATGCACCAATAAGCTTTCAAACAAAACATCTATCAACAAGGCGTCTTTACCGAGCGAGAGGGCGGAGGAATTTCATGCGAAGACCGTTAAAAAGTCACCAGATCATTGTGTTAATCATTGCGCTGTTTGCTGCTGTTATGATGGGGGCGAGCGTCGGCGTAAAAGTTCAGGCGTTTCAAACTGAAACGTATGAAAAACTGAAAATTTTCGATGAAGTACTGTATCTGATTCAAACGAATTATGTCGATGACGTCAATGTTCAGGACTTGATTTATGGTGGGATTAACGGGATGTTAAAGACGCTTGACCCTCACAGTTCGTTCATGCCTCCAGACCTCTATCAGGAAATGCAAACTGAAACGCGCGGGAATTTCGGCGGTTTAGGCATTCAAATCGGGATGAGAGATGACCAATTGACCGTCATCGCGCCGATTGACGATACCCCAGCCTTTCGCGCCGGAATATTGGCCGGAGACAGCATCGTTAAGATTGATGACAAATCCACCAAAGACATGACGTTGACAGAAGCGGTCAAATTGCTGCGCGGGCCGAAAGGGAGCAAAGTGACGATCACAGTGATGCGCGAGGGATTCACCGAACCGAAAGATTTTACAATGACTCGTGACATTATCGAAATTAAAAGCGTCACGCATCAAATGTTGCTCGATAAAATCGGCTACGTTCGCCTGCGCCAATTTCAGGAAAACACCGCCGACGATTTGGAAGCGGCGTTGAAAGATTTGGAAGATCAGGATGTCGAAGCGATCATTATGGATTTGCGCAGCAATCCGGGCGGCTTGTTGAATTCTGCCGTTGAAGTCGCGGATAAGTTCCTGGAAAAGGGGAAATTAATCGTTTACACGGAAGGCAGAAAAAGCAATCAGGATATGCGTTTTGTTGCGCATGAAGAATTTACGCATCCGAATTATCCAATGGTCATTTTAGTCAACCATGGCAGCGCCAGCGCGTCAGAAATCGTGGCCGGCGCCCTGAAAGCGCATTCCCGCGCTGTACTGATCGGAACACAGACGTATGGCAAAGGGTCGGTGCAGAGCGTGATTCCGTTGAGCGATAATTCCGGGTTGCGCCTGACAACAGCCAAATATTATACTCCAGACGGACAGTCGATTCATGAAAAAGGGATTACGCCCGATATTATCGTTCCGCTGAATAAACCGGTTATTCCTCCAATAACAGAGGAGGTTGGAGAAGAAGCAGCGGTGGAAACGCCAGAAGAAGGAGAAGAAACCGCGCCGGAAATGCCATCTCCTGATGATGTCGAGCCAGAGGAATTGCCGAAAGAAACCGGCGAAGCCGAAGCAGCGGCAGCGCTGGAGAAATTCATAAAAGAGGATACGCAGTTAAACCGAGCGATTGACTTGCTGCAAGGGATATTGATTTTCGAACGGCAAGCGATTTAACCGACGTGTTTCATGCAAGGGCGTTCTTCCGAACGCCCTTTTCTTTTTTCAGGACTTCCGCAAAAATGATCGAATTGCCTAAGATGCCGAGTGGTCATGTTTCGACTCCGCTCACCATAGCCACCCGGATTGCCCGTCATCCTGAGCGGAGTCGAAGGATGGCCGTTCAATTTGCGTAAGTCCTGTTTTTTAGAGCTTACAAATGAAATAAGGAGTCAGACACGTTCTCAGTGTCTGACTCCTCTCACATTTTCCCCATCCATCAAATACTGCCATCAATTCGATAACATTGAGCGTGCTACTCCTTAATATACGGCACGCCATCCGCCGCAGGCGGCGTGGCGCGTCCGACG
>CAZMEO010000455.1:0-2853 GCA_964565315.1 uncultured Candidatus Moduliflexus sp. | reverse complement strand
ACGGTTTCTGAGCCGATATGACGCAACACGTCCTCAATCACCGCCTGCTTTATGGCGGTCGAATCCAGATGCCAGTGCGCCTGAATGACGGCGCATAATCGGTCGAGACCATACAACTGATGGGCAGCGTTTTCCGCCTCAGTGATGCCATCCGTGTATAGCACGATTCCATCCCCCGGCGCAAGCTGGACGGTCGCTTCTCTGACCAATGCGCTAATATCTTCCATTAACCCGATGGGAAAGCCCAACCCTGTCGTGCTCACGGTTTCGATCCGTCCCTCCTGACGGACGATGATCACTTCTTCGTGCTGGCCGATAATGGTCAGGCGTCCTTTCTCATACCGCACCATCGAAAGCGACAGGCTTTTATCGGCCCTCATGCGCTGGATGTTTTTATAGAGGACGCGATTGAGCGTGCCA
Source organism: uncultured Candidatus Moduliflexus sp. (assembly GCA_964565315.1). GTDB lineage: Bacteria > Moduliflexota > Moduliflexia > Moduliflexales > Moduliflexaceae > Moduliflexus. The sequence continues at coordinate 2,433 of CAZMEO010000455.1, read as the reverse complement.
AGAAAGCAAATCGGGTCGGAAATGTTGGATTCCACTAAAGTGCGGATTGCGGTCTGCGTCATCAGCATCAAGATGCCGCTTTCCAATCCATGCCCGGTAACGTCGCCGATCCCAATGCAGATGCGCTGATCGCCGCATGGCAGGATGTCATAGTAATCGCCGCCGACTTCATCTGCCGGTTGCATAAACCCGGTTAAATCGATCCCGTCAAGATGCTGAAGCTCTCCGGCAGATGGAAGCACCATCGCTTGCAAGCGCCGGGCGACATCCAGTTCCGCGCTCATGCGCAGATTCTCCTGTTTCAATTGCTCGTTGAGGGTTCGAATCTCCGCATATGCTCGTTCTATTTCCTGCTGGGCGGTTTTGAGCGGCGTGATGTCATGGGAAATGCCGAATGTGCCGATAATTTCGCCCTGTTCGTCTCGCAGCGGCATTTTGGTCGTCAAGGCCCAATGCCCGTCGCCATCAGGCTCTTCCAGAGACACAAGCGGTTCGCCTGTTCGGATGATCTCCTGCTCTTGTTCATATTTGCGGAGCGCTTGCTCTTCCGGAAAAAAGTCGAAATCCCCTTGTCCAATAACCTCGTCGGGATGGCGAATCCCCATGCGTCGTGCCAGCGCGCGATTGATTTTGGTGAGGCGGCTTTGCCGGTCTTTAAAATAGATAAAATCCGGAACATTCTCCATAAACGTGTCGAGGACATATTTCTGATTCGCCAGTTCTTTCGCATGTTCCCGCACTTGCCGCACTAACATCGCCCCCTGCAAGGCGCTGCTGATGTCCGTTCGCAGCGTCTCATACATGGTTCCGTCAGGTGAACTGGCTTCAAACAGGATCAGACCTAACTGCCGCTCTCGAAAATAGAGCGGAAACGCAATCAGGCTGTACGGCTGGCTCAGGCGCAGTAACTCGTCTGGCACAAGCTGCGGCGCTGGAAAGGCATGCCCATCAGGCGGCAGCGCAATCCTCCCAGCGGCGGTGTAGGCTAAAAGCAAACGCGCCATGCCGGTCGGCGCCGCCGGATGTTCATAGACCGAAAGATAACAGCCTGAAATGCCTAAACGCGGCAATTCTTCAGCCAGAATCGTCATCAATTCAGCCAGGTCAAAGGTTGAAATCAACTGCGATTCGATGTCGTGCAGCATTTCCGCTTGGCGTTCCATCTGCAAGACGTGATGCCCCTGAACGCGCCGCGCGAATTCTCCAATCATCACGCGCGCCTGCTGCAAGAGGTCTTCGGCGTTTCTTCGCAGCAAGTCGCCTTGCAGCGCACACAGACCTTGCCGCCGCAAGACAGAGAGAGGCTGATGCCAGTCGGTGATGTCGCCATGGCTGACTGCCACTTCTCCTAAAATCTGCCGGAGCGTTGACAGGAAGCCCCCGCTTCCAGCGCGTGACAGATCATTGAAAAATGCCTCGATTAACGATCTCATCCAGGCTGAGTGGCGCGCTGTTTGGGCAATGGTCGGCGTCATCGCCGCAAGGATTGCCTCGCGCATCGCCGCCGGATCGCGCGCGTCGACTGTCAACTCCTGCGCTTGCCGGCTTGAGGCGTGTTCAATCTTCGAATCCTGGCAGCCGCATGATTGGCGCACCACCATAGACAATGGCACGACAACATGCGAGGGAACCGGTTCTCCCGCCATTTGAGCTAACAACGCCTCAATCGCCATTTGCCCCTGTTCATACGCCCGATTCGGCACGGTTGTCAGGGGCGGCGTGATCCATTTGCTTTCTGCGACATCATCATGGCCGACCACCGCAATCTCATCCGGCACGCGAAATTGTCGGTCTTGCAACGCCGCCATGACCCCAAGCGCAATATCATCGCTGGCAGCCAGAATCGCTTCTGGAATGACGCGTCGCTGATCAATCAACGTTTGGACGGCTTGCCTGCCGGTCGCCTGATCCCAGACGCCGGGCGGCGTCACCAGCGCAGGATCGAAGGGGATGTCATGTTCCGCCAGAATCTCTTGATAGACCCGATACCGCAACTCAGCGACATGATGCGTGTCAGGCCCGCGCGCGAAGGCAATCTTGCGATAGCCATGATGATCGAGCAGATGGATGAGTAATTGACGCAGACTTCCGGCAAAGTCAAAATCTATGCACGGCAGCGAATCCACTTGTTCCTCTAACAAAACGGTCGGCAGGGGGAGATAGCGCGTGAAAAAGCGCATTTTTTCTTCCTGATTGAGATAAACCCCCATGGCTGCGGCAAACATGGCGACGCCATCTATCCGTTCCGCGCTGACCAAATCATACAGCACATTGGCATGCGCCCGAAAGCCGAACGGCGATTGGAGTTGATCGCCGATAAAGCAGATCAGATTCACGCCGCGTTCTCGTGCCTTATCCATCACGCCTTGCCAAATTTGGAGCTCTAAACTATGCCACAGATTGTAATTGAGAAAACCAAGAGTCAATCGTCGG
>CAZMEO010000454.1:0-2865 GCA_964565315.1 uncultured Candidatus Moduliflexus sp. | reverse complement strand
CCGCCGACATGACGCAGTTCCACGCTGCGTGTGCTGTCGCAAATCGTGATCATGTCGTCAAATCGAATCGTCGGCAGCAGCACTTCCACTTGATCCAGCCATTCGGCATCCGCCGGAGTATTTCGCTTCCATTCCGCCAATCCTTCCGGCGTCCATTCCGTCGCTTTGCGGCGCGTTAGCGTTTCCGCTAACGGCTTCGAGCCGACGATGCAGGCATCAGCAAACGCGACCGCGCCGAACGAATGATCGGTATGGTGATGCGTGATCAGCAAAAATTTGACCGGCAGATGAAAATGCGCCTCGACCAATTGCCGGAAATACCGCGCTGATTGGGGCTTCATCGTCGTATCAACAGCCACGATAAAATCATCAAACGCGATTGCTCCGGCGTTGCTGTCCACGCCCTGCGTTACAGCGACGGTCTTTTCAGTCAGAATTTGCAATTTGAAATCGTTCATCATTTAAAAAACTTCGTACCGCCGACGTCCTCGTCGGCATGACAAATACAGGCCGACGAGGACGTCGGCGGTATGAAAAACTCGCGGAGCGATAATTAGCGTTTCACTTTATAAATGCGCAAAAGCGCCAAAAACGTCACGGTCATCAGCACGCAAAATGCGACGACCATGCTGAAGCCGACCTGCAAGCCGAACCAGTCGTTGCAGACGCCGATCAGCCAGGGGCCAAACGCGCCGCCCGCGCCTGCAAACGCGAACAGCACGCCCATCAGCGTCCCGACGTTTTCTTTATGCAAATCCGAGACCGCCGCGACAATGGTCGGGAAAATAATCGAAAAGAAAAAGCCGGTCATTGGAATCAAAATGACAGCGATATTCGGGCCGAGAATGCCGATGGTAACGCATACGGCGGAGGCGGCTGACGCAAAAAACAGGCTGTTCATATAGCCGACCCGATCCACTAAAAAGCTGCCGACAAGACGCCCCGCCGTCAGCATGCCGAAATAAATCGCGAGATAGTGCGAACTTCCGCCGACCGACATCGCTTTCGTTTTTTGCAGAAATTCGCCCGACCAGGAGGCGATGCCGATTTCAGCGGCGACATACAGAGCGATCGCGGCGTAAAAGAGCAGCATGTCAGGCGTCAGCGCCGATTTTCTGATGGCATGAATGTCAAAGCCTCCTTCTCCGGCGGTTTTATGGCGCGGATACGAGATGAACAGGAAAAAGAGGAGCAGAAAAATCACAGGCGCGAGGCTATATTGATAGACCTGCCGCCAGGAAAATTCCGCCTCCAGCATTCGGCCTGAATAGAGCGGCGCAACCATTGACCCGAACCCGTGAAAAAAACCTAACAAGCTGAGATATTTCCCTTTGGCGTCATGGTACACATCCACGATAATCAGGTTTCCGCCGACTTCGATGCAGCCGAGGCCAAAGCCGAGCACTGTCATCGCCGCAATCAGCATCACATACGCGCTGGAAAAACTATATCCAAGCATGCCGACGCCCACGAACGCGCAGAAAATCAGAATAATCGCCTTGTTCCCGGCAACATCGGAGAGCGGCCCGGTCAGCAGCGTGGCGACAAGAAAGCCGATATACGCGCCAAAGAGAATCGTTCCGCCCTGCGCATACGTGAAGGCTAATTCTTTCAACAGCGGCGGAATCGTCAGTCCTTTGAGGTTATCAATAAAGCCAAACAGAAAAAAGGCAAAAAATGCGCCGAACGTAATCAATCGGCGCGTCATAGCAGACATTGTCTGCGCTGGCGATGAATCGGTGAGAGGTGATGGCATAAATCAAATTCCTCAGCAAGAGGTTGTGGTCAGAGAAAGTTGTCAGACACCTTCAAGGTGTCTGACAACTCTGTCCATACCCCTCAATATGGCGGCAGCAACCGCCTGAACCCATGAAAAAGCACAACAGCGGCAAAAAACATATTTCTCGCTAATAGCAGCGGAAATGCCGCATTCGCCGCTTTCAATGAATTTCCTAAACTGGCCTGATATACTTGACGCGCAACTGTTTTCATGAAGTTGATAGATTCTGGAAATTCAACGATCCCGTCAATCCATTCGTGCGGAATGCCTGCGATGCCGACTCGCGCCCCGATAATGCCGCCGAGAATCGCGCCGGTCGTATCGGTATCGCCGCCGCAGGCGATGATGTCCAGCAGCGCGGTTCGAAAATCGTTCGGATGACGCAGCCAGGCGTGAAGAACCGCCGGAACGGTATGGTAGATATACCCGCTGATGCCCTGTTTCGCGTTCGGCACAAGGCGCTGATAAAAATCGGCAGTCGGCTCGTTTTCGCCGACGCTTTCCGCGACGCTGCGAATTAAATCTAAAAATTCCTCTGTGTCAGAGCAATACCTCACCCCAGTCCCTCTCCGAAGGCGAGGGGAAGACTGACTCCCCTCCCTGTCGGGGAGGGGGTGGGGTTCATCTGCAAGCGCGGCGTGCAGCGCCTCAACATAAGACGCGCCATCAATCGCCGCGCCCGTCGCGCTCAAATGCGCCGCCAACGCGACCGCAAACGCGCCGAAGTATGCTTTCGGATCGGTGTGCGTGATGATTGTCGAACGCCGCACAAATTCTTTTAACCGCCCAATATCCGAACCATACACCACGCCGAGGATCGCGCTCCGCATCGCCGGCCCGTTTCCAGCAGAAAACACACCGCTTTTCTCCGGAGGAACGCCGACGCAGAGCTTCAAACATGACCGCAGCGTCGCCAATCCGATTCCAGCAGGCAATCCCAAAAACCACCAGCGCAGCCGTCGCGCCAATCCTTTCGCGAATCGCGCCGGGTCGCCGCCTGAATCAACTATCGCCTGCGCGACCATCAGCGCATGTTCCGTGTCGTCGGAAATCATGCCGCGCCCGAAGAGAAAATGATGGCGATC
>CAZMEO010000453.1:0-2870 GCA_964565315.1 uncultured Candidatus Moduliflexus sp. | reverse complement strand
ACCGGAAAAATTCATCCGGCACGTCGTCATTTCCGAACAAAATCCAATAAAGGAATTGCTGACGCATCAGGCTGGCAAGCTGATCATATTGCCCGGCGCGAAGACGCCACCGCGCTAATTCGGCATATTGTGCAGGGGTTTTCGCGTCCGCCGCAACCGCAGATGCCAGTTCATCCGCCGCCAGCGCATGCAAGTTCAGGCGGGCAAGCGTCTCGGCTTTTCGCTGGTGCTGCCGTCCTGAGGGCGTTGTAAATACAGCCTGTTCATTCCATTTCAGCGGTTTTGCCGCAGCGACATCAATCGCGATCTTGAGCGTCGGATGGCTCGTCAGCAATCGCGTGATGGCATGCTGGCTCAGCCTGCCGAAATACGTGCGAGAACCGGTTTTGAGAAGTTGTTGATACAAGGCGGCAGCTTTCGAATACGCCTTGATTCGCTCGGCAGATCGCGCCGCCCAGTACAGTCCTTCGGGATAGAGGTATGATTTTTTGTAGATGCGGGCAAAGCGGTCAAAGGTATTGAACGCGGCCTGATACTGCCGCAAATTATACTGACACCAGCCGACATGCCAGAGCACTTCCGATGTCAAGCCATGCTTCGGGAAGGCTGTCAAAAAAGCGTTCAACTCCTGTAACGCTTCCTGGAAACGCCCCTGCAATTCGAGTTCTTTCCCGTTCAAATAGACCACAGATGCGGCTTGCTGGCTTGTGGGATATTCTCGCCGCAATTGCTTATACATACGCTGAAATCCCTCCAGGTCATTTTCGCGCAGATGCAGCCTGGCGAGGCGCTCAAGCGCGAATGGGGCGAACGAACTGGCAGGATAATCACGCAAAAAGTCACGGTAATGCGCGATTGCGCGAGGATTGTCGCGCACGGCGTAGAACATGGCGGCACGCTGCAAGGCGGCCTTTGTTGTTTCCGCTGCTGACAACTTGCGGGAGCGGAGCATGTCATCAAACAACAGCGCATCCTGCGCCTTACCATGTTCAATCAGCGCGTTCATGCTTTTCAAAAGGCGATCCGTTGCATAAAACTGCGCGGCAATCGCGGGATATTGCGCTGCAAGGCGGCGTTCATTTGCGGCAAATTGCGCGTAATGAACCGTCATGATCTGCTCAAGGCGCTCGGCATGATACAGCGCAAGCGCGGCGGAAATTTGCCCGGTCTGTTCGTAACATTGCCCCAATTTCAGCAACGCCGCCGGCATCCGGTCATGACGGCGGTAGCGCTTCTGCTGTTTCAACGCAAGATACGACGTGATCGCGGTTTCGTACTGCTTCCCATAAAACCAGGTATCCGCTTCTAAAAATTTGACATCCGCTAACAATCTGCTGAAGGGGAACGCTGCCGCGAGATGTTGCAGCATGTCTCGCGCCTTCTTTAATTCGCCGATTTGTAAAAAGCTTTCCGCCGCATACCATTCGACGTAATCAGAGAGGATATATTCCGGCGCAGCGCGTAAAAGCTGCTGAAAGCGAGGCAACGCTTCCGTATAATTTTGCGTCTCAAACAACGCGTATGCCGACTGAAACAACAGATCGGTTTCTGTCAGCGCATCGCCGGGTTCTTCAGCCTGCGCCCACCTTCCCAACAACATGACCCCTATCGAGAGCAGCCACAACCAATATCTCATAAACTTCGCATCCTTTTTCGCTCAGACCTCACAGGTCTTAAAGACCTGTGAGGTCTCCATGCCCTTCCATGCCGCCAATATCCGTAGCAGTATATGTCGAATGGCTGAATCTGTAAAGACTTTTTCTTGCAAAAGAATAATTCGATTGACGGGAAAAAGCGGATATGGTGGCTTGACAAAAGAAGAATATTTCAGATGTTGCCTTCCGATGATTGAAAAATAACATGCAACTGGCAGCGGGGCTATATCCTCGCGAATTGCCTGTGCGTTCGCCCTCCCCCGGCCACTCACTTTCGGAGAGTGGCCGGGGGAGGGCGCAGCATCAGCAAGTAATATACAACATGTTCACCTATTTTCTACGACGCCTGCTGCTGACGATCCCGGTGATCTTCGGGGTTTCGACGCTGGTATTTTTGTTTATTCATCTGATTCCCGGCGACCCGGTACAGGTGATGCTCGGCGAATCGGCGAACGCCGCCGATGTCGAGGCGCTGCGCCATCAATTAGGGCTGAATAAGCCGCTCATTGAGCAATATGCCCACTTTTTACAAGGCTTGCTGACGGCAGATTTCGGCACGTCGATTTTTACCGGGCAGCCGATCTTCGCGACGATTATGAGCCGCCTTCCAGCAACCGTCGAATTGACGCTGGCCTCGCTCTCGATTGCGCTGCTGATCGCCATTCCGCTGGGCGTGATTTCCGCCCGCAAGCAATATTCATGGCTCGATAACAGCGCCACCTTCATCGCGTTGTTAGGCATTTCCATGCCCCATTTCTGGCTTGGGCCGCTGCTGATTCTCCTCTTTTCCGTGCAGTTGAACTGGCTGCCGGTGTCGGGGCATGGCACGATCTGGCATTTGATTCTGCCCGCCATTACGCTCGGTTCGGCATTGGCCGCGAAACTGACCCGCATGACCCGCTCCAGCGTCTTAGAAGCGCTGCACGAAGACTACATTACCACCAGCCGTGCCAAAGGCTTGCGGGAAAGCGTCGTGCTGTTCAAACATGCCTTGCGTAACGCGCTGATTCCCGTGATTACGGTGATCGGCATTCAGTTCGGCGCGTTGCTCTCCGGCGCGTTGATTACCGAAACGATCTTCGCCTGGCCGGGCATTGGCCGCATGGCTATCGAGGCGATTCAAAAGCGCGATTATCCGCTTGTGCAAGGCTGCGTGCTGGTCTTTGCGTTCGGCTACGTGTTCGCGAATTTGCTGACTGATCTCGCCTACGCCGC
>CAZMEO010000452.1:0-2910 GCA_964565315.1 uncultured Candidatus Moduliflexus sp. | reverse complement strand
GGCGGCGCACTCCTAAAAATTAATGACTCCGTGTATTATCGAAGTTATCATGTCAGGTTCTCGCATATCGTCGAGAATATCATTTCTCATTATCACATCGTAAAAAAGGAGCTATTTATATGAACATTTTTCAAAAAACATGTTGTTTCATTCTTGCCTCAGCATCATTGACGTTCGCGGCGCAGCAGGCGCTTGCGCAAGAAGACAAGGAGCAGGCCGCCGCCGCGCCAGAAACGTCGCAAATTCAATCCATGCCAGAGCGCGAACAAATTTATTTCAGCATCGAAGATATTATCAAATTAGCGTTGCAAAATAATTTGGAAATCAGCGCCAAACAGATTGATCCGAAAATTATCGATCAGGAAATCATCAGCGCCGAGGCGGTGTTTGATCCGAAAAGCGAGGCAGAGAGCACCTATACATTCAGCAAAACGGAAGAAAATCCGGAAACCGGGTTGAGTAATACCAATATTATTGCTGCAAGCGGCGGCGTCAGCAAATATTCCCCATCGGGGCGAACATATTCCGTGACAACTGGCGTTGACATCAGCGCTTACGATACTGACAGTCTGGATGATTCATATAGCCCGTCAATTAAACTTCAGCTTATTCAACCGACCATGAAAAATGCGGGCGAAGAGATCAATACCACGCAGATTCGCGTCAAAAAGATGCAGCGCGATGTCTCGCTCAGCGAATTAAACGCAAAAGTCATCGAAGTCGTGTCCGACATCAAAGTGGCTTACTGGAATTTAGTGGATGCCCGCGCCACGCTTGAGGCAAAACGCACCTCATTGAAGTTGGCAAACGATCTGGTGAAAATTAACGAAGCGCAAGTGGATGTCGGGACGTTAGCCCCGATTGAAGTGCTGTCAGCCAAAGCTCAGGCGGCCTCTCGCGCAGTCGAAGTGACCTCCAGTGAATTAACCGTCTTGACACGAGAAGATGAATTAAAAAAATTGTTGAACTTCCCGTCCAACGATTCGATCTGGAATGCGGCGATTATCCCGACTGACCGCCCTGACGCCCGACCATACGGCACATCGGTCGAAGACAATATTCAATTAGCGTTAGCCAATCGCGAGGAATTGAAACAACTCCGCAAAGCCATTGAAATCCAGCAGACGTCATTGCCCTATTATGAAAACCAACTCAAGCCAGAACTCAATCTTATCGGCGGAGTCGGGGTGGTCGGAAAAAATGAAGGCGACAAGGGCGTTGGCGATTCAGTGGGCAGTTTTTTCAGCGCAGAAAATTTTAACGTGACGGTCGGCGGCAGTTTCAGCTATCCGTTAGGGGGCAATCGCGCGGCCAAAAGCGCCCTGAACAAAGCGAAATTAGAAATCGATCAAAATAAGTTGACGCTTCAAAATACAGAACAGCAGTTGGCCGTGCAGGTGCGCATTGCGTACCGTTCATTACAGACCGCCTACGAACTGATCGGCGTCACGCGCGTTGCCAGAGAATTAGCGCAGGAACAATTAGACGCCGAACAGAAGAAGTTTAATGAGGGCTTGTCCACGAACTTTCAGGTGCTTGAGTATCAGGACAAATTGGCGACAGCCATTACGACGGAGTCGCAAGCCATTACCTCATATAATCAGGCGCTTGTCAATCTTGAGAGCGCGACGGGCGTCACCTTGCAGCAATATAACATCGTGATCGAGCCGTAAGCCGACACGCGCATTCTTCAAGGCATCGCGTTATGCAGACACATTGACCACGAAGAACCCTGCCAGGGTTTAAAACCCTGGCAGGGTTGGGTTCAATCTTCATAAATAATGCAATAACATAGACCTCCGATGTCTCTCAGGCATCGGAGGTTTCTTATGAACTACATCCTGGAACCATTGAATATGATAAACGATATTCGCGATCTTATTCCGTCTCATATCCTTGAGATTACGCCATATCAACCGGGCAAGCCGGTCGAAGAGTTAGAGCGGGAACTGGGCATTTCCAATTCGATTAAATTAGCATCGAATGAAAACCCGCTCGGCCCATCTCCCAAAGCAGTCGAAGCGATGAAGCAGGCGATTCTTCAATCCAATTTTTACCCGGATGGCGACAGTTATCGCCTGAAACACGCGCTCGCCGAAAAGCACGGCGTTGAGCCGTCGCAGATTTTCATCGGCTGCGGCTCAGACGAAGTCATCGAACTGCTGATGCGCACGGTGCTGACTTCCGCCGATGAGGTGGTGCTGTCACAATATTCGTTTATTGTCTATAAGTTAGCCGCGATGGGGATCGGCGCGACCATCCATTCCATCCCGCCGAAACCCAATTACTCGCATGATTTGGAGGCGATGGCCGCCGCGATTACGCCGAAGACGAAAATGATTTTTGTGGATAATCCCACCAACCCGCTCGGCACAATCGTCACCAAACAGGAGTTCGACGCCTTTATGCAGCGCGTTCCTGAACGGGTGCTTGTGGTGGCGGATGAAGCGTATGACGAATACGTGGAAGCGGACGATTTCCCGAACTCATTGGCGTATTTGAAAAATGGCCGGAGATTCTTGCTGTTAAAGACGTTTTCGAAAATTTACGGTCTGGCCGGATTGCGCGTCGGCTATGGTTTAAGTCTGCCGGAAATTATTGACGCCGCCAACCGGATTCGCCCGCCGTTTAACGTGAACGCCATTTCGCAGGCGGCGGCATTCGCGGCGCTGACCGATGTCGAACATGTGCGGCGCAGCCGCGAACTCAATTCGCAAGGCAAAGCCTATCTCTACAGGGCCTTTGACGAGGCCGGCATCACGTATATTCCGACGCAGGGCAATTTCATCACGATTGATCTGCGCCGCGAGGCCGCGCCAGTCTATAACGCGCTGCTGCGGCAGGGCGTGATCGTCCGTCCGATTAAAGGCTATGGCTTGCCGAACCACCTGAGAATCACGATTGGCACGC
>CAZMEO010000451.1:0-2917 GCA_964565315.1 uncultured Candidatus Moduliflexus sp. | reverse complement strand
TTATTCGAACGCTTCGTTGACTTTCCAGACTTTCCACACGTTGCCGACTAAATCCGGGCCGGGTTTCAGCACCTGTTTTCCAGGTTTCCAGCCGGACGGTGTCGCTTCCGTGCCTTTGCTGGCGCGAACAAGTTGGAAGGCTTGAATCTGCCGGAGGGTTTCACTAACGTTTCTGCCGACAGGCGGCGTTAACACTTCATAACCCTGAATCACGCCATCAGGATCGATCAGGAAACGCCCGCGCATTTCCACGCCTGCGTCGGCGTCATACACGCCGTACACTGCGCCGACTTTCCCGCCCGCATCCGACAGCATCGGGAACGGCACTCCGCCTGCCGTCACCATCTTCGACAACTCGTTGTCATTCCACATTTTATGGACAAACACGCTGTCCACGCTCATCGAAAGCACCTGCACGCCTAATTTTTCGAATTCCGCATTTTTTTCGGCGACCGCCGAAATTTCGGTCGCTCAGACAAAGGTGAAATCGCCGGGATACAAGCAGAGCGAGACCCATTTGCCGAGATAATCCGACAATTTGACATTGATGAATTTGCCCAAATGATACGCCGGGGCAGTGAAATCCGGGGCTTTTTGTCCGACTTTAATCATACGAGGTTCCTCCTTCTGTGGTGTTGTGTGTTCGATTGGTTGCGATTCGACCGTTTCGCCGACAGGTCCGCCCGTCGGTCGCGCACATCCCGCTTTGATCTCTTCAGCCATAAGCCAACCCTCCTGTGATGTCCTCGCACGCAGCGAAGATTCGCGCCGCTTGCGAGGGTGATTATAACGTTGACACGACATTCTTCCCGGCTTGCCAGGAAGATTTTTCAGGATAACTCCTGAAACTTTTCCGCTCGCTTGAACGCCTCACAGGTTTTTGAAACCTGTGAGGTGTAAGCCTTTTCAGGCGAGTGCCAAGCCTTTCGCGACGCCTGCGCCATACGCCGGGTCGGCTTTTCTGAAATGTGCGACCATTTTTTCCTGAATTGCTTTCGGCGTTTTGCTCAGGCTGCCGACGATATTGGCGATCAAGCGCTGCTGTTCGTCCGGCGGCATCAGGCGGAACAGATTGCCGGGCTGGATATAATCATCATCCACGCCCCGCTTTTGCTCATAGCGATCCGCGTCGCCCGAAATTTTCAGCGGCGGCTCATTAAAGGCCGGATTCGCGAGCGGTCCGCCGAAACTGTTCGGTTCGTAATTCGGCGCGGAACCGCCGTTCTCATCGCAACGCATATAGCCGTCGCGCTGATAATTCTGCACTGCGACTTTCGGGCGATTGACCGGCAGCAGTTCGTAATTCGCGCCTAAGCGATAGCGATGCGCGTCGGCATACGCAAAAATCCGCGCTTGCAGCATCTTATCAGGCGAGAAGGAGATGCCAGGCACGACATTGGCCGGAGAAAACGCCGCTTGTTCAATATCGGCAAAATAGTTTTTCGGGTTGCGGTTCAGTTCCATCACGCCGACTTCAATCAGCGGATAATCGGCATGCGGCCAGACTTTCGTCAAATCGAACGGATTCCAGCGATACGTTTCCGCCTCCTTTTCCGGCATAATCTGGACAGAAAGCGTCCATTTCGGAAACTCGCCGCGCGCAATCGCGTCGAACAACTGTTTCGTATGATAATCCGGGTCTTTGCCCGCCAATTCGTCCGCCTGCGCTTGCATCATGTTTTTGACGCCTTGCTGGGTTTTAAAATGGAATTTCACCCAGAAGCGTTCGTTTTTGGCGTTGATAAAACTGTAGGTGTGGCTGCCGTAGCCGTTCATGTAGGGAAGCCCCAACGGAATGCCGCGATCCGAAAAGAGAATTGTGATTTGATGCAGCGCCTCCGGGACTTGCGACCAGAAATCCCATTGCATCGTGTCGGAACGGGCGTTGGTCTGCGGATCGCGTTTTTGCGAATGAATAAAATCCGGAAATTTAATCGCGTCGCGAATAAAAAAGGTCGGGGTGTTATTGCCGACTAAATCCCAGTTGCCCTCGTCGGTATAGAATTTGAGCGCAAACCCGCGCACGTCGCGCACCGTATCCGCCGAGCCTTTTTCTCCGGCAACGGTGGAAATGCGCGCTAACATCTCGGTTTGTTTGCCGACGTTGGCGAAGATGCTCGCTTTGGTGTATTTCGTGATGTCTTTGGTGACGGTAAATGTGCCGAACGCGCCGGCAGCTTTGGCGTGAACAACCCGTTCCGGGATGCGTTCACGGTTGAAATGAGCTAATTTTTCGACTAAAAAGTGATCTTGCAATAACGTCGGGCCGCGTTCGCCTGCGGTCAAAGAGGTTTGATTATCCGGCACTGGAATGCCGGCCATGGTTGTGTGCTGTTTTGCGTCACTCATGATGTTCCTCCCTTTCCTGCCGCAGCAGGTCTGAAAATATGATTCGCGACAAGTATTTTCAAGATATTATCAACTTTTTATGTGCGTCTTTCCGGGAATATCGCCTCCTTTTAGCTCGCAGGTGTCAGACACTTCAAACGTGTCTGACACTTTGATGTTACACATCCACGCCGAAAAACAGGCGCAGCAACAGGCCGACTCCGAAACTCAGCACCGCAACGCCAAAACTCAGGCCGGTCATTTCGAGAAAGCGTTTCGTGAAATTCAGGTCTTTGGCGACCGCGATGTAATAGTTGAACACGCCGATAATGCCGACCGCCAGCAGCAACGTCACCGCTAATGAAACAAAAATATTGGAAAGCAGCAGATAGGGAAGAATCAGCAGCGCGACGGTCAACATATACGCTGTGCCGGTGTAGAGCGACGCTTTTACAGGGTTTTTCGAGGTGTTTTCTGATTTGGTCGAAAGATATTCCGACGCCGCCATCGAAAATGCCGCCGCAATGCCGGTAATCAGGCCAGTCAGCGCGACAAGCTGCGTCTGCTGCAAGGCAAAGGTCAATCCGGC
>CAZMEO010000450.1:0-2929 GCA_964565315.1 uncultured Candidatus Moduliflexus sp. | reverse complement strand
CTACCGACTTCATCCCAGCCATCTTTTCAAGCCTTGTAGTCCACATATCGAAAACCGATCAGCTTATAGATCAATTTTGCCACTGCAAACGACGAATTCGGGTCGGTTTCTCGGTAAGAAAGTTCTACCACATCTGCGCCGACGACCTCTTTAGTTGTGAAAATACATTGAAGCAGCGCCATCGCCTCATCCCACAGCATGCCGCCCGGCTCTGGCGTTCCGGTGCTGGCGATGACGCTCCAGTCGAACACGTCCACGTCAATTGTCAGAAAGACCGGATTCGGCAAGTGGCGAATCACTTCGCGCACGATTTCCGTCCCCTGGCGATATAAATGCATCGGGAAAAAGGCGAGATGCTCGCGCTCTGCGCGTCGCGCTTCTTCAGCGGAAAAACTCCGCATCCCGATATGCAGCGTATAGGGCGTCAATTCGCGGATGCGCGACATGACGCAGGCGTGGCTGAGCGGGCTTCCTTCGTAGGTTTCGCGCAAATCCGCGTGCGCGTCGAGTTGAATGACGGACATCTGGCCGTATTTTTCCGATAATGCCCGGAAAAAACCGCTGCTGATCGAATGATCTCCGCCAATCACGACGAGAAATTTGTTCTGCGCGACAATATCGGCGGTGTGCTGATAGATTGTCTGAATCATGCCTGCCGCATCCGACGGAATAACGGGCGGCGCAAGCGTGGAAATGCCGACGCGATATGGCTCGTATTCCAGCAATTCGTCGTACAGTTCGACGTATTGCGAGGCGTCAAGCACGACTTGCGGCGCTCGTCCTGTTCCCTTGCCGTAGGAAATGCCGCCTTCATAAGGAAACGGCAAAATAGCAGCTTTGGCCGTCTCAAACGCCGTAAATTCGGCGGGAATGCCTAAAAATTGCGTGTCATTCAGTTGCATAATCATTTCTAAACGCAAAAGACGCGAACGCCGCAAAGGGCGCAAACGTCAAAAAGCCTTGACGCAAAAGGCGCAAGAGGCGCAATCGTAGAGAAAAAATGTGTTTGACGCTTGCGTCTTTCGCGTCCTTTGCGTTACATTGTTGTTAATATGTATCGCATCATCTCCTGCAAGCGTCATCCAAGGCGTTTCGCATTTCCGGCAGGCGCGAAACAAGCTGTTTCGGCTGCCGCGCCGCGCATTCGTTAATAACATACGCGCTCAGGAGCGGGAAAATCACGCTATATTCGCCCCAGATTTGGATCAGTTTTTCGTCGTCGGTATGCCGATATTTGCCCCATGTCACGGCCTCGCTGAAAGTGCAGCTCGATAGACTCCCTTCGCGTTCGACCGCCGTGCCGATCTGCAAGCCGCGATCTGCGCCTTCGAACTCAATGCCGAGAATCTGGCTGATCGTCGGGCCGGTTTGTTGAATAAAATTTTTCGGGCCGCCGCCGCCTAATTCGACAAAACCTGTTCCGCCTGCGCCAAAGGCAATCGCGGCGGAATCGAGAATGTCGCGCTGCGGCGAAAGCGCTAATGGATACCCCTCGCGGTCGGTGCGGGCGAAATTCATCGCAATCGAATGATTGGTCAGCGAATCCCAGAAAATCGGCACGCCGAGTTTCGCGGCGGTCGCCACAAAACTCCGCTCTGGATGCGGTGCGCGTTCCAATACCCATGCGCCGAGATGGAAATTGATTTCCCAACTCGCCAGCGCATGTTCGGAGAGCGCGGCGTAACGCGCTTTGACAAATTCGCGAACCAGATCATCCTGCGCTTCCAGTGTCTCTTTTTCACGGATGCCGATGTCATAAATCCGCGTGTCGCCATGCTGACGCAGCAGATCGTCGTCCCAGTGCGGGCTGATGGATTTCACCGGCAGGTCGAACGCAAAATGCAAATCGTGATAGACCTGCGCTCCGGTTGAGCAAATCACATCGAGAAATCCGGCGTTCAACAGGGAAATTACCATGCCGCCCATGCCGCCCGCGATGCCTGCGCCCGCGATGCCGAGCCAAATGGTATCGCCGTCCTGAATCATCCGTTTGAACAATTCCGCGCCGCGCCAGACATGACGCGCTTCGAATGATGTCTGCCCTATGTATCGAATCAACTCCGGCACGGACAGGCCGGGGCGCAGCGGCTGCGGCACGATGTCCGGCGCGTGATGAAATAATGAAGTGTGCTTCATAATACCTCCTGAAAAATCTCACAGGTCTTAAAGACCTGTGAGATTTGGCCGTTCTTAGTCTAATAACATCACCGCGCAGGCGACAACAGTTGTCCAGAGGCCGTCTTTATGTCCTTCGGCGGTTTGCGCGATGCTCCGGCTGACGAATTGGCGATTTTTGTCGGCGATATACAACTTTTTGCGTTCATCCCAGGCCGAGTCAATATCTAATTCAATGCCGAGTGTCGAAGCCAGCATCGTCGCAGCCAAATCTTCGGCAAAATCCGAGGCTTTTTTGTTGGTGGTGCCGAAGCCGTGATGTTCGCTGATATAGCCGTATTGTGTTTTATCTTTGGGCTGCGCTAAGCCAATCGCGGCAGCCACCAGCCGGTTCGGTTCGTTTGTCGCTTCCCGCGCCATCACGACAAATGTGATCTGGCCGGGCTTCAGGTGTTTCACGCCTTCTTCTTTCGAGATAATTTTACAGTCCGGCGGAAAAATGCTGGATACGGTCACGAGGTTGCAGATTTCAATGCCAGCGTCACGCAAAGCGATTTCGAAACTTTGCAGTTGATTGCGGTGAAAGCCCACGCCTTTGGTGAAAAACATTCGTTTGGGAATCAAATCGTCCATAACGCGCCTCCTATGAATAGATAGTCTCGGATCGAACGAGCGAAGATGTTCTATGGATTACATGACACCATATAATTTTTGCCGTTTTGCTGTCAACACAAAATCAGCAAGAGACAGATGGCGTTATTGGTTTATCGCATGCCTGAATAAATGACTGCGGGACATTAACGCGCGACGTGGC
>CAZMEO010000449.1:0-2940 GCA_964565315.1 uncultured Candidatus Moduliflexus sp. | reverse complement strand
GAGCGAATCGAGGGGAATCTGATGTTCCGTCAGATATTTCAACACCAACCCTTTGCGAATATCGTACTGATCAATAATATGCGGATACCGATCCAACTCCTCCTTCGAATGCGAGAGTTTCTCTTCAAGCAGCCGCTCATGACCGTCATAGACGGCGATTTTCGTCGATGTCGATCCTGGATTGATCACAAGAACTCTATACATCGTTTAAAGTCAGAAGAAAGTTGTCAGATACCAGCAAGGTGTCTGACAACTCTGTCTGACAGAGTTCAGTTATTACAACGAATTCTATCAACACCACATATTCCGAGAAGAGGAGAAAGTAAAGCTTTATTTTTCTGAATAATTGCGATTTTTGCAAAAGAGATTTGACAAATTTTCCTGCGGTTGTGATATTCTTCTTAGAGAAAAAAGCTTGCATAACTTTGGGCAATCTGATAAGTAACGTAAAAAGAATATTATCCGCGTTGTTCTCTGGGCGTGTCGAAGGGAACATGGACGTTATTTTTACATTTTACGAACTTGTTCATCAAGAAAAAATGGGGTTGGAGGTTTTAGAAATCCGACTGAACCGCGTATAAAGGAGGGGACGTATGGAGGCTCAAGATCGCGTCAGGCTTGAAATGGTCAATGTCGGAGCATACGAAAACCGCGTGCTTCAGGTGCTTTCCAAAGTGAAGGGATTGTCGCAAGCGCCGGAAGCGCTGGTCATCTCGACGCCGTGCATTATCGCCGACGATATTCCGAAAGACATGGCCGAAAAATTACAGGGATTTCTCGAAAAAGCGGGCGCGGAAATGCGCATCGTCAGCATGAGCGAACCGGAAGAAGATCTATTTTCCCCTGATGATCTCCCGATGTCGGACGATTTTTCCGCGCCGGGCGAATCGACCGACGATATGCCGGAATTTACGCCGGACGACTGGGCGCTCGGCGCGTCATCGCCGGATGCGGCTCAGAACGAAGAGGAAGATGCAGGCGGCCCGTCCGATGAATTCGGCGGCTTTTCGGCGGTAGATACGACATCGATAGCGGATGAAAATACGGAAGATGAATTGTTCGGCGAAAATGCCGCCGCCTCGGAAAAAGATGACATGACGGATGCTCCTGAGCCAGAAGAAACGCCGAAAAAAAAGCTGGCTTTCCCGTCGCTTCCCAAATTCGGTAAATCCAAAGAAAAGGCTGAAAAACCCCATGAAACAGAGGAAGAAGAGGGCGTTTCCGAGAAGAAAAAACCGTCGCTTTCCTCGTTGTTCAAGAAAAAGCCGCGTCTCGAAGCTGATGAATCGGACGAAGCCGAGCCAATTGAAGAGAGCGGCGTCAAGAAAAAGCCCGCCGCCGCGCTGATGTTAGTGGCCGGTCTGCTGATTGGCGCATTGCTTTTTGGTTTCGGCGGATGGTGGCTGGGAAAATCGTCCGCGCCGGATGCGCCGCCGGTGGATGATGCGGCGCTGCAAGAGGCGCAAAACCAAAACGCTCAACTGCAAGCCGCCGCTGATCAACAGGCGCAGGAAGTTCAAACGCTGACGCAGCAAAACGCCGCGCTTCAGCAAGAACTCGACGCGCTGAAAGCGCAGGCGGCAAACGCGCCCGCCCCTTCGCCCCAGAGCATCGAACCATCACAAACGCCGGACATGGGGCAAACGCCGCTTGAGGATACGCTGATTTCTTCCTTCAAAACCTTGAGCGAACAGCACGCGGCGGTTCTTGAAAATTCCTATGACGCGCAAAAACAAGCCGCCTGCATGAAACAACTCTTGTTAGACGGCAGCGGAGAAACAGCGTATGCGCAGATCGTCAGAAAATTCTCCGCCAAATTTATCTCGTTCGATATTCTTAAAAATAACTCGTTACTGACCCCGTACCTTGCTGAATTAAAGATGCCATTTCAAATGGAAATCCGCACAGGGAAGACCGAACAGGCGTGTCAGTCCGCCACGTTGAAACCGGCGGACACGTCATCGCATCCCGAATTCGGCACGTTTTATGGGGTCTGGACAATTCAATATGCTTACCGGGACGGCAAGTGGAACGTGAAATCCGCCGTGATCGAGAGAAATCGGGCGTTAGTTGCCAAAGCGTATAAAGCCGGCAGCCCCGATTCGGCGAAATTCGCGCTTGATTTCTCGCTGTATCCCGGTTTAAAAGAATGACGTTCTCCAATTTTTCTCAAAAACGCTGTCAGGCGGCTCTCTTTCGCCTGACAGCCTGCTGTATCAGGCAGAGAACCAGCCTCATCGGCCTCGCTCTCATCATCATTTCAGGGATCGCCGCGTTTACGACTGTGCCAGCCGCCTGCGTTCTCCCCGAAACATCGCCGCCGTTCACGCCGGGAGAGCGCTTAGTCTTTTCGCTCAACTGGCAAG
Organism: uncultured Candidatus Moduliflexus sp.; assembly: GCA_964565315.1. Lineage (GTDB taxonomy): Bacteria > Moduliflexota > Moduliflexia > Moduliflexales > Moduliflexaceae > Moduliflexus. The sequence continues at coordinate 574 of CAZMEO010000449.1, read as the reverse complement.
GCATTTCAGCGGGAAAAGCCGAACTCACGATCCTGCCGATCACGACCCTCAGCGGCGAACCGGCGTATCATTTTGTGCTGACCGCCCGGACGAACGGGTTTATTGACAATTTCTATAAAGTCCGCAGCCGTTTCGAAGCCTTTGCGGATATGGGATTGACGCGCTCGCTTCTTTTTAAGAAGAAACAACGCGAAGGAGACTTCCGGCGCGAGGCAGACATCCGTTTCGACTGGGAGCGGAACGAAGCGCGCTATTTCACCAAAACTAAAACACGCACGCCGATTCCGCTGGCCGATGGCACGTTCGATCCGCTCTCTGTGCTGTTTTACGTCCGCACGCTGCCGTTTGCGGAAGGCGCGGAAGTCAAGCGCTTCGTGACCGACGGCAAAAAAAGCGTGGAAGGAACGATGCGCGTGGTCAAAAAAGAAACAATCACCGTCCCCGCCGGGACGTATGACACCTATCTCGTCAAGCCCGATACCAAAGACATCGGCGGCGTCTTCAAAAAAAGCAAAAACGCCACGATTTCGCTCTGGCTGACCGCCGATCACCGCCGCATGCCGGTGAAAATCAA
>CAZMEO010000448.1:0-2958 GCA_964565315.1 uncultured Candidatus Moduliflexus sp. | reverse complement strand
CTTTGTCCGCCGCATATTCGAATTGCGCGTGGCGGACGCCGAGATAAAAAATGGTGGTATCCCGGAGTTCCGCCAATTTCGTAAAAGACTGGTAATTGCGCGAGCAGGAGAGCGTTTCGAGCCGATCAAGCCCCTCGAAAAGCGCCTTTGCGCCAAGCGGATCCGTTCGCAGCGACGAATACGGCGGATAGATGTCTCCACCCTGATAGCGCAGGACGAATAGCCGAAACACGCCGACTGCGAACAACGTCAGCGCGACACCTGCCAGCAGGTAAATGCCAATCGGACGCTTTTTCATGGGTACTGAAAGGGAATAGAACACTGATTGGACTGATACGACTGATTTCCACTGATTTTAATAATAATCAGTGATGATCAGTTTTATCAGTCCAATCAGTGTTCTATTTCAGTCGTTGCTCGTTTCAACTGTTCGTAATTCGCTATCGCGCTGTCTAATGCGGCGCGTTCCACGTCGCGCAGGCCGTACCAACTGCGCTGATAGGCAAGCATGTTTTCCCTGAAAACCGAGAGCAGCGCGGGGAAAGCGTGAGCGCGGCGACGCAGTTCTTGTTCATATTCGCAGTCGGATTTGTATTTCGCGAGCGCTACAAGGCGCTGTTCGCCCAAATACGCCAATCCGGCCAAATAAAACGCCCGCAGCGCAAGGCGAAATTCACCGCGCTCAATCATTTCCTGCGCTAACGTCAGCCAGTTGTCCGCCGGGAGTTGGCTTGCGTCCACGTTCTCGTCGGTCAAGTCCGGTTTCGCCGCGTTTGCGTCTGACGCAGTTTCAAGCGGCGCATGCATCTGACGACGCTTACGCCAGATGCGCCAGACGAAAATCGCGGTGGCGCAGGCGATGAGCGCCAATAAGAGATATAGCAAGACCTGCACGCCCGCCAAACCGCCGCCATGCCCGCCTGAAATCGGCGTTTCGACAGGCTGATCCGGGAAGAGTTTTCTGTACCATTTCTTGAGCTTGCTCAGCCAGTTATTCACGGTGTCAAACCATTTTTTGATGGTTTTTCCCCAGCGTTCGAAGGTATCGAACACGCTTTTCAGAAAGCCTAAATCCCTTTTTTTTTCGTCTTCAGACGCCCGCTCTTGCGGCATCCGCCAGGCGTATTCCGGCTGACTCAGCACATGGTCGAGGGATTCATCCAATGCTTGCGAAGAGATCACAGACGGCGCGGCGTCCTGCGTTGGTGAATTCGATGTGGCGGCGAACGCGGGCGCGCCGAACGTGATTGATAGCGCCAGCGCAAGCAGCACGACGCTCGCGGCAGCCTTCCGCGCCAGCGAGAGGCTTCTGATTTCGACTTTCAGGTCTTCGCCGGTATGCAGCGCCTCGCCGTAAAAGCACCGCGCCACATACGCTGCTTTGACAAGCGGATCGAGGCAAAGATACGTCAGGCTGCACACGACTGCCCAGAACGTCGAATTGAACATCTGCGCGGGACTCATGGTGAACATGGTTTCCACGCCGAACAGCATTTTTAATAGCTGCGGCAAAAGATAGAGCGCCGCGCCGATATTGGCGGCGACAATGCCTCCAATGGGATTCAACAGCGTCATGCCGAACACGACGAGATAGCCGGTGATCATGAAAAACCCCCAACTGAGGCTTATGCTCCCTTTCGGCACGAACGCTGCGGCGAAAATCAGCGCGGCCACGCTTGCAATCAACAGCCAGGGACTCAGCAGCCAGATCAGCAGGCAATTTTGCTTCGGCCAGAGTTTCGCCTGCTGCCAGGCGCGATCCCTGATATGTTTCACGCTGCCGTGTTCGTCGCTGCCGAACGCGGTTGCGTTTTGATAAAACGCATAGAGCCAGGGAAACGGCGCACCGATCAGCAGCGAGCAGGGGAGCAGCAGCATCCCCCACGATTGAATGATCGCCTGCGTCATGGTCAGATGCCAGACGCGCCGCCATGAATAGGGCGAAAACGGCACGTGCTGGAGCGATTCTTTCAGGCGTTGCGCGAACGCGGCCTGCCAGCTTTTCATCCAGACGAACAGCAGCGCAAGGCCGAACGCGGCTTCGGCGCAACGCTCTTCGGCATACGCGCTGCGGCTCATGTCCGTCCAGAAATAGAGCAGCGCGAGGATGAACGGCATGCTGCCGATGTAGTAGCAGCTTAACGTGACGAATGACGAGCGCCGAAGCAGATGAAACGCTTCTTCGACGAGGTCAATTGCGCCTTTTTCAGCACGATGCCGCTTGATGTTCGGGCGAAGAGGTTTTTTTGCAGGACGTGTCACCACAGCGTTCCCTCATGAAATGTGTCTGGAATGGACGGCAGCGCCTGACCAATCAGATAAAAACACCACCAGAGCGCGAAAATTCCGAGCAGCATCCGCATCACGTTGACAACTCCGGCGAGGTGGTAGCGTTTCGAGAACGACGGTCGCGCCAGCTTTGCAAGACATTGAGCGCAAAGCAGGCGGTCGTCATGCTCGCTGACGCATTCGCGGCAGAAAAATCGCCCGCAATCGGGACATCGCGCCGCCGCCTCGCGGGAAGCGTGGTTCGCGCAGCGCTGTTTCGCTAAATTTTTCATCTGAATTACCAACGGTTTTTTGCCACAGATTGCCACAGATTTTCACAAATTTTGAGAGAGGCGATTACACCGATTCAGTAATTTTTAAAAGAACTTCGTACCACCGACGTCCTCGTCGGTTTCTCTTTGACGTGCCGACGAGGACGTCGGCGGTACGAATATGCGCGTAAAAATTGCTGATTCGATGACTACTGAGAAATCTGTGTCAATCTGTGGCGCAAATACTTATTCGGTTCGGAGCAGCCGCGCCAATGCTCGGAAAATCATCGGTTTATACCGGAAAAACAGCAACGCGCAGAGCGGCGTCAGAATACAACAAAAGAGGAAAAATCCGGCCACGACTGACAAATCAACATGCAAAAATTCTTCGGCAATCCGGCTGAAATCCATCCAATGT
>CAZMEO010000447.1:0-2971 GCA_964565315.1 uncultured Candidatus Moduliflexus sp. | reverse complement strand
ACGGAGGAACAGACCTTGAACGCTGGGAAAATTGTCAAAGTGTCCGGCCCGTTAGTCGTGGCCGATGGGATGCAAAACGTGCAGATGTACGAAGTCGTGCATGTCGGCGAAGAACGCTTGATCGGGGAAGTCATCGAATTGCGCGGCAATGCGGCTTCGATTCAAGTCTATGAAGCGACGGAAGGGCTTGGCCCCGGCGATCCGGTTTATCCTACCGGCAGCCCGCTCGCCGTCGAACTTGGGCCGGGACTGCTCGGCTCGATTTATGACGGGATTCAACGCCCGCTCGACGCCTTGCAGGCGCAGGTCGGCGCATTTTTGTCGCGTGGCGTGAAAGCCGACGGCATTTCCCACGCCAAAACGTGGCATTTCATCCCGGCGGTCGCGGTCGGCGCAGCGGTCGAACCGGGCGACATTCTCGGCGACGTGCAGGAAACGCCGATTGTCGCGCATCGCATCATGACGCCGCGCGGCGTGGCGGGAACGGTCACGACGATTCGCGAAGGGGATTTCACGGTGGATCAAGCGGTCGCGACAATCGCGACGGCGCAGGGCGTGACGGTTGACGTGACGATGGTGACGAAATGGGAAGTCCGCAAAGGCCGCCCGTACAAAAAGAAACTCCCGCCGAACCGCCCGCTCACGACCGGCCAGCGCAACGTTGACACGTTTTGCCCGATTGCCAAAGGCGGCACGGCGTGCCTGCCCGGCCCGTTCGGCAGCGGCAAGACCGTCGTGCAACATCAATTCGCCAAATGGTCTGACGCTCAAATCGTCATCTACATCGGCTGCGGCGAGCGCGGCAACGAAATGACCGACGTGCTCGACGAATTCCCGCAATTGATCGACCCGAAATCAGGCCGCCCCATGATGGAACGGACGGTGCTGATCGCCAACACCTCGAACATGCCGGTCGCGGCGCGGGAAGCGTCGGTTTATACCGGCATCACGATTGCCGAATATTACCGCGACATGGGCTACGATGTCGCGCTGATGGCGGATTCGACCTCGCGCTGGGCGGAAGCGATGCGCGAAATTTCGGGGCGGCTCGAAGAAATGCCCGGCGAAGAAGGCTACCCGGCCTATCTCGCCTCGCGCCTCGCCAGTTTCTATGAACGCGCCGGGCGCATCCAATGCCTCGGCAAAGAGGACAAAGAGGCGTCGCTCACGATTATCGGCGCGGTGTCGCCGCCCGGCGGCGATCTCTCCGAACCGGTCACGCAGAACACGATGCGCATCGTCAAGGCGTTCTGGGGGCTTGACGCGAATTTGGCCTATCAGCGGCACTTCCCGGCCATCAACTGGCTCATCAGCTACTCGCTCTACACGGAGCAGGTCAGCGAATACATCGAAGCGCAGGTCGAGGGGAACTGGCTGGAACGCCGCAACGAGGCGATGGTGTTGCTGAACGAAAACGAAGAGCTTCAGGAAATCGTCAGCCTCGTCGGCGCGGAAGCCCTGACGCCGGAGCAGCAGTTGACGCTGAAAATGGCGCAAACGCTGATCGAAGGCTATTTGATGCAGGACGCGCTCGACGAAATTGACTCCTATTGCCCGCGAGAAAAGCAATTTATGATGCTCTCGATGATGCTCGATTTTTATCGCGGCGCGAAAGAGCGGCTGCGGCGCGGCGAGGAGTTGAAAGCGATTCTGCAATCCGAGTTTCTCGACTTCATGGGCAAAATGCGGTTTATTCCCACGAGCGACATGGAAAAAATTCGCAAAACCTGGCTTCGCATACAGGAGGATTGGATACCGGCATGAAAACGGATGTCAATAAATTCAAAGAATACAAGACGATTACCGAAATCAGCGGCCCGCTGATGCTGGTCAACAGCGTATCCGGCGTGACGTATGGCGAACTCGTGGAAATCACCTTGCCGAACGGCCAGCTTCGGCGCGGGCAGGTGTTGGAAATAGATGGAGATCGGGCGCTTGTGCAATTGTTCGAAAGCACAATCGGCATGGGAACAAGCGGCAGCAAAGCCAAATTTCTCGGCAAGGGCATCGAATTCGGCATGTCGCCGGAAATTTTGGGGCGCGTCTTCGATGGCTTCGGACGCCCGATTGACGACGGCCCGGCCATTCTGCCGGAGGTTTCGACCGATGTGAACGGCCTCGCGATCAACCCATATTCCAGAGAGCATCCCGAAGATTTTATCCAGACCGGCATTTCGTGCATTGACTGCCTTTATACGCTCGTGCGCGGCCAAAAGCTGCCGATTTTTTCCGGTTCCGGCTTTCCGCACATGCAGATCGCGGCGCAGATCACGCGCCAGGCCAAAGTGACCGGACAGGCCGAACAATTCGTCGTGATTTTCGCCGCGCTCGGCATCACGTTCGAAGAAGCGGACTTTTTCATCTCGAACTTGCGGCAAACCGGCGCGTTGGAACGCTCCGTGCTGTTTATCAATTTGGCGAACGATCCGGTCATCGAGCGCATCGCCACGCCGCGCTTCGCCCTGACCGCCGCCGAATATCTTGCGTATCAAAAAGACATGCACGTCCTCGTCATTCTCGCCGATTTGACGAACTACTGCGAGGCGCTGCGGGAAGTGAGCGCGGCGCGGAAGGAAGTTCCGGGACGGCGCGGCTATCCGGGCTACATGTACACCGATCTTTCGACGATTTACGAACGCGCCGGAAAGATCAAAGGGAAAAAAGGCTCGATTACGCAGTTCCCGATTCTGACGCTGCCGAGCGACGACATCACGCATCCGATTCCCGATTTGACCGGCTACATCACCGAAGGCCAGATCGTGTTGAGCCGCCCGCTGCATCGCGAAGGCGTCTATCCGCCCGCCGACATTCTGCCGTCGCTGTCGCGCTTGATGCAAAAAGGGATCGGCAAAGGGAAAACCCGCGAAGACCACAGCGACGTGGCGAACCAGTTGTACGCCGCCTATGCGCGCGGCCGCCGCGCCAAAGAACTCGCCCTGATTCTCGGCGAAGACGCGCTCAGCTACGAAGA
>CAZMEO010000446.1:0-2973 GCA_964565315.1 uncultured Candidatus Moduliflexus sp. | reverse complement strand
TTTCGGAATCAATTCTTTTTGAACGGCTTAAACTTACTGTTCTTCCAGAAGAAAGGCGTTTACGTATAAAATGTCGTATTGAGGCAGGCTTTCACTATGAACAGACAACAATTGGCTGATCAGCGTTCACGTGAATTTCATAAACGCATCGCCCTGAAATTAAGGACATCTCCTGAATTGTGGGACATTCCGAAAGAGAATCTTCGGCGCTGGATGATGACGTATCATGCTCCAGCGCATTCAGAATGGCAGCAGATTCTCCAAACATGCGCAAAAGAAGAAATATTAGCTCTTCTTGAAAGCGATTCCGAAGAAGCAGATCGCTTGCGTTCATCAAGTCCGTTTACAAGAATTTTAACTCAAAAAGAACGCTTAGAAATTTTACAGCTATTTAAAAATGCAGAACATCCTGTTTCAACCGTCTCATGAGTTTTTTTGATACACATACAATATGATTCTTGGCAAAGTTATCGGACAGGTGGTTTCCACTGAGAAACACCCTGATTATCATGGATATACGCTGTTGGTGATTCAGCCGACAACTCCTGACGCAGCGCCGAAAGGCCGCTCGTTCATCGCCATTGACGCCGCGCAGGCCGGAATCGGCGACACGGTAATCGTGATAGACGAAGGCGGCTCAGGCCGCGCGATTTTGGGCGTGACCGAGCAAAAGACGCTGCGGACGGTCGTCGCCGGGATTGTTGATGCAATCACAACAGATTCGAATAGATGAGGCATATTTTTATGACGCACGATAAAATAGAACATATTCTTGACGAATATCTTTCCCCGCGAAACGATGACGATTCTTCTGAGAATGACGATGAAGAGAAGTGTTCCCCGGAGGCGCTGCACCGCTACCTTGAATGTCTGACCAATGGAAAACATAAAAAACGCCGACGCTGCATTTCTGGCGAATTAGGCTCAGTACGATTTGATTGATATTTATGTATGTCGAAACTGTAGTTTCGACCTACACCACAAGGGGAAAAAGCATGGCAGAGTCGAATGAACGCGATACGGTGCGCACCGTCGTCATCGGGGCAGATCACGGCGGATTCGAGGCCAAAGAGATGATTAAAACGTATTTGCAGACGCTCGGCTATCGCGTGACCGACGTGGGGACGCATTCGAAAGAGAGCGTGGATTATCCCGATTTTGCGGTGGCGGTGGCGCGAAACGTCGCAAGCGGCGCATCTGAGCGCGGCATCATGATTGACGGCGCGGGGATCGGCTCGGCGATGGTCTGCAACAAAGTGCGCGGCATTCGCGCCGCAATGTGCTATGACTTGCGCACGATTGTCAACAGCCGCGAGCATAACAACGCCAATGTGCTGACGCTCGGCGGGCCGCTGCATGCTGCGGCGGAGTTATGCGAAATGGTGAAAGTCTGGCTCGAAACCCGCTTCGCCGGAGGCCGCCACTGGCCGCGCATCAACAAAATGATGGCCGTCGAGTGCAATAATAGCTGAAAATCCTTTAAAAGCTCCAGAGGATCAAGATGTTTGTAGCCAAAACGCCAGAGATACATCAAAATTCTGGAAAGATGAAAAATTTGTTGAATAAATTTTCGACATTAACGAGATTGTATTCGTTCTTTGGAGTCATAGAAAAAACAAAATGCATTCTGCGAAAAAATGTTGATCGAAACCCTTCGGATATAAAATCTCGATTTGCCCTCGCCAACATCGAACTCACACAGGGAAATTTCGAACAGGCACGCTGCGAACTTGAAGAACTCCTTCGCCATGCCCCAGATGATTTGTATGCGTTTGAATTACTTGGAGAAGTTGCCATCCAGCAGAAAAAATATGACGAAGCGATTCAATATTTCAAGACAGCGCTTTCTATGCAACCAGAGAATCGCGAAATCGCTGCGCGGCTTGAAAGGGCGAAATTACTACTGACAACTAATATCACAATTGATTGTTAATAGAACACTGATTGGACTGATTTGGCTGATTGACGCTGATTAAAAAAGAATATGATCAGTGAAAATCAGTCGAATCAGCCCAATCAGTGTTCTATTTCTTTATGGAACGCAACGAATTGATTCAACAGATTACCAAAGATGTGATGCAGCAGCTTTCGAAACAACCGGAAACGCAGGAGAAACCTTGCTGCGGGAATTGCGCGGGACAGCAGCCCGCCATTCCGTCCGCCGAATTAGCCCAATATATTGACCACACGCTTTTAAAGCCGGACGCCGTGCAGGCCGACTTCGATAAGCTGTGCGACGAAGCGATCAAATACCAATTCAAATCGGTCTGCGTCAACTCCTGGCGCGTGGCGTATGTGACCAAAAAGCTGCAACGCACGGGCGTGGTGGTCTGCTCGGTCGTCGGCTTTCCGCTTGGCGCGATGGATACCCGCGCCAAAGCGTTCGAAACGCGGCAAGCCATCGAAAACGGCGCGAAAGAAATTGATATGGTGATCAATGTGGACGCCCTGAAATCGGGCGATCTGCACACCGTGGAAGAAGACATCCGCGCCGTGCGCCGCGCCACTACCGGCACGACGATTTTAAAAGTGATTATTGAAACCTGTCTGCTGAAAGATCAGGAAAAAGTCCTGGCCTGCGAAATCGCCAAAAAAGCGGGCGCGGATTTCGTCAAAACCAGCACCGGCTTTTCCTCCGGCGGCGCGACCGTCGAAGACATCGCCCTGATGCGCCGCGTCGTCGGCCCGAACCTCGGCGTCAAAGCGAGCGGCGGCATCCGCGATTACGCCAAAGCCGCCGCCATGATTCAGGCGGGCGCAACCCGCCTCGGCACGTCCGCCAGCGTCGCCATCGTCACCGGCGCGTCCGGCAGCGGGACGTATTGATTGATCGTCTATTTTCGTAGAGACGCACGACCGTGCGTCTCTATCGGATTGGCATAAATAATCACAAAAGAAAGGATAAAATACAATGACATGTCACGCGATAGGGCGTGACGCTCATTTTAATAACGGGAGAAATATTGCATGACG
>CAZMEO010000445.1:0-2977 GCA_964565315.1 uncultured Candidatus Moduliflexus sp. | reverse complement strand
TATGAAGACCGCGCCGGTCTCTTCTGGCTCGCCATGTTTTCCGGCCAGATTGACAAAATAGACCCATACACGCAGAATTTCGCCCTGTATCAGACGCAGCCCGACAATCCGCGCAGCCTGAGCAATAACGTTATTCAGGCGTTGTATGAAGACCGGGACGGCTTGCTTTGGATCGGCACGCAGCAGGGCGTAACGACCTTCAGTCCGGCGACCGGCGGCATGACGCGCTACGCGCGCGACCCGAACGATCCGGCGTCGCTGGAAACGCTCCCGGTGTTGGGCATTTTTCAGGATTCTGCGGGCATGATGTGGATCAGCTTTCAAAACGGGGCGCTTGCGCAATTCGACCCTGTTTCCGGCAAAGTTCTGCAACGTTACACGCCGCAGCCGCCCGCCGATAGTTTTACAAAAATCGTCGAGGATCGAACCCATCCAGAGATTCTCTGGCTTGGCACGAGACAGAGCGGCTTTGCGAAATTGAACAAACGCACCGGGACGATTGCGTATTATCTCCCCGATCCCGAACACCCGGAGAAAGGGACGCTCAATAATCCGCTCTATTATGAAGTCGTCTCAGACCCTCGACATGAGGCCGCCATCTGGATGAGCGCCGGCTTTTTCACGACAAACGGATTGGTTCGATTCGATGCCGCCACGGAAACCTTTACGCATTACCTTCCGAATCCGAACGACCCGCGCAGCCTTGCCACCGGCGCGACCCGCATGATTCATTTCGACCGTTCCGGCGCGTTGTGGCTCGGCACGGAAGGCAGCGGGCTGCACAAATTCAACGACGCCGACGGCACATTTACCCGCTATGGCTTAGAACAGGGCGTGCCGTTGAACGTGCTTTCGATCTTAGAGGACGATTCCGGCAATTTGTGGTTAGGCACAAGCGAAGGCTTATGCCGGTTTAATCCGCAGATCGGGCGCGTGGATAAGCAATATCGAGCGGCGGACGGCCTGCAAGGAGACGCATTTCAGGCATTAGCGGCGGTCAAAACCCGCGACGGGCGGCTCTGGTTCGGCGGCACGAACGGGCTGAACAGTTTCCATCCCGACCAATTGGCGACGAATCTTCGCAAGCCGCCGGTCGTGCTGACCGCGTTGACGCAGGGCGGCGAACCGTTGAATCAGGAGCAGCGCAGCGTTCCGCAGCGCCTGCAATCAATCTCATTGGACTGGCAGCATAATTATTTCGAGTTTGCCTATGTTGCGCTCAATTACAGCATTCCTGCAAAAAATCGCTATCAGTACAAGCTCGAAGGCGTTGATAAAGATTGGTTCGACGCCGGAACGCGGCGTTTTGGCCGGTATGCCGGGCTGTCCGGCGGAACATACACCTTGCGGATTCGCGGCTCGAATAACGATGGCGTCTGGAATGAAGAAGGCGCAGCGCTCACGGTGATTGTCGGAGCGCCGTTCTGGAAAATGTGGTGGTTCTATCTGTTTGCGGGCGGCGCGGCGGCTGGCTTGCTTGGGTTCATCGCTTATGAGCAATTCGAAACCCGCGTGAACCGGCTGAAAGCGGCGCAGGAGGCCGCGCTGCATGAAGCCGCCGAGCGCGAAAAAGAGGCCGCGAACGCCGCGAATACCGCCAAAAGTCAATTTTTATCGAGCATGAGCCACGAACTGCGGACGCCGCTCAACGGCATTCTCGGTTACGCCGATATTCTGCGGCAAGCGGGCGGCCTGACCGATTTGCAGAGCGACGGTCTGCGAATAATCAAGGAAAGCGGCGAGCATCTGCTGATGCTGATCAACGACATTCTCGATTTGGCGAAAATCGAGGCGGGCAAGCTCGAAGTGCTTCCGGCGGAGTTCCTGCTTGATCCGTTCCTGCGCGGCATCGGCGGCATTATCCGCATGCGGGCCGAGCAGAAAAATATCCTGTTTGCGTATGAGGCGCTGACGCCGCTGCCCCCCGCGATTCGCGCCGATGAAAAGCGGCTGCGCCAGATTTTGCTGAATCTGCTCGGCAACGCCGTCAAATTTACCGACGAAGGCTACGTCACGCTGCACGTCAGCGTTGATCAGGAGCGCGACTTGCCGGACGGCGCGAAAACGGCGCGGCTGCTGTTCGAAGTGACGGACACCGGTGTCGGCATTGCGCCTGAGCAGCTTGAGCGCATTTTCGCGCCATTCGAGCAGGTCGGCGACATGCGCCGCCGCGCCGAAGGCACAGGCTTAGGCTTGTCGATCAGCCGCAAGCTCGTCGAAGCGATGGGCGGAACGCTGCGCGTCAGCAGTACGCCCGGCCAGGGCAGCGCGTTTTCATTTGACATCATCGCGCCGATTCTGCAAACTGTCACGGAAGCGCCGCGCGAGGCGGAGCGCAAGATTATCGGCTACGCGGGCGAGACACGCCGCATTTTAATCGCCGACGATAAGCCGTATAACCGCCAAATGCTGGCGCAACTGCTGCAACCGTTAGGGTTTGACGTGCAGGCCGTCAGCAACGGCCTGGAACTCGTGGAAAAAGCGCGGGAAATCCGCCCGGACGCAATTATTTCCGACATGCTGATGCCGGTCAAAACGGGCTTCGAAGCCGTGCATGAATTGCGGCAATCGCCCGATTTTCAGGCCACGCCGATGATCGCCATTTCCGCGAGCGTCTTTGATCAACCGGCGGAACAAAATATGTTAGCAGGCTGCAACGCCTTTTTGCTCAAGCCGGTGCGCTCACGCGCTTTGTTCGACGTGCTGGCCGCGCATTTGGGGCTGGAATGGGTGTATCAAACCGGCGAGGCGGAGACGTCCGCGACGTCCGCACCTGAATCCGCCGCGCATATACTGCTGCCGCCGCCGGAGATTCTCGAAGAACTGCGTTATCTTGCGCGGCGCGGCAACATGCAGAAATTGCGGATGCGGTCGGCGGAATTGGCGCAGCAAGACGCCAATTGTCGGCCATTTTATGACACCGTGCAGCGCTTCGCCCAAAACTACGCCGAAGACGAACTCCGCGATCTGCTTGGAT
>CAZMEO010000444.1:0-2982 GCA_964565315.1 uncultured Candidatus Moduliflexus sp. | reverse complement strand
AGAAGCTGCGCGTTTTTATGCACATTCTCACGCGCCACCTCGACCGCATCCGGGTCAATATCCACGCCCAACACATAGTTTGCGCCTAATCGCGCCGCCGCGATGCTTAAAATCCCGGAGCCGACGCCGACATCCAGGACGAAACCGGCGGGGCGCATATAGAGTTCTAATAACGCGATGGCTAAGCGCGTGGAGGCGTGCAGCCCGGAGCCGAATGCCATGCCGGGATCAAGCTCAATCACAAGGTCTTCTGGCTCGGACGAACATGTCTCCCACGACGGTTTAATCACGATATGTTTCCCAACTCGTGTCGGCTTGAAAAATTGCTTCCAGTTAGAACTCCATTCCTCGTCTTCCAGAACGCCGGTTTTGATCTCAATCTGGCCGATTGGCTCGCCTAATTCGCGTAATTCGTTCAGATATTCCTGAAGCTGCGCCTGCAAACCCGACAAATTTGCGGATTCAGGGTAATAGCCTGTAATCACGCAATGATCCGGCGGCGACGCGACATCCTCCAGCGCTGTTCCTTGAGAGCCAAAATCCATCAGGGTATTCGAGACCACATCTACGACATTCTGAGACACTCTGACCGACAGCATTTTCCACTGTGTATCCATAAGAACCCCTTCTCATTCCTCTCGTAAGATTCGTTTTGCTTCCTCTGAATAGAGATTTTCCTGGGTGTATAAAAATAACGGCGGCAACACATTCATTCCCGGAGAGGCATCTCGGCGAGCTTCGATGAGGGCTAACGACGCCGGGGCTGCCGCGTGAGCGTGTACGCATCGCAGCACCTTTGGCTCTAAGCGATGCGCTGTCAGGGCAACGCATAATTCGCTCAAGCGCTCAGGGAGATAAATAAAGAAGGCTTTTCCTCCCGGTTTGACAAGATATTTGGCGGCGGCGGCTAAATCGCTGAGTCGGCAGGCAAGTTCATGCCGGGCAATCGCCTGCTCCGTGCCAGGATTTCTGCGCCCGCTGCCGACTTTGCGATACGGCGGATTCGAACACAGCACGTCGAATTCTCCGGCGCGGAACAGGCGCGACACCTGCCTGACATCGCCCTGAATAATCCGAATGCGCGTTTCAAGATGATTCAGTTGCACATTCCGCTGCGCGAGCTGCGCCAACCGTTCCTGCAATTCAAGACCGATAATTTCCTGCGCTGGCGTCAATGCCGCGCATAATAACGGGAGGATTCCACTTCCTGCCCCGACATCAATCACTCGCTCAGCACTGCCCACGCGGAGAAAATCTGCAAGCAGCACGGCGTCCACGCTGAAACGATAGCCTTTTTTCGGCTGAAGATAGTGCAAATTGCCGATGCGAAGTTGTTCGAGCGTTTCAAGATTCGGGTCGTGCATGTGATTATCGTTTTTTCTTTTCCGCGCTTCCCGTCAATAAAAATCAGAGCAAATAATACATTTGCATGAAAATCATTCCGTCTAAATGCAAACGGGGCATAGATGCCGTGATATGGCTCTCTATGCCCCGTTTTTAGGCACTCTACCCGCTTAGTGTCTTCTCCCTCCCCTATTCATAATTATTTGCGGGCTGCAAACGTTGTCTCTAACTCTAATTTTTGCGAAAGCTTGATGACGTTTTCGCAATAGACTGTGCTATTATTATAGCTTCTTAACGCGCCACGCACGTTTTTCTTAATTGCAATGGTTCGCGCTAAAAAATACGCCGCCGTTGCTAAGCTGTCATGCGGATTCAGTGGGTCTTTCAACCCATCTCCGTCGCCATCTTGCGCATACGTATAAAACGTTGATGGCACCATCTGCATAAACCCCATTGCGCCGGCTGACGAACCTTTGAATTCCGATATATCCCGCCCTGTATGACGAGCGATTTTTTTCAAATATGTCAACTGTGTTCTATCCACGACTTTGCTGACTTCATGTTTTCCGAGCAATTCTCCGCCTTGACTTTCCACTAAGCTGACAGCTAATAATAAATGCGGCGAGACGCCGTACTTGCTGCCCATTCGTTGAAAGTCAGCCTCTTTCAGAGGCGATTCGGCATACACCTGGGCGATGGCACATACGAACATCGCCAAAACCAATATTCCCCCGATTTTGGCACATTGCGCTGTTGTCATGTCCTTAAGCAACGCTGATCGAGAGATATCCCTGAGAAAGTCGCATACGCGCAGTTCCTTACCAATACAGGTTCGCCACGCGTCGAATAGCTTCTCTGCGCATGAAGACAGACCTCCGTCTTCAGCAGCAGCCCCCATAACTATCGGCGCATGTCTGCCAGGGCGGCAATAATTCTACGCATCTACAAACCCGGGCGGGCAGAGACAGGTAAAATCTTGCAATACTATGACAATGTCAGGTGAGAAAAGTGGGTAAAGCGGATAACTTCCCAAAGAAAGGAAACAAACTTAGAATGGAGTAAGGAATCTCAGAGCAAACCTCTTGTTAGCGTCACACTCCGTTGCTGTTAGAATATTGTTTCGCCAACCATGCTTTTTTACAACATGCACCGTCAACAACATGGCTGCATCGAAACAACGATTGAGCATTAGTATGTGGGGTAACACAAGGTTTTTCCAAGTTCTCCAAACAAAGACTTATAGATAAACAGTCTTTTATGTCAAAGAATCTTAGGAGACAACATAAGGATGAAAATGGATTTTGTCAAATCATTTTTATCAGGATTTTACATGACGGTATGAGTTTTGCCTCTATGCTTGAGTTTTGTGTGAAAAATTTTTTAACGAAAGCCGGTTATCTTGTCAGAAAAAGAGGTTGACAAATAACTCGTTAGTATAACTTGCTGTTTGGGACATGATGAATGTTCCATGCTTGATCCGTGTTGCTCTGGAGGAGTGATTATGCCACATCATATTTCGACGAAATCACGCATTGCCGTCGCCATGAGCGGCGGAGTAGATAGCGCAGTTGCCGCCGCCTTGCTGCTTCAGGCAGGATACGACATCTTCGGATTGACGATGCGGTTGCCAGCGCATGA
>CAZMEO010000443.1:0-3017 GCA_964565315.1 uncultured Candidatus Moduliflexus sp. | reverse complement strand
ATTCCGCTGCTTCCGGCCTTGACCGAAGAAACCAGGCGGGCGCAGCATGTCAAGGATCGCCCGATCCTGGTCATTACCGGAAACCCGCCGTATGCAGGCCATTCACGCAACAAGGGAACCTGGATGCGCGGTTTGCTGAAAGACTATACGAAACATGTTCCAGAGCTTCGCAAGCCTGCTCAGGCGAAGTGGCTGCAAGACGATTATGTCAAATTTATCCGTTTTGCCCAATGGAAAATGGAGCAGGTTGACGAAGGGATTGTCGCGATTATCACGAATCATTCATTTTTGGATAACCCGACGTTTTGCGGGATGCGCCACAGCTTGATGCAAACGTTTCATCAATTATATTTTCTGGATTTGCATGGGAACGTCAAAAAGAAAGAAACGTCGCCAACTGGCGGGAAAGACGAAAACGTCTTCGATATTGAGCAAGGTGTGGCGATTTCTCTGTTCGTGAAACGGAAAAACATCGAACGCAAGGTCTTTCATGCCGATTTTTACGGGACGCGCGCTGAGAAATATCAACAAGCATTGCAAGAAACCATCACAAGCGTTTCCTGGCAAGAAATTCAGCCGCAAGCGCCTAACTTTCTTTTTATTCCACAGAATCAAACGGCGTGGAACGCTTATCAGGAATGGATGTCGATTCCTTCGATATTTGGGCAGAACGGAGACCCTGCGCCTGGCATCGTGACCACGCACGATGAATTTGCGATTTCGTTCACTCAACAGGAAGCGTTTGCCAAAATTGAAACATTTTTGCGCACGGAAAGCGAAGCCGAAGCGCGGCAGCAATTTCGATTATGCTCGCAAAATCAATGGAATTACCAACATGCGAAAAGCGAACTTGTAAAAGGCGCATGGAAAGAGCAAGCAGTCACGATCCTTTTTCGTCCATTTGATCTGCGCTGGACGATTTGGAATTCGCATGTCGCCGTTCATCGCCGCGAGCGCGTCATGCAGCATCTTTTGCGCCCGAACCTCGGCTTGATTGCGCCACGACAAAGCAAGCAAGATTGGGGCGCGTTTATTGCGGCGCATCCGATAGGGCATAAGGCCGTGTGCGCCTATGATATTAACTATGTTTTTCCGCTCTACCTCTATAAGCAAGAAGATTTGCTGAATAATGGCAACAGCGCGAAGCATGAGAATTTTTCTTTCGCATTTCGCCAATTCATTGATGAACGCTATGGAAAACATTACGCGCCGGAAGAAATTTTCGGGTATATTTATGCGATGCTGTATAGCCCAACTTACCGAGCAAAATACGCCGAATTTCTGAAAATAGATTTCCCGCGCCTTCCATTTCCAGAAACACGCGAGGCGTTCGAACAGCTTTCAAATCTCGGCTGGCAGCTTATTCAGGCGCATCTGCTGAAAGAGATCCCCGCGTATAATATCGGGCAATATGCCGGAGACGGGAACAACGAGGTCGTCAAGCCGGACTATCGTAAATACGCCGAGCATGAGCGGCTCTACATCAACGCCACGCAATATTTCGATCATGTTCCCGAAGCGGTCTATCGCTTTCAGGTCGGCGGGTATCAGGTGCTTGACAAATATCTGAAAGACCGCAAAGATCGCGCCCTGACGCTCTCGGACGTGAAAACCCTGCGCAATACGATCAAGGCGCTCGCCTTCACGCTTGAGCAAATGCAGAAAATTGATGACGCGACAAAAGAGTGGATATAAAACGCAGCGTCGCCGACAATTCCCCTCCGAGGAGGGGAGTTCGCGATTATCGACTTGAATCTGCTGCGTAACATGAATAACAGTATCGGGATGAGCGTTGCGCTGGTCATTCTTGGAATCATTTGAACAGGCAATATGCGTCACGCATCAGCCGCGGCGAGCGGAAATACGTTAGCAGGCAATAAGCATGTTGTTATTGTTTCTTTAACACGACCAACGTCACGTCGTCATACATCTGCGCGCCGCCAACGAAGGCGCGAAGGTCGTCAACAATCGCCTGTTTCACGCCTTCAGCGTTTTTTTCGCGCCAATTCGCGCTAATCACGGCGCAGAGCCGCTCCAATCCATAGAATTTGTCGCGAGCATTCTGCGCTTCCGTGATGCCATCGGTATAGAGCACGACGCCATCGCCAGAGGCCAGCGAGATCGTCGCTTCGGCCACCCATTGCCGAATATCGGCCACCATGCCGAGCGGAAAGCCTAAGTTCATCGTATTTATGCGAACGATCCGTCCGTTGCGGCGCACGACTAACGCTTCCTCATGTTGGCCGATCAGCCGCAGTTGGCCGTTCTGATAATTCACCATTGCGAGTGTCAGACTGCGATCCACCCTCATGCGTTTGATATTTTGATAGAGGACGCGATTCAGCGTGTTCAAAAAGATCACCGGATCGGTTTCGCCGCGATCAACCAGCGTCCGAATCGCCGTCTGCGTCATCAGCATCAGGACGCCGCTTTCGAGGCCATGCCCGGTCACGTCGCCGATCCCGATGCAGACATGCCCGTCGCGCTGACAAGGCAGCACATCGTAATAATCGCCGCCGACTTCCTCGGCAGGCTGCATGTAGCCGACAATATCCAGCCCCGAGATATTATTCAGTTCTTCTGGAACTGGAAGCACCATCTGCTGCAAGCGGCGGGCGACATCGAGTTCCGCGCTCATCCGCAGATTTTCTTGTTTTAATTGTTCATTCAATTGTTGAATTTCGATATACGCATCTTCCAACTGACGCTGCGCCTGTTTCAATGGCGTAATATCCCGTAAAATGCCGAACGTGCCGATAATCTCGCCATGTTCGTCGCGTAACGGCATTTTGGTGGTCAATGACCAGCGCCCCTGCGCGTCTGGTTCTTCCAGGGCCAGCAATGGCTGTCCGGTTTGTAGAATCGCTTGTTCTTGTTCATATTTCGGACGCGCCAGTTCTTCCGAGAACAGATCGAAGTCCGACTTCCCAAGCTCTTCGTGTGGATCGTGAAACCCCATGAGTCTGGCATGAGCAAGATTCGCATGGGTAATTCGGCTCTCGCGGTCCTTAAAATAA
>CAZMEO010000442.1:0-3019 GCA_964565315.1 uncultured Candidatus Moduliflexus sp. | reverse complement strand
CGGAAGCCGATGTTGGTATGCCAGTAATTGGGGTACATGGCGTAGCGCACGGGGGTGCGGGCGTTGATGCGGTTGACGCTGCGGAACGAACCGCCGCGCACGACGACGCGGTCATAACGTTTGCCGGGGTTGAATACCTGCGGATTTTTGACGCCTTCTTTTCCGGCGTTTTGCCATTCTTTATAGGTGTCGGCATGATATTGATCTGTCACCCACTCCCAGACATTGCCGGTCATGTCGTAGAGGCCGTAACTGTTGGGCGGATACGATCCGATTTTTCGAGCGCCTTCGTTTTCGGTGTTCGCGCGGGTCGGGTCGTATTCATTGCCGTAAGAAAAGACGTACCCTTCATAGCCTTTTGACGCTTTTTCCCATTCGGCTTCTGTCGGGAGGCGCACGATGCGGCCAGTCTGCTCGCTCAGCCATTTGCAGTAGGCGTCGGCTTCATACATCGTGATGCCGAACACCGGATGGTCGTCCTGCCCGTATTCATACGGCGGCGTATCCACTTCCCATAAGCGCGGGGCGGGGCGGTTATCGGTGTCCACGAAATCCGAGCGGATATATTTGCGCACCGATTTCCAGCCGTCATTGCCGTAAAAATTGCCATAGGCCGGAACTTGTTCGACTAACGACGGCCAATCCGCGATCAGGCGTTCCCAGTACGCTTCGTTATTATAGCCGCCCGCATCGACGAATTCGGCAAATTCGCGGTTCGTGACCTCATATTTGCTGAAAAAAATCTCATCCACATAGACATCCACGTCCGGGCTTTCATCCGGGAAGCCGAAATGGGCAATGACAGTGTCTTTATTGCCAATCCGAAACCATCCGGCGGGAATCATCACGACGGAATCCGAAAACGGCGGCTGCGTCGGGAATTTCACGTCAACAGTCAAGCGGTGTCCGCGTCCTTTGATATACGCCGGAAATCTGACGACCTCGTTCCCCCGTTTCGCTTCGATATAATAGTCTCCAAGCTTCAGATTGATTTTGTCCCCTTGCAGCGGGAGTTGTTTGATCACCCGCGTTCCGACAACCTGAAATAAGCTGATTTCAGCCTGTTCCGGGTTTGCGATGCTCAACACGCCGACCTGCCCGATGAGCGGATTCTGCTCGTATCGTTTCGAGAGGCCGGGAAAATAGCCTGAAAACAGCATTAACGCGCCAATCCCAAGCAGAAAAATGAACGTAATGGCGACAACAGTCATGAACGGAAACGAGCGGCTGTGAAATTTTACGCGGCGGCGGGTCGGGCGTTCTTCTTCAGGGGCTGGCGCAACGGGTTCGGGCTGGCGCTGGAGGGCATCCCGACGCTTCGAGGACGAACCCTCGTTGGCGTCAATCTGCGTCAACGCCTGGCGTAACGACGACTTGGAGGTCACGCCAGCGGGCGTCATATCCACCACATCAGCATCATCGGCGTGATAATTCGACGCGCCGGGAAGGGTTGCTTTCAATGCTTCCAGCGAATTGACGGCATCGCCGGGCGTCTCAAATTCCACATACGCTTCGCCGTGCTCATCGTGCATCACCTGAGGATGCGCGTCGTCTTCCGACGTTGCTCCGGTTTCGAATTCCACGCGCGCGCCAGCGCGTTCTAAATAATCGCGCACTTTTTCCGCGATGACGGGAGAGACTTTTTCAGAAATATAACATGGCGCGTTCGCGATCAGGTCTTCTGGCGCATCTTTCAAGCCCTGAATGCGCGATAAGACCGAGGCGACTATCTGCGGACGATTTCCCGCGTCAATGAGTTTGATATAGACTTTTTCTTGCGGCTGACTCATACCTGCGTTCTCCTCCATCCCCCCATCGAGTTCCCTGATTCGAGCAGTATCAATGGAAAACAATGCGATTTCCTTCACAATTCATCAACAATGAGTTTCACCGTACCGCCATTTTCGCAAGATGTCAATCAAAAAACATCTGGAACGATTTTTCACGCGGCTTCCCTTGCCGTCCTCCCCTGTTTCAGGCGAAGAGAAAGAATTGTGCGGTTTTCCTTGACAAACTTCCCCAGAATGCAGTAAACTCCCCATTTATGACAATTACACTTACGCATGGCGCGTGGGTGAAAAGATAGACATTCATGTGAAGGAGGGAATATGTCTGAAAAAGTAATTGCCGCTGGTGATGAAGTTGATTCATATTGCACGTCGTGCCGGTTGATGCTCGCTCATACGGTGGTGGCGTTAGTGGCTGGAAAACCCGATAAGGTCGAGTGCAAAACCTGCGGAAAACAACATAAATATCGTGCGAAAGCCCCCAAATCCCCCAAAGCTCCGGCAGACGGAACGGAAGCCGCTCCGAAAAAACCGAAAGCCGTGAAGGCGAAAACCACCACCACACGCTCCAGAAAATCCAAAGAAACGGAAGCGGGTTGGGAAGAGGCGTTAGCCGGACGCGATATGGCCAATTCGAAGTCGTATGCCATTTCCGGCGAATACCAGGAACGCGACGTGATTAACCATAAGACCTTCGGCTTTGGCGTCGTTGTCAAGCTTATGGCAGAAGGCAAAATGCAAGTCCGTTTCAAAGAAGGCACCAAACTCCTCGCCTGTAAAAAGTAAATTCCAAAGCTGTCAGACATTTTGAAAATGTCTGACAGCTTACGTTTTCACGGAATCAACACAATCTTTCCAAACGCCGACGCTTCCATTATCAGCCGATGCGCCTGCGGCGCTTCGCTCAACGGCAATTCTCTTCCAATCACCGGCTGAAGCGAGCCATTTTCCAATCCGGCAATCAATGCGGCATGAATGCTGGCGAGCACCGGTTTCGACGCATTCATCAGCGACATGCCGAGAATGCTGGCATCTTTCTTCATCAAAAAACGCGGCGTAATCTGCACGTCGCCCCGGCTGCCGATCACCACCACGCGCCCATCTTGCGCCAGAATCGGCAGATCATGGCCGAGATTCACGTTCGCCAGCATCTCTAAAATCACGTTTACGCCCTGTCCGCCGGTCACATCCATCACCTGTTGCAGATGTTCCGGCTCATGATGATTCACCAC
>CAZMEO010000441.1:0-3022 GCA_964565315.1 uncultured Candidatus Moduliflexus sp. | reverse complement strand
GTCCGGGTGATATTCCTCAAGGCTGTTGGTCAAAAAGACGCGCAATCGCTGCGGATTTTTCGGCGTGTAGCCGGTTTCACGCAGCAGCAGTTCCAATTTCAAATGACACATCGCATACGACGCCATCAGAATTTCGAAACCGTTGAGACGCGGAATCAGATGTGTTTCGACATAGCCGCTCCAAATCCCTTCCTGTCCCTCGAATCGCCGGTGAATCTGTTTGATGACTTCCGCGAGGAACGTGCCGGTTCCGGCTGCCGGATCGAGAATCTGGACGGAATGCGCCGAGGAGTCGCCTGTTTTCGAGATGTCCGCCAACCCTTGCGGCAGGCCGAATTCGGATTGCAGCAGGTCGTCTATCGCCCGTGCGATGAAATTGACGACCGGTTCAGGCGTGTACCAGACGCCGCGGCTTTTTCTAAGTTTCGGATTGTATTCCGCTAAAAAGGTTTCGTAGAAGTGAATGATCGGGTCATGCTGCTGGGTCGCTTTGCCGAAATTCGCCATGAACGCGGCCATGTCGGTGGCGCGGAAAATCTGCGCGAGCGCGTCCACAATCCAGACAAGCCGGTCGTCAATATCCACTCCGGCGATATAGCTGAATAACTTTCGCAGAAACGGATTGGTTTTCGGAATCAGTTCCGCCGCTTCCTGCCGCGAAAAATTCTGCGCGTTCGGATCATGCAGCCGCGCCGCAAACATGCCGTAAGCAATCGTCTGGGCGTACATATCGGCGAATTCGGCGGCAGTGATGTCGTGAATCAGAATTTTTTTGAATGCCGCCATCTGGTCTTTCAGCGAACTGTTCTGCTCGGTTTCGTCGTCGCTGTTCAACGCCTGTTCGATGACAAGCTGCATCATCCGCGCTTTGCCCGCCATCATTTTCGCCAATATGTGCGCCGAGGAGATGGTCTGTCCGGTAAACTGGCAGAAATCGCGAATCAGGTGCGTAAAGATGTCGTCATTTTGCGGGCATGGGCTGATGTTGCCCTGTTTGATTTCGGCGATTGCGATGGACGTCACGAATTCGCCATTGCGGTAAAGATGAAAATCGAGATAATCGGTCAGGATCAGATTATCGAGGCTGGCTTTGTAGCGTTCGATCTGCTCGCTTTTTGCGATCTTGGCAAGTGGAGCGCCAATGTCTTTTGCTTCGATATATCCGACCGGGATGTTCTGGCGCGTCAGAATGTAATCCGGCGCTCCACAGGCGATGCGGGCAGGCTCGTTCGTGACCAGAACGCCAGCGGCCAACATTTCCAATAATTGCTGCAAATCGCCGCGATAGCTGTGTTCTTTCGCGATTCCGGTTGCATAACGCTTCGTGATGTTTTCAAGATAATGTTGAATCATACAGTGTGACGTCACGTCTTATCCACGAACATTTTCCTTTCGAACCCTGAAGAAAGAGAGCATGAACATTCTTTTCTGTCAAGAGAATTTACGCCCGCTCACGACGAGAAGACGCCCTTCGCAGAGCGAAGTCGAAATGAGCGGGGCATCATGACCAATGCCGATATAGTGTTTAATGCTTTTCGAACAGTGTCAAGAAATATTCAAACATGAAGCCAAGAAACAACGCCATTGTAAAAGCGCTCTATTTTCAGGTTGACAAGTCTTCCTATTTCTCCAATTTTCCAAAGATTACGCCCTGATGCCCTTCATAGGCAAGTTTACAACCTGAATTTATTTCTTGACAGGCAGGGTAAATTATTCTATTGAGGATTTAACGTTTTTCTCTATTCATCCGTCAGAGTTGGCGAAATTTTTTATACACTGAGATTATCGAAATCGCGCATCATGGTGCGCTTTCCCTTTGAACATTCGATAATCGCTCTATTCTTGCACTCTTAATTATTGCGAACGTGCGGCATCATGTCATGAGATAATGATCTCATGTTTCCTTTCCCGATTTTCTTCGGATGCCCAACCGTTCAGATATTCCTGAATATGCGCTCGTGATCGCGTTGCATGGTCGCGAATGCGTAGGAAGGAATCCTGAAAAATGGTTCGTTTTATCTCTTTGCAAAAGCCTGTTGTCTTCTGGATGTGCGCGGCAGCGATTGGAATATGTCTTTCAGGATGTGGCGATGATGCCGATACGTTAAGCGAACGAGTGTCAGGCCCCGCCTCGAATGCCGCGCTTCCGATTCGCGTGGATGCCACGCCGACGCCAACAGGCACGGCGTCTCCATCCAGCACCGCGACGCCCGCCGCGACTCAAACGCCTCAGCCAACCGCTAAAACCGACCAAACAGCCACGCCGACGCCTGATGCGGAAGAAATTCTTTCTCATGTCAAAATGACGCCGCTGCCGCAAGAGACGCCGACTTCGAATCAAGAGGACGCAATCGCGAATGCCGAAGGTTCTGAGGAAGACGAGGCCGCTGAATCGGAAGAAGTTGAGGGCGCCGACGGCGCAGGTCAGGAGGAATCGAAATTGCCGGTTGTGACGGCAAAAGGCGCGAAATTAGAAAACGTCGCAATCTGCTCGGCAATCAAGCGTCGCAATGCGTCAGGCGTCGCCAATGAATTTTCATACAAAAAGGTGAAAAAAATTTATACCTGGACGAAGTTTTCTGGGATCAAAACGCCGATTGTGATCAAACATCACTACTATTTAAACGGCAAAGCCGTCGAAACAGTCAAACTCACGTTAAAATATTCGACCATGCGGTCATGGAGTCATAAAACCCTGACATCGCGCGAATCCGTCGGCAAGTGGAAAGTCGTCATCACGACCGATAACGACAAGGAAATTCTCTCAGAGCAAGAATTTACCGTCGTCAAATGACCGCGAATGCAAGAACGGAACGAAGAGACGCCCACCCTATTCGTTCCGTTGCGCGCCGCCCGAAATGACCGCCAGAAGCGCATGCCGTAATTCATCCGACACGGTCACGAAATAATCCTGATGCACGCGAACGTGCGTCGTGATCTGTTCTCCCGCCTCAAATTCGAACACGACCGGCGTCATTCCGGGATAACATTCCAGCACATCGCGCAGGCGGCGCAGCGTTGC
>CAZMEO010000440.1:0-3043 GCA_964565315.1 uncultured Candidatus Moduliflexus sp. | reverse complement strand
GTGTCCGTCACCATGATCTTGACGGCGGCGTTGTCGCTGACCGCCCGAAGCTCGACTCGTCCGCCAGATGGCGTAAATTTAAGCGCATTCGAAAGCAGATTGCGTAGAATCGTTTCGAGGATATTGGCGTCCGCCTCCACCCATACGTCCTGAGGAAGCGCATTGTCCAGCGCAATATTTTTCTGTTGGGCATTCTGGCGAAACAGGCCGAGCACTGAGGCGGCGCAACATTGAAGGTTGATGCGCTGCGGCATGAATTCAATCGTGCCGCGCTGAATCTGCGCCCAGGTGAGAAGATTGTCCAACAGCGCCAGCAGCCGCTCCGCCGATTGCTGGAAATGCGTGACCAATTCTTGAAAATGCTCATGCCCGATATTCTGGACATGGCGAAGTATCTGGGCAAATGAGAGAAATCCGGTCAGCGGGCTTTTGACATCATGCGCGATGATGGAAAAAAAGGTGTCTTTGCTCGCGTTCGCCTCTTCTAATTGCTTGTTTTTCTGCGCTAACTCTCGATTTTTTTCCTCTAACAAATCGGCATATTTATCTAACGTCTGCTGCTGTTCCAGCAACGCGAGGTGTATTTTGACGCGCGCCAATAATTCTTCGCGCTGAAATGGCTTGGTAAGGTAATCTACCGCGCCGAGTTGAAACCCTTTGATCACGCTGGGCGGGTCGGTTTTGGCTGTCAGAAAAATGACTGGAATGCTTCTGGTGGTCGGTATGCTTTTCAGGCGCTTGCAGATGTCATAACCATCGATATCAGGCAGCATCACATCCAACAGGATCAGATCGAACAATTTGCGGTTGATCCAGGCCAGCGCTTCCTGGCCGTTCATCGCGGATTCGACGGCATAGCCGCTTTCTTGCAGCAAAACGCTCAACAGATGGATATCTTTCGGATCGTCATCAACAAGCAAGATGCAGAATCGCTCTTTCATCCCATCTTCATCTCATGCACATGGCTGTTGAACCAGGAATTCAAGGAGTGCGAAATCTTGATTTCGCTGTCAAATGAAGATTTGACACTCCTCTATGCTGTTCAAGGCGCGTGAATAACGCTGTAACAGCCCTGTCAGGATGAGACACCTCGGCAGACGCCGCGTTCGGAATGGGCGATGAAGTCCAGCAGATGATCGATTTCCGGGCAGGACGGCACTTCATTTCGCACTCGTTCGACGGCGTGTTTCAAGTTGGTTTTGCCGCGAAATAAAATGCGGTGCGCTTTCTCCAGCGCTTTGATGCTTGTTTCCGGGAAATTGCGGCGTCTTAACCCGATGGAGTTCAAGCCGAAAACTTCGGCGCGTTGTCCCGACGCCATGACATACGGCGGAATATCCTGCGACACGCCGGAGCAGCCGCCGATCATGCAATGCGCACCCAATCTGACGAATTGATGCACGCCGCATAAGCCGCCGACAATCGCGAACTCTTCAATGGTGACATGACCTGAGAGGCCGACGGAATTGGCTAAAATGACATGGTCGCCGATATGACAATCATGCCCGGCATGGGAATAGGCCATAAGCAGGCAATGGCTGCCGACGGTGGTGACGCCGCCGCCTTGCATCGTGCCTCGATTGACCGTTGAATATTCCCGGAACACACTTTCTTTACCGATGACTACGCGGGTTGGCTCTCCGGCATATTTCAAGTCTTGCGGCGGCGAGCCGATCACGGCGCCGGAAAAAAATTTGCAGCCCTCGCCGATTTCCGTATGCCCATCCAGCACGACATGCGCCCCGACTTCGCAGTTGTTGCCGAGTGTCACATGCTCGCCGATGATCGCAAACGGCCCAATCGTCACGTGTTCGCCGATGTTGGCGCGTTCATGCACTATTGCAGTTTGATGAATGTTCATAATCTGTAATCGAACGCACCCCTGGCAGGGTTGGCAACCCTGTCAGGGGTGCGGTATTTTTTATGGAGATCGCTCTTATGTTTCCAGGGTTTCCGCGACAAGCAGCAGATCGGCTTCGGCCACGATTTCGTCATTCACGTAAGCGACGCCGTGCATTTTATAGGAGGTCTGGCGCATGCGCACCGTCTTCAGTTCAAGGCGGAGTTGATCCCCCGGCCCGACCTGTCTGCGAAATTTGGCATTATCAATCCCGGCAAAATAGACCAGCCGCCGTTTCCCATCCTGAAATTTGCTGATGAACAAAATGCCGCTGGCTTGTGCCATCGCTTCGATAATCAACACGCCCGGCATAATGGGAAATTCGGGGAAATGGCCGGTAAAAAACGGCTCATTGATGGTGACATTCTTAATCGCGACAATATGATCTTCCTCACATTGCAGCACTTTATCGACTAACAAAAACGGATAACGATGGGGAATAAGTTTTTGAATATCCTGAATCGTATAATTCATACGTGTGCGTCTCTCTTGAAAAAATGAATATCAGACGTTATTGGAAATGATGTGCGACGCATGCGTGTTTTCTCGCTGTTCGCATTTTGTCAAGCATTTTCTCTCCCGCGCTCTTTTCGCGCTCAGGAAATCGACAGCGTTCTATTCTTTTCTTCTTTCAAAATTATTGTTGACAGTTTGTGCGATTTTCCATATACTTATCGTCGGATTCGAACCGTATTGTCGTGAGGAGTGCAGTGACGCGCTCCTTCTTTATGCGAATAACACGCTTATGAGTGGGTGGCGTATGCGGAAAATTGGAATGGCGTTGTGTATATGGATGGTCTGGGTTGCGCCTGTGATGGCTGCGATTGATCAGAAATGGATTGATGACTTGAATCAGCGGTTTCCTGGCATCGGTCAGGAATTTGATCTGGCGGTGCAGCAAAAATTGGCGCAATATGGCAAGGCGGTCAAAGTGGAAGAAGTCATCAAAACGCTGCTCGGCAGCGCCGATTACGTCGCGGATCAGATTACAACGGCTCGCGGCTTTACGATTCACAGCGAATTGATGCTGTTCTTTCCGGCTGTTGGGAAATATCAGGAGTCGCTGCAAGAAGCGAAATTGCTGCGGGATTTTACGCTGAAGCATTCCCCGGATGACCCGCGCGTGGTGCAGACGTTTCGCGG
>CAZMEO010000439.1:1969-3053 GCA_964565315.1 uncultured Candidatus Moduliflexus sp. | reverse complement strand
AAAGGAACTCAATGTATGAATATGCATCTGTTGTTTGATCTGGACGGAACGCTTGGAAATACCGTTCCGCTCTGTATCGCGGCCTTTCGCGAGGCCATTGAACCGCTCGCCAACCGGACGCTGTCGGATGAGGAAATTATCGCGACCTTCGGCCCTTCTGAAGAAGGCACGATTCAGGCGCTGATCCCTGAACATTACGAAGAAGCGATGGCGCGGTATCTTGAGAGTTATCAACGCCAGCATGTCTTGTATCCTGACGCATTCGAAGGCATTCCCGACGTGCTGGCCTATCTGAAACAGCAGCCGTGTTATGTGGGATTGGTGACGGGAAAAGGGCCGAAAAGCACGCAATTGACGCTGGCGTCGTATGGTCTGCTCGATTACTTCGATTGTGTCAAAACCGGCTCAATCGTCGGACCGGTCAAGCGGGAACGCATCGAGGAAGTGCTTGCAGAGACGGGACTGCCGCGAGAAGCGTTTCTCTATATCGGCGATGCGCCGACTGACATTGTCGCGGCGCGCGCCTGTGGAATTCACGTCGCTGCCGCAGCCTGGGCGCCGGATGCTGACGCGGCGGCGCTCGCGCGACGCAAGCCTGATTATCTGTTTACGTCAGTTTCAGAGCTTTCTCAGATGCTCATTGGTTGGCGTGAGCATAAAGGCGAATAAGGCAATACCTGTATTGACACAGAAACATTCTATTTTCATGGGAGGAAAATTATGAAACGCATCATTGTCGAACGCAAACAGTATCGGCTTGAAGTTGATCCAGACAAAAATCGGATATATTACACCATGAGCGGTTTCTGGCGCGATCCCGCCGATTTTCCTGGCTATTTCGAGGATTATGGCAAAGCTGTCGCCGCCGTTCGTCCCGGTTTCACCGTGTTGACCGACGTTCGGGAATTTAAAGCGCCTGCTCAGTCTCTAAAAGCGATGTTCGATGAACAGCAGCGGATATTAAGCAAGGCCGGTTTGAAGAAAGTCGCCGAGGTATTCAGCGAAAATGTCATCGTGAAACTGTCGCTCGATAATATCGCCAAACATTCTGGCATGCCAAAACGCGATTTTACAGACATCGCAG
>CAZMEO010000439.1:0-1869 GCA_964565315.1 uncultured Candidatus Moduliflexus sp. | reverse complement strand
GGCAAAATGCTCGACATGACCGACGCCATTGTCGAGACGTATCAGAAGCATCATCTTGACGTGTTGGTCTGTCTTGGCGGCGGCGGCACGATCAAAAATGCGTTTCGCCTGATGCAGAAAGGGCTGAACGTCGTCACGCTTCCGAAAACGATTGATAATGATGTCGCGATGACCGATATGACGTTCGGGTTCGATACCGCGCTCGGCATCGCGACTGAGGCGATTGACCGCTTGCACAGCACGGCGCACAGCCATCACCGCATCATCGTTGTGGAAATCATGGGGCATAACGCCGGATGGCTGACGCTCGGCGCGGGGATTGCGGGAGGCGCGGACGTGATTTTAATCCCGGAAATTCCCTATGACATTCAAAGCGTCGCCAAAGCGATCAAACGCCGCAGCCGCTCCGGGAAGCGCTTCAGCATCGTGGCCGTTGCCGAAGGCGCGATCTCTTTGGAAGAGGCGCAAAAACTCGCTCAGGCTGAGAAAGATGCGCCGGAAGGAACATCAAAAAAGAAAAAGCCGAAAAAAGAGGAGGCTGCGCCAGTCGAACAGCCGGACACCGAACCGCACGTCAAAGGGAGAACGCTCGTGCTGTCGGAGCAATTAGAGGCGCTGACCGGCTTAGAATCGCGCATTACGATTTTAGGGCATTTACAGCGCGGAGGCACGCCTTCCGCTGCTGACCGCCTGTTGGCGACGCGGCTCGGCACAGCCTGCGCCCAGTTTATTCATGATGGCGTGTACGGCGTGATGGTGGCGGCTCGCGGCGAAGGCGCCGAACCCGTGCCATTGGAACAGGTGGTCGGCAAACGCAAAATTGTCCCGCTGGATCATCCCTGGATTCGGACTGCTCGGCTGGTCGGAACGAATTTGGGGGAGTGAGGACGATAGCTGTCAGACACTTCAAAAGTGTCTGACAGCTTTTCTTTTTTATTCCGTAAACAACGACGCAATGTCGTATTCTTCGACATCGCGCAGCATCACGTCGTCAGCAGGCCGCGCTTCGAAACGGCTGGCAGCGTCCAGCACGTTCGGCAGCAGGTGAATATCGGCGAGCGTGTTGATAAAGACCTGCGGATTGCCAAGCGCCCAATGCACCGCATGATCGATAGCGTCCTGAGCTTCCAACGGCTCATACCAGGTGGCGCGAGTCGGCACGCGATCTCCCCAGGGGCAGCGGCAAATCGTTTTAATCGTCTGAACCGCCACGTTTCGTTCCTTGCAAATAGCCTGGAGTTTGTCGAACGACGAGTGATATTCCGGGTCTTGCATCAGCGCGAAATTATACGGCAGCAACACGCTGTCGAAATCGAACCGTTCCAGGCTGTGATAATGAATATTGGGCGTGATCAAGCCGTGTCCGGTGACGCCGAGAAAGCGGACGAGTCCCTGCTCGCGCGCCTCGATAAAAGCCTCTAATGCGCCGCCTGCGCCCATTGCGATTTCCCACTCTTCCGGCTTCACCAGCACATGCATCTGCCAGAGATCAATCATATCCACTTTCAGGCGTTCTAACGAGCGGTGCAGTTCTTCTTTGGCTTCCTGATATGTTCGTTTTTCCGTTTTGGTGGCGAGGAAAAAATCTTTGCGATGCTCCCGCATCCAGGGGCCGACGCGCAATTCCGCTTCGCCATAGCTGGATGCCACATCAATATGATTCACGCCGTAAGAGAGCAGCACCTCCAACGCGCGATCCGCTTCATCCTGCGTCACTCTCGCGAATGCCGCCGCGCCGAACAGCGCGCGCGTGCTTTGATGCCCTGTGCGTCCGAACACTTGTGTTGCGATCATGATTGTCCCTCCTATTCTGTAAATAGAATGAGTTATTCCAGCCAGAAGCTATAAAAATCGTTCCTGTTCCAGATG
>CAZMEO010000438.1:0-3066 GCA_964565315.1 uncultured Candidatus Moduliflexus sp. | reverse complement strand
GCTATGTGCTTTTTTACGAAATCATATTCGTATCGCATTATTTATGACGATTGAGCGTCAAGGAGGAGTGCGAAATCTTGATTTCGCCTGTCACATCAAGATATGACACTCCTCGCCGTTCGACTTATTGCGCAATAAATTTAATCGGAATCGTCCCCCACATCTGCTGCTGCGGCACATTCAGCGGCAGCGGTTCAAAGCGCCACTGTTTCAGATAAGAAATCGCAATCCGTTCCAAATCGGCATTCCCGCGTTTAATCGGAATCACCTCGCCGATTGAGCCATCCGGCATCACCCAGAAACGAAATCGCAGTTCGAGATTAATTTTAATGCTCGCCGACGGCAGCGCGGGACGATAGACCACTGACCGCCCTTTGACCGGGCCTTCGATTTGTTGTTCCGGCGAAAAGGCGGGCGCAGTCACGGCGTCGCTTTCCGCAAGACGCTCCGGCTTTTTCGGCTGAGCGAGCTGCGCATCTTCCTGCGCTTTCAGCTTATCATACCTCGGCCCGGCATAGATGCCGAATCCGGTCTGTTCCGTCTCATTTTCCTTTGGCATTCCGAACGTTGGCGGATGGTCAGAAGGAAACGCTGTTTGCGTCTCCTCGATGCGCGAAGGGGGCAGCGCTTTCCGTTCCGCCGCCGCGTCAAGCTTCTGCGGCGCGGCAAGCTGCGGCCTTAAAAATTCGCGCTCATCCGGCAGCGGCTTTGCCAGCAGGCGCGTCAAGCGCTCCGGCGCAGCGAGATCAAGCGCTGGCGGCGCTCGTTCCGGCAGCGGCGCGTCGGGCAGCGCCAGTTCCGGCGCTTGCGTCTCGCGCGAAAGCAGCGTTACCGCGTCCTCATCCTCAAAAGGCGCGGGCGCATCCTCAAGTGCGGCGCGTTCCCCTTCCAGCAGCGGCGAAGGCACGTCCACCGCAAATTGATTCGATTCGGCAGCCGCCACGTCAGGCAGATTCGCGCTCTCCTGCGGCGAGAGCAGCGCGACTTCAATCGGCTCGGCATCGCCTTTTGCCCAGCCGCCTTCGGAAAAAATGACAACCGACGGCACGCCATACATCAACGCAACATGCAGCGCGATGGACACCAGAAACGTCGCGTACAACGTCGAATTCGACAAAATCAATGCAATGCCCCAATGCCTTTTCGGGCGGGGCTGTTCAACTAAGACGTTCATTGTTATTTCTCACGATAGGGATGCGGTTGTAGAGACGCACGGCCGTGCGTCTCTACGTCGTCCCCGTGCGTTTACGTCATCCCCTGCGCCTCTACAAAATCAAAGCGCCTGCCGCGCGATGTCGGCGGTTTTGCGGGCGAGCGCGACGCCGTTCGACATCTGGCGGTCATGCGGATAAATCTGCGCCATCGTGCAGACGAACAGATTCCGCAGCGGCGACTGAATCTCCGGCACAAGATGGCGATAGCCGACCGCCACAATCGGCTGCGCGTATTTCGCTGTCCAGACCGATGCGGCCTCGACCATTGTTTCGGAAAATTGCGGAAACATCTTGCGAATCGCCGGAAGATACTGCTGCAACAACGCGCTGCCGTCCATTTGCAAACGCGGGTCATCCGGCGCGACGTAGGCCGAAATATAGACGACATGCTTGCCGCGAAAATCCGCGCCTTCCGCCCAGTTGGTCTGCTCGATAATTCCGATGAACGGCGCGTCCGGTTCGGTGACGTTCGTCCAGTAAAAATCCGAAAGCGTCTGCGTGAGCGTCAAGACAAGGCAGACATTCGACAGAAAGCCGATTTTCCCAAGCGAATTACGATAAGCGGCGGCCTGCTCCGGCAGCAGTTCCGCCAATTGCGGCAACTGCACGCAGCCGATCACCGCGTCCGTCTGAAATGTTCCTGCGCTCGTTTCGATGCCGGTAATCTGTTCCGCCGTTCCTTGCAAACGCTTGACCGCCTGGCCGAAATGAACATGATGGCCGTTGCGTTGCAGCGCGGCGACAATCGCCTCGAACATCCGCCCCATGCCGCCGCGCAAATACCCTAACAGCTCATGCCCTTGCGAATTGCGCGAGCCGCCGCGATCTACTAATTTCGACCAGAGCCACGCGGCGGACACCGAATCGGCATGCGTCCCGAATTTGCCGCGAAAGAGCGGCTCCCAGACGACGCGATACACCTCTTTTCCCGCGACCTTGTGAATGTATTCCTTGCACGACATGTCATCAAGCTGCCGCCAATCTCTTACGGTGCGAGCGTGAACCGCCATCCAGCCGAGCCGCAGCCGGTCGAAGAACGACAGCGGCTTGAAGCGCAGCAGATCGAGCGGCGACGACAGGCGGTACGGCTGGCGGAAATAATACGCGCCGGTCGCGGCTGGCCGCCAGACCATCTCGTTTCCTAAGCCGACCTCGGCGATCAAGTCCTGCAAATCGCGGTCGCGCTTGAAAATATGGTGATAAAATTTTTCCACCGTAAAATCCGGCGTCGTGAACGTTCCGGCTAATCCGCCGGGCGTCGCGTCTTTTTCCCAGACATGGATTTCAATCTTCCGATCTTGCGCCGTTTCGAAGGCGCGGGAAAGATAATACGCGGTCGAAAGCCCGCTGATGCCCGCGCCGATAATATCAATACGTGTCATATTTTCGAAATCAACCCTGTCAGGGTTTGAAACCCTGACAGGGTTCTTTATCCAAGTGATTCTTCCTTCTGCGCCTGAAGCCGAAGGCGGCGATAGAGCGTCTGGCGCGTGATGCCGAGCAGCGCGGCGGTCAGGCTTTGATTGCCGTCAGTGCGGCGCAGCGCCTCTTCAATCAGGCAATTTTCCACTTCATCGAAATTCGGCAGGCGGTCTAAAGCGGCAAACACCGACGCTAACGGGCGGCGTTCAATCACCGGCTCGTCCGGCTTTTTCCGCGCATTTTGCTGCTGCATCGTCTCTTTGAACACTCGCAGCGACAATGTTCCGGACTGATGGTAGCTCATCGCGTCGAACGCCATGCCGCGCAATTCCCGCACGTTGCCGGGAAACTGGTATTGCGACAGCAGTTGAAACAACTCCTTTGGAAGCGCCGGATGGCCTTTCTGCAATTCGTTCGCCGCTTCGCCGAT
>CAZMEO010000437.1:0-3068 GCA_964565315.1 uncultured Candidatus Moduliflexus sp. | reverse complement strand
TAGAGGTGGAAATGCATGACCATTCTGATTGTAGATGATGATCACCACGCCCTCAAATTTCTCAAAACCGCCTTAGAAAAAATCGGACATGTCGCCATTGTCACTGATAATGGCGCGGATGCGCTTTCGATTTTAGCGCATACGCCGATCAATCTCATTCTGTCGGATGTGATGATGCCCGGCATGGATGGTCATGAGTTCTGCGCGACCGTCCGCGCTGATCCGCAATTCGAATACATTCCGATTATTTTTCTTTCTGCGCTCACGGCATTAGATGACATCGCCACCGCGATTATTTCCGGGGCGGATGATTATTTGACCAAGCCGATCCGCTTGCAGGAATTATACGCCAAAATTGACGAATACGCGATGTAGTACACTGTTCCGTTAATTTTTAGGAGTGCGAAATCTTGATTTCGCGTGTCAAATCAAGATTTGACACTCCTCTATCCTCCTAAAAATTAGCTGAACAGTGTAGTAGTACATGAAGTCATTAATTTTTCATGGTGGTCTGTACCGCCGACGTCCCCGTCGGCCTCTCCTGGCATTGCCGACGAGGACGTCGGCGGTACGAAATACACATAAAAATTAATGATTCGATGTAGCAGCAGCGCACAGGAGCGTGAATTCTTCGAAGTGATTTCGCATGACCAATCGAGATTGGCCGCTCCTGAAAACCCTTAGAAATGAATTGGCGTATATGAAACATGCTTCATACGCATGAAATTTCGCAGTGATGAAACTTCCTGAAATTAAGGCATTTCCCGTATGAACCAGGATGCACAACCCTTTCAACATTACTGTGGCGGCTCTGCCGCTAATTTATTGCGGAAATGCAATTCCTTGATAATCTCTTCCCCTAACGACGGATCAAATTTGACGGCGTTATTGAAGGCCTGCGCCGCTTTTTCGGTCGCGCCCGCCTGCATGTAATATTGCCCCAATTCGCCCAACGCCGCGCCATAGATCAAAATGACCCGCTCGATGTCCGAATCCATCGCAATGCGGGTGTCATCCAGAATGCCGCGAAACTGATAGCGCGTCCAGACCGCATCATCTAAGGCATCCCCCGGCATCTGCAATTTGTACGTAATGCCGTTCGGGAGGAGCGGAACGGGCAATTCAATCGAATGGACGCTCGAATAATCGAAATAGATCGGGCGCGTGTCCATCTGCGTGTCCACGATTTGCAGCAGATATTCAATAATATCATCATCGTCCGCAGGCGTTCCTTGAAAAAATTCGGCGGGGAGTTCGGCACGATACCAGCCGAGGCCGAGATGCGGGACATGAATCACGGTCACGTCGGGACGGACGCCTTCCACGATTTGCAGATACCAGAGCGGAAACGCGCCGCTGTCGCCCCAGGTAAACACAATTGCGTTGGGTTGCAGCGACGCAAAAATATTCATGGCGTAATCCTGCGCCACGTAGGTGCGGCTGCTGTCGGCCTGCTTGATATTTCCCAACATCAGCGCCGCCGGAATCATCAGAAACGTCATGGACACGCCGAAGACGACGCCATATTGCCAGAGCCGGCCACGCGGCGCGGCGAGCCAGAGCATGCCTCGCGCCGCCGCCATCATGCCAAGCCCCATCAGCGCCGCGCACAGCAGATAGACTGGCGTATGAAATTCTTCCACCAAAAAGATGTTTTCATCCGGCGGGTCGCCGATAAAAACCACAATCAGCACGAAGGAAACGATCCCAAGCAGCAGCGCCGCCGTCAGCGTTCGATGCCTGAAAAAGCCATAGCAGAGGCCGAATCCAATCAAAATCGTTCCGACTGCCCCAAATTGTCGAACAAGCGTGACGGTCTGCAACTGCCGGAAAAATAACGAATGGACGAACACGTCGCCGATTCGCGCTAATCCGCGTTCTTTGCTGCGCCAGGGCGGTGGCAGCAGCGGATCGCGTTCTTCTTCCGGCACGGGCTTCGGCTCGCGTCCCAACAGGTCATTCCAGAGGGTTGAGAGGGCTTCGCCGCGCGGCACGT
Source organism: uncultured Candidatus Moduliflexus sp. (assembly GCA_964565315.1). GTDB lineage: Bacteria > Moduliflexota > Moduliflexia > Moduliflexales > Moduliflexaceae > Moduliflexus. Next base: position 1,072 of record CAZMEO010000437.1, on the reverse strand, counting down.
CCTGGTAGCCTTCGCGCAGCACTAACCATTTGAATTGCTGCCAGGTGGTCGCATGTCCCCAGTTAATCGGCGGATTGGCGGCGGCGCGAAGCGGAACTAAGCCGTAAATCGTCAGGCCAAGCGCAAAGCTCAGCACAATCAGCGCGAGCGGAAGCGGTCGCCGCAGAATGCGCGGCGTGGTCGCTAACACAAGAAACGCCGCCGGAATCGAAAACAGGATGATCGTCTGATGGTTGCCGAAGCCGAGGCCGAAAAGGTAGGCGACAAGATACAGCAGCCAGAGGTTGACCACCCCCTGCCCCCTCGTTATTGATGAGGGGGAAATAGGGCTTTTTAGATCTGCCGCTTTGCCCTGAAAGGGCTGTGGAATAAAGACAGGGGATTCATCCCCTGAATACGGGAAACGCCTCTCTGCGCCCTGAAAGGGCGAAGGATATTCCTGCTGCCCTTTCAGGGCGGCGGTGCGGTGAACGAACCTCCAGGGGATGAATCCCCTGGCTGCATTCCACAGCCCTTTCAGGGCAAAAATCCCATGTCTGTAAGGAGGAGAGAGGGGGTGGTTTTCTTCCTGACTCCGCCGCCACACCAGCAGCAGCACGAGAATCAGGCCGCAGAGGAACGCATTCAGCGCATAGACTTCCGCGACAACCGACTGCCGCCAGTGCGTCAGCGAATACGCAAACGTCAGCCCGGCAATCATGGCAAAGACGGGCTGGAGCATGCGTTCGGGATCAGGATTGCCGTCATGGCTGGCCGGGCGCGTCCGCTCAGTCAAAAGCAGGTAGGTCAGGCTGTAGGCCATCAGCGCCGCCAACGCGCCGAAACAGGCCGACATCAGGTTCAGGCGATACGCCGCCGCTCCGAGCGGCAGATGCGAAAAAAGCCAGCCGAGCAGCACGTAGAGCGGATAGCCCGGCGGATGCGCCACGCCCAATGTTGCAGCGGCGGCGATCAATTCGCCGCTGTCAAAAAATGACACCGTCGGCGCAAGCGTTTTCACATATAACGCGCAGGCCGCCCCCAGCACGCAGACCCCATAGACTCCCGTCAGCAGGCGTTGCACATCGCGAAT
>CAZMEO010000436.1:0-3068 GCA_964565315.1 uncultured Candidatus Moduliflexus sp. | reverse complement strand
AACAAAATGCTGCCGGTCGCTTTTTCCTGAATCAGAAAGAAAAATGGATGATCAAATCGCGCCACCGGGATCGAACGCGGTTCTTGCACTGAGGTCACGCCAATCACAACGCCGGTTGCGCCCGCCGCTTCCGTCCCTTCTTCATTCACTTCGACAAAGGCTTTATGCACCACATCAGAAAGGCGCAGCGTGTTGCTTTCCTCAATCCCTGAAAAATCGGCGCGGTCGGAAAAGGCGTCGGTCATGCCCATCTGCTCAAGCGTGTTGACTAACCCGAATTGCGAGGTAAACGAAAATTTCGGCAAAAAGAGTTCGACGTCCTGCATCGCAATATCTCTGCGCCACGACGCCAACACGTCCCACGCTAAATGGCGCTCCAAAAAGCCGATCCCATCTTTCGCCGTTGAAATCGCTAACAGCAGCGACACCTCTTCCCCGGCATACGGCAGCTCGACGATCTGCATGTTTTCGATTTGCGCGAATTTCATCGGCGCTTGCAGGCGCATCATCGGCACGGAAATTTCCTGATCAAGCGAGACCCAGAACGGCTGTTCCGTCGTGGCGTCGGCGTCGAACGCATTCGCCCATTTTCCTTTGAAATAAATGGCATTCGTCAAGACGCAGCGCGTGGCGTCGCTCACGCTTCCGGCGGGGAGCAGTTCCCGAATTTTCTGCTTCGTCCGTTCCTCAATCCAGGCGTTGATTTGCTGCCGCGCGGCTTCGGCGGCTTCCGCGAAATTGACCGGGAACAACTGGCCGCGATACTGCGCCCGAATCGTCGCAAGATAGGCGTCGAACACCTGAAAATTCTGTTGCAGCCAGAGCGCGTTCGCGACCGTCACTTCGACGTTTCCGGCGGCATTGATGGCGGCGAGCTTCGACGCGATCTCCGCAAACGCGGGATGCACAACCGCTTGCTCCTGCGACAGGCGCAGGGTTTTCGCCATCTGTTTTTCGGTGTCGCCGCGAGCGCCCACATAGGTCATCGCTAACGCAGACGAAATGCTGTATGGCGACAAAAACAGATTGCCGCGTTGTTCTCCGGCAATCGTTTTATACAACGCTAACGCGAAATTGGCATTACTTTCGACAAGCTGCCGCACGGCCTGTTCATCGGCGGCCTGACCGATATGTCCCCACAGACAGGCCAACAACATCACAACAACAATTTTGCGCATAATGACTCCTCGTTCGATTGAGACAACGTTGTTCATGAAAGCGACAGAGACAGACCTCACAGGTTTCGAAAACCTGTGAGGTCTTTGTTATGGCAAGCTTACGATCAACAGCCGCCTGGCGTCAAGGATTTTTCACCATAACCACCACCATCGTGACATCATCGTGGGTTTCAGCGCCGCCGGTAAAGGCGTTCATGCGGGAGAGAATCACTTGCAGCAGGTCTTGTGCGTTCTGGCAATCGGCCTGAGCAATGCTGTCAGATAGCTGTTCCAATCCAAAGATTTCGCCAGCGGCGTTCATCGCTTCCACCACGCCGTCGGTCGTCAGCAAAATCGCATCGCCCGGATGCAATTGATATGCTTGCTCCGAATAGGTCAGATCATCCACCATGCCGAGCGGCAAGCCGCAGATGTCAAGCCATTCGATCTGACCAGTCCGGCGGCGAATCAGCGGCGCAATCAGCCCGGCATTGGCGGCGCGGACATGCCACGCGCCATCATGCCGGTCGCCGTTCTGACTCAGGCTGAGATAGCCTAAGGCGGTGTTCATGGTGTTGTGCTGGGAATGCGGGCGAAGTTCCGCGTTCATCGTATTCATCAGCGCGGACGGCGTCAGGATGTAGCGCGATTCGGTCGAAAGAAAGCCGAACGACAGCGCCATCATCAACGCGGCGTGAATCCCTTTCCCGGAGACGTCGCCGACGGCAATGCCGAGATGCTGATTGTCCAGCACCGAAAAGTTATAAAAATCGCCGCCGACTTCCCGCGCCGGTTCGCAGAATCCAGCAATATCTAAGCCGGGAATCTGCGGCGGATGGAACGCCAACAGGCTTTTCTGAATGTTCCGCGCCGTCGAAAGCTCGAATTCCATGCGATAGCGCAATTCCTCATGCAGCCGGGCATTCTGAATCGCCATCGCGACTTGCGAGGCAAAGGCAAACACGGTCTGCGCATCCTCGTCGCGGTAGGGAATCGCGTCAATGCGGCCAACGGCCAGCGTGCCAATCGGCTCGTTCTGCACGAGCAGCGGCGCGGTGATGAATGAGCGAATGCCGGACATTGACGCGGTGTCGTGCCAGCGGGCGTCTTGCGTGACATCCTGAATCAAGACCGGGCGTTTCTCAGTCAGCGCCTGCGCGTTGATCGGATATTTGAAGGCGGGAAACGAATAAAAATCAATATCGCCCCCCATGATGTCGCGCCCCGCCACCACCATCAAGGTCTGGTCGGACAGCAGCGACACGGTGGCGCGATGATACGGAATCACCGATTCCAATTGCCCAAGAATCAGGTCAATCACCTGATCTTGATCTAATGAACTGTTGACGATCAGCGCGACTTCGCGCAAGGTTTCCGAGAGGTGGCGCCGCTCTTGTTCGCGCTGCAAGGCCGCCTCCGCCGCCTGGCGCGATTGCTGGAGCAGCATTTCTGCGGCGTGGTGGTCGGCCATATCTTTTTTCAGCGCGATAAAATTGACTAACTGCGCCAAAACGAACAACACGAACGACAGGCCGATCAACAGCGGAATCATCTCGCTGTATTCGTCGGCATACGCCCGCATAATGCCGATCATGGCGGCAAACCAGCACATCAGTAATGCCGTCAAAATGCCATAATAAAACAATCTGAATTGCCGATGCTGCATGAGTTCCACGTTCACACTCAAACCTCACAGGTCTTCGAGACCTGTGAGGTTTCGTTTAAAAATCGATACCTGACATTTTTTGGGATGTTACGGCGTTCCTGAATGGTAAGAAACATTTCCGGCGGGAAAGTTGAATGCTGGGAGCAAGAAGTATGTTTCTGGAAAGATTTCCTCTGGAATCGTCGCATTTTGCTGGTATGCAATGTTTCCCCATCAGGAATTTATCTTGACAAAACCGGCAAGGA
>CAZMEO010000435.1:0-3099 GCA_964565315.1 uncultured Candidatus Moduliflexus sp. | reverse complement strand
CCGCCGAGCCATATCCAGAGAATCGCGGGATAGACGATAAACGTCAATGTCGCCGCCTCGTCATCCCAGCCGTCCAAAATAACGTATATCTCTCGCAGCAGCGACGAGTTCAGGCCGATTTCAGTGGTGATCTGCGATTCGCTGTACATCCGTTTTTCCGGCCAGAGCGTCGCCGCGATCTTGTCCTGTCGATAGACCTCGATTCGCGCCGCGACCACGCCGTATTCGGGCGCTTGACGGGGCAGAAGTTCGACGAATTCGAAGCGATACGCGCCGACTTCCACCGATTCGCCCGGCTTCAGCGTGGCATGTTGCTCGATTTTATAGGCGGATGATGCGGCAATCCCGACAAACAGAATGGCCGTGCCGAGGTGAAAAAGCGCAAACGGGCGCGTGTAGGCTGTTCGCTGCTGCGCAATCGTTACGCCAACAAGCGCGCCCAGCGCGGACGTCAGCAGCACCGACCACGCCCGCACGCCGAAAAGCGCGAGGACGACCGCCACGATTCCAGCGACCGCGCCTGCCGTGATGACGCGCCCTCGCAGCATCTTCCAGGACACCTGCTTGTAGGGCAGGAGTTGACACGCGCCGATCAGCGCAAAAATCAGCAGACCTAACGGCACGCTGACGCGATTGAAAAAGTCGGCGCTGATCACGATGGTTTTGCCGCGGATCAGTTCGACCAGCATCGGGTAGATCGTGCCATAGAACACGGCAAACGCGAACCCTAACAGCAATTGGCCGGTCAACTGCAAGCCGTATTCTTTCGAAAAAAACGGCGTTTGCGTCGTTTTCGGCTGGAATTGCCGCCAGCGAAGGAGAAACAGCGCAATCACCGCCGCGCCTGCGAACGCGAGCAGCAGCAGAAAATAGACGCCTGCCGGCGATTCGGCGTAAGCGTGAACCGATTGCAAGACGCCGCTTCTGGTGATAAAGGTGGCAAAAAGGCAGAGCAAAAAGTTCGCGATGCTGAGCAGCAGATTCCAGCGCGACAGGCTGCCGTTGCGCTGCTGCAAAATCAGCGTGTGCAACAGCGCGGTCGCCGTCAGCCAGGGAATCAGCGAACTGTTCTCCACCGGGTCCCATCCCCAGTACCCGCCCCAGCCAAGCTCAAGATACGCCCAGCGCGCGCCGAGCAAAATGCCGATGCCCAAAAAATACCAGGAAAACAGCGTCCAGCGCCGCATCAGTTTCAGCCATCCTGCGCTGATTCTTCCCGCCCAGAGCGCCCCGAATGACATGGCAAACGGCACGACGAAACCAGCGTATCCGATAAATAAGAGCGGCGGATGAATAACCATGTAGGGCGTTTGCAGCAGCGGGTTCAGCCCGCTGCCATCGCCCGGCGGCTCAGGGAGCAGCCGGAACGGATGCGAATGCGTGACGAGCAGCAGCAGAAATCCGGCAGACACAGCGGCCAGCGCTATCACCGCGACGGCGATTTCAGCGGAATAGACCGGAAAACTGCGCAGCAGGCGCGGAACATGCCGCAGGCCGAACCGCGCTTTGAGCGCTTCGCGTCGGGCTGAACGCGCGAAGAACGCGCCGCAGATCGCCATGCTCCAGCCCCAGAACAGCAATGACCCTTCCTGCCCCGCCCATAAAGCGGACAACACGTAGATCGGCGGCAGGTTCAAGTTAGTGTAGGCCGCGACATATTCGACGCGGAAATCGCGCAGCAGCAGCAAAAACAGCAGCAGCAGCATGGCCAGCGTCAGCACGCCTGCAAGCGCCTGAAGCGCCCGCGTCGCGCTGTTCAGCCAGCGCGGGCTGCGCGCGGCAAGCGCGACGCCTCCGGCAATCATCCCATACACCGCGCATATCAGCGCAAGCCATAACGAAAACGAGGCAAGATGGAGCATACGATTCGACAAGAAAAGACCTCACAGGCGTTACAAACCTGTGAGGCCTGATGTCATGATGGTTTCATTGATTTCGGCGGCACAAGCACCTTGAGCGCTTCATGCAGCATGGTATATTGCAGCACGTCTCCGGCCATGAACGATTCGCCGTCCACGTGCGCCGGACCGGGCGCATTCCGGGTAATGGTCAATGATGATGTTCGATGCGTTTTGCTATGAGGAAAGGTGCGCATCTCGCCGAGAAATAATTTCGGAATCTGCGTGACAAGCGTCAGCGGGTCGGTTCGCGGAATCACGACCACGTCGAACAAGCCGTCATCAGGCTGCGCGCCCGGCGCGATTATCGCGCCAGCGCCGTATTGTTCGGTGTTCGCGACCGTCAGGACGAGCGGCGTATAACAATAGGTTTTGCTGTTACAACGCAAGATCACATTTTCAGGCGTGTAATTAAAAAATTCAGATACCGCAATTTGCACGTAAGGCGCGATGCCTCTGGAATGACTGGGCGTTTCGTTATAAACTTTCCCGACGTAGGCGTCAAATCCAATGCCGGACGTCGCGAAAAAATTGCGCCCCTCCACCTGCCCGACATCAATTTTGCGCGACGTTCCTTCAATCAGGACGCGGCAAGCGTGTTGATATTTCAGCGGAATCCCAAGCGCTCGCGCCAACCCGTTGCCAGAACCAATCGGGATAATCGCCAGCACCGCGTCGCGGCCAATCAGCCCGGAAGCGACTTCGTTAATCGTGCCGTCGCCGCCCGCCGCCGCAACAATTCCATATCCCTCCTGCGCAGCCTTTTTGGCAAAGCGCGTTCCATCTCCCTGCTTTTCAGTCAACACGATTTCGACGTTTATATCAGCCCACCGGCACATGGCGCGCAGCAGCGACATGACCTGCTGCGCGACGCGCCCGCCGCCTGCCACTGGATTAAGAATGCATAACAGTTTCATAGTTCTTTCATACAATGTGAAAAATACTCTTGTCAAGGGGTTTCTAAACAATGAGAAATAAATTCGTTCAATATTCCGAGAATTGCGGCAATCTTGTTGGCCGGATTGCGGCAATCAAGGCATTGGATACATTAGCGGCCACGTATTCAAACGCCATTAGCATGATATTTAAACATTATTAGCGTCCTGTTTTCTGGCGGTGACGTTCGATAAAAACGTGTCGAAGGGAGCGCGTCAATCAGAACGTAACAGCGACCTCAATCGGCATAATTACAGGAAATGTC
>CAZMEO010000434.1:1871-3111 GCA_964565315.1 uncultured Candidatus Moduliflexus sp. | reverse complement strand
TGCCGTCTTGTGCGTCATGCTCAGCCTGCCTGGATTTGCCGCAGAGAAACAACAACTCAAAATCTGGTTCTGGGAACGCGATAATGCGATGGCCGCCTCATGGCATGCCGCGATTGAAACGTTCAAAGCTACGCATCCTGATGTCGAAGTGCTGTTCGAACTCAAAGTTTTCGAAGATATGCAGACGACCGCCCGCATGGTCTTGAACAGCGACGAAGCGCCGGATGTCATGTTAATTAACAAAGGCAACGCGACTGCCGGACAATATGTGAAAGATGGTTTATTAAGCAATCTCGAAGCCGTCGCGAAAGAACGCGGCTGGGATAAAATCATGAGTCCCTCGATTCAGGCGACCTGCCGCTACAATGAAGAAGGCTTAATGGGCGCGGGCGATCTGTGGGGTGTCACGACCTACGGCGAATTTGTCATGGTCTATTACAACAAAGACATGTTCGACAAATTCAATCTGAAAGAGCCAACCTCGCTGGAAGAATTCGAAAAAATCTCCGATACGTTCGTCGCAAATGGCATCGTGCCGATGACGTTAGGTGGCGCATCACAGTGGCCGGCTACGCATAACTGGTTCGAATTGGTGCTGTACAAAGCTGACCGCAAGTTGGCGAACGACTATCAGATGGTCGCCAAAGATGTCGATCTCAAAGGTGAAGCGTTCCGTTTCGGCACGGAGAAATTTGCCGAATATATCAAAAAAGGGTATTTTGATCCGAACGTCACCGGCATCGATTACGACGCCTCGAATCCCGGTTTCCATACCGAACAAAAATATCCGATGCTGCTGACCGGAAGCTGGCTGTATAAAGTCGTCATGGACAACGCCAAATTCAACTGGGACGTGTTCGTGATGCCGGGTAAGTCGCTGAATACTGGTTCTGGCGGCAATGTGTTCTGCGTTCCGGCGAAAGCCAAAAACAAAGACCTCGCCTACGATTACCTTGATCTCGTGTTGGGCAAAGAGGCGCAGACCCTTATGGCAAACCAGGGCGGCATCCCGGTGAACGCTGATCTTGCCGCTATTCAAGACCAGAAAATCAAACGCTTGAACGAACTGTTCAGCCTGTTGGTAAAAGGCGATGCCTTAGCGTTCTATCCAGATTGGCCGGTGCCGAATTTTATGGAAACGCTCGGCGGCGGCCTGCAAGGGCTGCTGGCTGGCAGCGGCAGCGTTGATGACCTCCTGAATACCATCAGCGCCGAATACGACAGCTATAAGAAGTAAGCC
>CAZMEO010000434.1:0-1771 GCA_964565315.1 uncultured Candidatus Moduliflexus sp. | reverse complement strand
TTTCTCAAAGGAACACGCCTCATGCACAACCTGGAACGACGCACTCAACGCGAGTATTATCTGTTTTTATTGCCGGGGTTGTTCGTCTTTACTTTATTTATTGTACTCCCGTTCGTAACGAACATCGGCATCAGCTTTACGCAATGGTCAGGCGTCGGCGTTCCAAAATTCGTCGGCCTCGCCAATTATGCCAAAGCGATTCACGATAAAGTCTTCTGGATTTCGTTTAAAAATAATCTGCTGCTGATTATTGCCATGACCGTCGTGCCGACGATTGTCGCGATGTTTCTCGCGACGCTGATTTTCGACGTGGTGTCGAAACATGTCGGACAGCGCACCGCCAATTTTTTCCGCGCCGGATTTTACCTGCCGCAAGTCATCACCATCGTCGTCTCCGCCTACACCTGGAAATGGATTTTTCATCCGAACTGGGGCGCGGCGAACTGGGCGTTAAAAGCCGTTGGATTGCCGACGATGAACTGGTTGGGCGAGCCGAAACTCGCGATGTATTCCATCATGATTATGATGATCTGGTTTCAAATCGGTTATCCGCTCGTCATTTTCATGTCCGCCTTGCAGCGCATTGATCCGCAATTGCAAGAATCCGCCGCGATTGACGGCGCGAATTGGTGGAATGTCTTCATCTATATTACCATTCCGCAAATTCGCGCGGAAATTTATGTCGTGGTGCTGACCACGATGATTGACGCCTTAAAAATCTTCGGCCCGGTGTACGCCATGACGATGGGCGGCCCCGGAAACGCCACCAGCGTGGCCGGGTATTTTTCATTCAAAAACTTTTTCGAGCGCGGTCAGGTGGGCTATGGCTCGGCAGTCGCCACCATTTTGAGCGCGATTATTTTAGTGGTTGCCATCATCTTTGTGTCAATCCAATCGAAACGGGAACGCGCCGCCGCATAGGAACTCCTATGCGCTGACGCTGGAAGTCAATGCGTGTACGAAAACAACTGATGACGATTGTCGTCTTGCTTCTTCTCTCAGGTTTGCTGCTGGTGATGCTTTTTCCGCTGTTGATGTTAGGAATGAATGCGATCAAAAACGAGCAGGAATTTTATGCGAGCGGCCCGTTCGGATTTCCAACCGCATTTCACTGGGAGCCGATTCAAACCATCGCCACGAAATTGAATTTTTTCCAACGGTTATGGAACAGCGCGTCTATCAGCATCCCGACCGCGATGTTCGCCGTCACGCTTTCGCTGCTGAATGGCTACGCGCTTGGGATTGGCCGGATACGCGGCAAAACGTTTTTTCTCCTCTTTTTCATGATCGCCATCATGCTGCCACAGGAATCGCTGGTGTATCCATTATATTACATGTTCCGCTTAGTGAAACTGTATAACACCAAATTCGCCGTGATTCTCAGCCTGACTGCCGCCTTTTTGTCGTTCGGCACGTATCTGTTAGCGACCGTATTAGGGGAATTTCCGAAAGATTTTGTCGAAGCGGCGGAGCTTGACGGCGCAGGCAAAACGTATGTGCTGTTCAAGATCATTCTTCCGTTGATTATGCCGACGCTGTCAGTCTTATTCGTCTTCTTTTTCATCTGGAGTTGGAACGATTTCTTCCTTTCCATGATCTTTCTGATTTCGGAAAAAGTGCAAACGCTGCCGCTCGCCGTCTTGCAGATGCGCGGGCAATATACGACGAATATCAACCTGCAAAGCGCCGCCGGGCTGATTCTGTCGCTGCCGTGCATCATCTTTTTTCTGATATTCCAGCGCACCCTGACGCAAGGCGTCACGGCGTCGGG
>CAZMEO010000433.1:1907-3115 GCA_964565315.1 uncultured Candidatus Moduliflexus sp. | reverse complement strand
CCCCGTCTTTATTCCAGCGCCTTTTCAGGGCAGAAATTTCCATTGTGAAATGAGCATAACGCCAATTCTCCTTGCATGATTCTTGTTATAAAAATTCGCTAAATTTCCGCATAAAATACTTGACTATTCTCCTTTTATTATTTTATAATTTCTATATAAAGCAAATAAAAGGTGAAATTCGTTAAGGGCAATTCAGACTACACCGCTCTATTTTCTGCGAAATTGCATAAACATACACATTTAGAAAGGAGGATTCCGGCATGAACATGCTTGCTGCTCAAACTCAAACAACCAGTTCTAACCCGTATTACCTGTTTCAATATTCCTCTCGTCCGAAGGCGAAAAAGGTCACGCCGCCGCCGGAGGTATCATTCGAGGTTTCAACCCGCCACCGCGACGCGGCGGTCTGGCGCTTGCTCTGCCTGGAAGATCGCGTAGATGCGAGCGATTTGCAGGCATACTGGGACGTGATGGATGCCATGATGGAAATGTCTGTTGAATCCGCCGTTTTCCTGCTGCAAACGATGTATGAGTGCCGCATCAGGGCGCTGACATCGGCGGAAAAAGCCCGGCTTTATCCGGGCGTGGCGCATCCGCTGTATCGTCTGGAATATATGGATGATCGCGGCGGGCGGCGCGACGCGTGCGCCGGAAGTCTGGTAGATGAAGCGCTTGACCTGCTCTATGAAGAAGCGGAACGGATGGTGCGGCAGTAACATCGGCAGGGGCGTTCCATTGAACGCCCCTGCACATTCGCCCAGGCTAACACCCCATCTCTTCCAAAATTTCGGCGGCTGTTCGCACAAATTCCGGACAGCGCGTTGAAAAGAGTTTTTCTGCTTTCGCCTTTTCATTTTCCTCATGAATGCTAATGTCATAGCCTAATAATTCGCGGCAGGTTTGCGCGTCGTGCCGTTCCGTGAATTTTTGAATGAACGTCTGGACGCGAGCGTACATTTCGGATTTCGCTTCCGGGCTGCCCGCCGTAAAGCCATATTTCAATCCAAGCGCCATAATCGCGCCAGTCACCGCGCCGCATACATTCCCTGTGCGCCCGATGCCGCCGCCAAAACCGGCAGCGACCTTTAACGCCGTATCGCGATCCGCTCCGGCGCGTTCCGCAAATGCCGCGCAAACAGCTTGCGAACAATTAAATCCATCCTGAAAATTTTTCACGGCTTGTTCTGTTGGTGTCATAGGTTCCTCCT
>CAZMEO010000433.1:0-1807 GCA_964565315.1 uncultured Candidatus Moduliflexus sp. | reverse complement strand
TCGTTGCCGACAATCCGCGCGACGACTTTATTCGGCAAACAGGCGATAAGCTGGCCTGTTAAACGGATTCTACCGGTTTTCACGCATAATTTATTCGAACAGGGTGATTCGGAAACACGCACAGAGCCGTCATGAATTTCGACAATCGTTTTTCCAAGCGGACCAGGCACAGCAAAGACGCGATCTTGCGAAAGCGCGACGGTCGCGAACAGTTTTCCGTCGGCTTCGATGCGCACCGTTGTTCCCGGCTGCGTCATCATGCGAAACAGCGGAATGCTGGCAAGCAAGAGGACGCATAAGACGCTGATCAAAATGATGTCGCCGATAGTGAGAATCTCCCTGAGTCGTTTCATGTGCGCCGACGCTATTTTTTCTGAGGAAAAATGCAAGAATTTTTCAGGAAATGTTTGACACTTCCGCGAATATGTCGTAGAAAGTGTTGCGTGATCTGCGATGAATAAACACCTGTCAGACACTTTTGAAGTGTCTGACAGATTTTCCTATTCAATGCAATTGTAGAATGGAGGGGCTGTCAAGGCCGAACAGTCCGGGATCGGCTTGCATGCGCCTTGACGCCTGAAACATCATGGACGCACGCTTGCAATTTCATGGCGATAAAAAGCTGCCGATGAAGACGCTCTTCAGCGATGTCGAAAAACGTTTTATCACCTGGCTGACGCCGAAATTCCCGCGCTGGCTCGAAGGGTATCATTTAACGCTGATGACGATTCTCTGGTCGCTCGCTCTGATCGGTTTCGGCTACCTCGCTCGCGGCAGCCGCCACTGGCTCTGGCTGTCATCGCTGATGCTGGCGCTGCAATGGTTCACCGACAGTTTCGACGGCTCGCTTGGCCGCTATCGCGACACCGGCATTCCGAAATGGGGCTTTTACATGGATCACCTGCTCGACTATTTTTTCCTCTGCGCCGTCTTCATCGGCTATTCGTTTCTCGTCAGGCCGGAACACGTCCTCTCCATCTACATATTAGTGTTGATTTTTACCGGCTTCATGGTCAGTTCCTTCCTCTCGTTCGCAGCGACGAACGAATTCAAAATCACGTATTTAGGCTGCGGCCCGACGGAAATGCGCCTGATTTTCGTCATCCTGAACATTGCCATCATCGTTTTCGGCATCGGCTTTTTCGATGCCGCAATCCCCTATTTGATCCCGATTTCGCTGCTCGTGATGGTGATCGTGTTTTTCAGAACGCAGAAATATATCTGGAACATCGATATGCGCGATAAACAGCAGCGGTAGCCCTGAACATCGCAGCATCCTTTTTTATGCTGCCGTGTACTGGCGCAGCGCGGCTTTCAGCGACTCGAACGCCAGCCGCTCAAGATCGAATTCGCGCGGGTTGAGCACGACAATGGCGGCGATTTCGTCATTCACGACCTGCTCCGGCAGGCGATTCGCCCGGCAGGCAAAGACCGCATCCACCGTAAAATAGGTGACGCCGCCATATTCATAGACATTCGAGAACGAGCCCACATAGCGGAAGTCAAACGCTTCCGCGCCGATTTCTTCCGCGATTTCGCGGCGCAGCGCCTGTTCGAACGATTCGTTGTAGTCCACGAATCCGCCCGGCAAATCGAGGAATCCGCGCTTTGGCTCAATCGCCCGCTGCGTCAGCACAATGCCGTTGTCGGCTTCGATGATGCCCGCCACCGCCGCCGCGCTGTTGTGAAAATAGACAAATTGGCAGGCGGCGCAGCGCATCCCTTTCTGATGCCAGCCGGTCAACTGCGAGCCGCCGCACTTCGGGCAATAACGGAAATCAGTATATTCCATCATACACGTTCCTAA
>CAZMEO010000432.1:0-3117 GCA_964565315.1 uncultured Candidatus Moduliflexus sp. | reverse complement strand
TCCTGAATCATCGGCAATTCCTTCGGCGACAATTTACGCTGATGCGTCTGTAATTTTTTATTGCGCTCTCGCGCATTCTGCTCGTGTTTCTTTTTGCTCATATCGTATGTTATGTTATGTTAATTGCTATGCCGTCAATAGGTTCAAGGCTTCCTGCGCGGCGGCGTGGATGTCTTCTGATTCAGTGGTGCGATCTATGAGGCGCTGCAACACGGGAACGCCGCCATCTGAGCCGATTCGGGCAAGCGTTTCGATGGCTTCGATCCGCAGCAATTGCGACCGGTCATGCTCGGCAATCGCGGCCAGGCCGTTGACGCCGTCGTGCAATTTCAAGAGGCCGATAGCGTGAATCAGCGCGGAGAGAAGCTGCAAGTCTTCGGAACGCCCGGCGTGGCCGATGAACTCCTTGAAGCGCGCATACACCTTGCCGCTGCCGCCTTTATCGTGGTAACGCTGCGCCACGAGATCATTCAGCAGATGCGCGAGATAGCTCCATTCTTCCGGCGCTTGCAGCCCGGCAATCAGGTGAATCAGTTCGATTTTCACGTCAAGGTCATCTTCCGTAAACAGCGCTTCACGAAAATTTGTGGACGGCAGGCGGCGCTTCTGCAACGATTGCGCGACATGCAGGCGGACTTTGGGGCTGCTGTCGCGCATCATTTTGAGCAAGATGTTCGTGGCCTGCTCGGTCGGCTGCTGCGAAAAATACCCGGCAATTTCAAGCCGAATATCGTCATGCGGATTTTTGTGCGCCATCGTCATAATCACTTGCTCTGCCAGGTTGTCCTCCATCTGGAATAGCGCGTTCAGCGCTTCTTGCCGAACCTCCTCCTGCTCATGCAGCAGCAATTCCTGAAGCGTCTGAATCGCCAAACCAGAGCCATTGTAGGCAAATAACGGAATGACATGCTGATAAATTTCTGGAAAACAGGCAGCTTGCGTCAGTTGGCGCAATTCCGGCAAAAGTTCGCTGATGTTATATAACTCGCGCAGCACCCACAGCACGCCGTTCCAATCCTCTTTTTCGGGAAGGTCAAAGGCGTGCATCAGCCCATCCAGCACGTCTTTCGTGACAATCCCATGATGCGCGAGAATGACTAATACGGCGGGGTACGCCCAGATCGAGCGGTCATGCTGCACGAGCAAATCTTCGACTTCGTGTTCGTCCAAATCCGAATACATGACCGTCCGAAACGCCTGCCGCGCTTCGCTGCGCCGTCCAAGTTTATGATACAGCAGCCCTAAATAGAGGAACAGATGCGGATTTTGCACGCGAAACGTCGCCAATTTTTCAAACAGTTCAATCAGCTTTTCAATCATCGGCGTGTTCAGCGGAAATTCCAGAATCCGGCGATAGTAGAGCAGCGCTTTATGGAAATGGCCGATATACTCGTTGAGCTTGGCGGTAATCAGATACAAGCTCATGTCGTCCGGTTCACGGCGCATGGCGCGTTCGTATTCGCCGAGCATCTCTTTGATCGTCTGCTGAAACTCGCGCTTCGACGTGCCATGCTGCTCATACAGCAGCGCGACGATCTGCTTGGTCTGCTCGATGGCGTCGTCGAGTTGGAGTTTGCGCATGTAGGAGCGAAAGAGGGCGAGGCGGATCAGCGCGTGATTCGGTTCGAGACGCAGCGCGATTTCATAGTTTTTGATCGCCTCCGTTGTGGTGAGCGTGTTGCGGGCATAGACTTCCGCCAGCAAAATCTGCATGTCGCTCCGTCCCGGACGTTTCGCCAGCACGTCGCGGCAATAATTCACCACGCGGCCATATTCGCCGCGTTCGTTATGCACTTTGGCTAATACGGCGAGCAGATCGGGGTGCTGCTTTTCATACATCAGGCCGGTTTCGGCCTGCGCCTCCGCCTGATCGTATCGGCCATGCCGGTAAAACGATTCGCAGAGCGCCACGCGCGCCGCGATGTTGGCCGGTTCTTGCTCCAAAATGCGCTGATAAATCGGAATCGCGTTATTCGTATGCGTGAACTGCTCGTGCAGCAGATATTGCGAGTAGAGAAATTGCAGCACGCTCTCATCGTCGGGATATTCTTTAAAACAGCGCAGCAGCAGCAGATTGGCGAAATCGTCGAACAGGCGGCGCTGAAAACAGGCCAATTTCAGGTGTTGATAACTTGGCGCGTCGAGGCTGTTCAGCAGCAGCAGGCGGTCGTATAATTTCAGCGCGTTGTCGAAGCGATTGGCGTGAAATTCTCCTTCTGCGATGAAGGAAATTGCGTCCGGATCGGCCAGGCGCCGTTGACAGGCGGTTTCGACCAGCGTATGAAGCCCATCGTAATTGTGGCGCTCGTGCCAGGCGACATACAGCAAGCAGTACGCCTCAGACAGCAATTCTTTGCTGTCCGGCGACTCGATGTAGGTCCAATATAATTCCTGCGCCTCGTCGTCCTGCCGTTCGGCGTTGATCGCGTTTGTCACTCGTTCAAGAGTCTCTTTATCCATAACGATCTATTCCTCGCCCACGCCCAGGCTTAATAACGACGTATTCAAAAAGACGATTTCGATGCGCCGGTTCTGCGACCGGTCTTCCGGGGAATCGCCCGCTGTTTTCGGCTTATACTGGGCATGGCCGACGACGGCGATATGTTCCGGCGGAATGCCGCGCTCGATGAAATACTGCGCAACGGCCTGCGCGCGGGCGGTGGAAAGTTCCCAATTATCGCGATATTGCGGGTTATCCTCTCGCACCGGGACGTTATCGGTATGGCCTTCGATTTGAATCAAATCATACGAGCCGCTTTTAATGGCTTTGCGCGCGTCGTCGATTTGCGTATCGAGGCTTTTTTTGAATGCGTCTTCGATTTTCACGTCGCCAAAGCCGAAAAAGATGCTCCCTTGCGCCACCGGAATCACGATTTTTTTCTGGAATGATTCAAGCTTTTTTAATTTGCCAAGCACCGCCTCCGGCTGGCTGGCTTCGACTTTGAAGACGCGCTTCATCTCTAAAATAATCTGATTCCACTGCTCAAGAAAGGTGTAGAGCGTGTCAATGTTGCCCTCGAAACCGGCTTCTGTCAGCAGCGTTTGATACGATTTCAGGCGGATTTTCTGCTGCTCCCATTCCTGTTTCGGCGGAATCTCCGCAATATCCGCGTAGCC
>CAZMEO010000431.1:1413-3125 GCA_964565315.1 uncultured Candidatus Moduliflexus sp. | reverse complement strand
GACGAGGACGTCGGCGGCACGATAGGAGTGCCAAAGCTTGCTTTGGCCGCTGTTTTCCAAGTAAAGATTGACTCGCCAAAGCAAGCTTTGGCACTCCTCTGTATTGGTAGATGGACTCATTAATCTGGGGGAGTGCCTTTCACTCTGAGCGAAAGAAGAGGGATGCGGCAACAGGATATGCGTATTGAAATCAGTATTATTGCTGGACCAGCCAAAGGACAGCATTTCATGTTTGAAAAGCCTGATCGGTTTTTGTTTGGACGAGCGCTTGATGCTCGCGTCTCACTCCCCAACGACCCCTATGTTTCCCGTCAGCATTTTCTGTTGGAGGTCTCTCCGCCTGAATGCAAAGTGACCGATTTAAACAGCAAAAACGGCACGTTTGTCAACGGCGTGCGTTACGGCGGGCGGAAACCGTCGGGAAAAGGCGTGAAACAGGCTCCGTCCGATGTTTGTGAAGCCGCCTTGCAGGATGGCGATAAAATCACGGTCGGCGATACGGAAATGCTGGTGATGATCACCATGGCCCCGCCAGAACAGGAGGATCATGAGCAGACAGTGTCGTTCGTCTCTTCCGCAAAAGCGGAAGAACAAGGCGCGAACCCCTTAGGGATGTTAGGGCAGCTTCTTCAAAGCGCCGCCAAAAAAAAACAGGTCGAAAGCCCGATTGTGCGGCAACCAAAAGCCGCAAGCGGGATGCCGGAGATTCCGGGCTATCGAATTGAGGAGATGATTGATCGCGGTGGCATGGGAATGGTCTATAAAGCCGTTGACTTAGAGAAAAATAGGCCAGTGGCGATTAAAATCATGCTGCCGCAGATGGCGACCAATCCAGACAATGTCAAATCGTTTCAGCGGGAAATTGATGTCACGCGCCAGTTGAAGCATCGAAATATCGTCGAACTGTATGATCATGGGAAGTCGGCATCTTTGTTTTATTTTGTTTTAGAGTACGTGAACGGCATGAATCTCTATCAATTTTTGACGTCGCGCGGCGGCAAAATTCCGTTAGAAAGCGCCGCTTCCATCATGCTCGACACGCTTGACGGCTTAGCGTATGCCCATTACGTGACCATCATCAGCGAGATTGCCGGAGGCGCAAGCCAGACGTACACAGGCATCGTACATCGCGATTTGAAACCGCAGAATATCCTGTTAGGCTTCACGCCGAAAGGCGTCGAAACCAAAATTTCAGATTTCGGCATCTCAAAAAGTTTCGAGTCCGCCGGATTCACGAATATTACCAAACCGGGCGAAGTGCTGGGAACGCCGATGTACTGGCCGCGTGAGCAGATTACGCATTATAAATACCTCAATCCGGCGACCGATGTCTTTTCGATTGCCGCCGTGTTTTATGAAATGCTGACCGGCAAATGGGTGCGAGATGGGTTCGAAGCGCTGTTCGAGCGGTGCAAACGCCAGAAACGCCTGGCTGCCATTTCCGACTACATGACGGTGATTATCGGCAACCCCGCGCTTCCGATTCAGCAACGAAATCCTGCGATTCCCGATCCGGTGGCCCGTGTGCTTGATCGGGCGCTCAAAGAAGCCGAAGTGCCGTATGATGAGCATAAGATGCGCGAAGCATTAGCCGAACTGCGCTATCCTGACGCCAAAGCGTTTCGCGATGCGTTGCGGCAAGCCTTTGAGGACGCCGGATTGAGCGAGCGGCGGATGCGCGATGCGCAGCAGCGCATGACGCCATCGCGCAA
>CAZMEO010000431.1:0-1313 GCA_964565315.1 uncultured Candidatus Moduliflexus sp. | reverse complement strand
GATTGAGCGAGCGGCGGATGCGCGATGCGCAGCAGCGCATGACGCCATCGCGCAACCTGCCGAATGCGCCTGAGCAAAAGCCTGACGTGCCTGCGCCGCGTCCCGATACCCCGATTGATGCGGCTGTGCCGCCATCGGAAGGCTCGATTTTTTATTCGATTATGCCGCTGGAGTCAGATCGAAAAGAAGTGACGCTGTTGGTGCTTGATCTGGAAGGATCATCAGAATATCTCCGCGAAGTTGGCGACACCTATTTTTCCAATACTGTCGGCAAAATGTATCATCGGGTCAAAAAACATGCGTCAGCCAAGGATTTGATGTTTTTAAAATCGACCGGCGCGGGATTTCTCGCCGTCTTTACGACTGCCTCATCGGCGCTTGAGTTAGCGCTCTCTTTTCTCAATTCGCCGGTTCGCGCCGATATTCATGCGCGTATGGCGTTGCATTGGGGCTTCGTAAAAGTCGCGGCTGATGGCGATGTGCTTGGCGTGGAAGTTCATCGCGCGTTTCGCATCCAGAACGTGCAAATGCAGGATCAGATGGATGGGGCGTATGACGGGGCGCCGATCCCGTTTTTTGATAGAATTGCGATTACCTCTGAGTGCCTTGAAAAGATAGAGGCCGCCGACCGGACAAAATTTCGTTATGCCGGACGGTACAGATTAAAAGGGTTTGAGGATACCAGCGATATTTGGGTGATACAGAAGTAACGGCATTCACGCCGCCATCTCACCATCAACGCTGTTGTTCGCGAACCGATGAACTCGTTATCACAGGAGAACAGGCCGCCATGAAAATTGGATTAGGGAGCGATCACGCAGGATTCGAATTGAAGCAAGATGTCAAAGCCTATTTACAGGAAGCGTTTCCGCAACATGAAATTATTGATTTTGGCGTGCATGACCTCACCTCGGTCAGTTATGCCGAATATGGGGCGAAAGTCGGGAAAGCCGTCGCCGCCGGAGACGTTGAGCGCGGCATCGTGGTCTGCGGCAGCGGATTGGGCATTTCAATGGCTGCCGGAAAAGTGCGCGGCGTGCGGGCTGCCCTGTGTCATGACGAATATACCGCGAGAATGAGCCGCTTGCACAACGATGCGAACGTGCTGGCGATGGGCGGGCGCGTGGTTGGCAAAGGCGTGGCGCGGGACATGGTGAAAGTCTGGCTGGAAACGCCGTTCGAGGGCGGACGTCATCAGGCGCGGGTCGAACAGATCGAATCGTTGACAAGCGAGTGACAATTTCAGGAGCGCTCATGCAGCCGGAACACCCCGATGAATCGGGGTGTTGGCTGAACAGGCCGTCGAATCAGCC
>CAZMEO010000430.1:0-3127 GCA_964565315.1 uncultured Candidatus Moduliflexus sp. | reverse complement strand
TTGCCTGAAGTTCGGGATGCGGCAGCAGCGTGACGCCAGCGCCAAGCGCAATCTCCCGGCCTTCGCGCGGAATCGGCGCGGTGTCCAGCGGGCGCTCGGTCACAATGCTGACCTGCGTGCTGAACCAGTCATCATTTGCTTCATCCTCTTCAGGTTGGCGGCTTAACGCTCGATTCTGCGCTCGCTGCATCAGCCGATTCAACACGCTTTTGCGGCCTCCGCCTGTTGCCGCGCCCCTTGAACTTGAACGCGGTCGGCCTAATTCCGGCATTTCCATCAGCGTGGCGTCGAATTCCGCCGTGCTGACAATCAGTTTCAGCAGATCGCGCACTTCGGTCACGCCGTCTTTGGCTAATTCTTTCGGCACGCTGGCATAAATCGGCTCGCGTTTTAACGCCCAGGTTTCTTCGCCGGGCTGAAGCCAGACGCCGCCGCCAGGGAGGAGGCTCGCATCCGCACCATACATTTCCGACAAATACAACAGGGCGCAATAGAGCGGCTCTTCGCTGGTATTCCGCAATTTCAGCTTGAATGACGGCTGTTTCCATTTGCCATCTTTGTAAGCGTATTCGAGCCGCAATTCGGAAACATCCGGCCAGGGCTGTTCTGTGGTGGGAATCGGGCCGCGCGGCGGATTATCGGGATCATACGGCAGTTCCACCGTTCGAAAGAATTGCATTTCAATCGCATTCGGGCGAATGCGGCCTCTGGCGGGCGGCGATAGTTCCGAGATATTGATCCAGCGGGCGATTTGCTCCAATTGCTGCGCGAGCATGTAGGCGCTGTTCGGCGAATAGCCTCTGATTTGGGCGATCAGCGGGCGATCATCGCCGGGGCGCGTCAGCACATATTCGCCGTTTCGCGCTAACAGCCGAAAGCGCGGCAGTGCGTTCTGCTCCGCTTCGCGCAGATATAACGACGGATTGCTATCCGGCGTCGCGCGTTGCAACGCTTCCCGCGCCAATCGAACGCCCTCATCCTCACCTTCGAGTCGGATGCTTAACGGCGGCAGCGGCAGGTTTGTCACCACCGCTTTAAAAGTGGTCTGCTCTACTGGGTCAGCCATGCCCACGAATCGAATTTTGCTTACTTGCGGCAGCGTTTCCGCGACTTCAGCCTTGCCGAGCGAGTTGGAGAGATTGCGCAATTGTTCTGCCGATGCTTGAAACGGGAAAAGCGCGAAGGTCGTGGTTTCCTCTCCAGCACAAGGCGGAATGCCGTGAATCGCGCCGCCGTCAATCACCCAGCCATGCGTTTTGTCATAGCTGACGGTGAAATATGCCGGGCATTGAGCAATTGCGCCGCCGAGAAACGGCTGATTCAAGTCGCTGCTCTGGGTCGCTTCGATTTGCGGGGATTGAGTGGCAACATTACCGCGCACCAAAGCGTTGGCGCGTTTAAACAGATCGCGATACGTCAAGCTTCCATCGGCTTGCCGTAATGTCTGCTGCAAAAAGTACGAAAACGCGCCGCGCGGCTGGCCGTCGCCATAGTATTCTTTGGCTTCTTCACAGTCTAAACAGGCCGACAGGACAATATGGCGGCCAGTCGGCAAATTGAGCCAATCGGTGTTCGCTTCGGTTATTGAGCGGCTTGCTGCAACCGTTTCAAGGTCTTTCAGCGAAGCGAGATAGGTTTCGAATGGTCGGTGGCGGTAATCGGTTTCTAAACGACGCACGGCAGTTTCCAGCAATTCGCCGCGCGTGCCTGAGCCAGAGTGACAGCAATCCAGAATTACGACAATATGCGGGGATTTCGCATCCACTTCCGCGATCAATTTCGCTAATTCTTTATCCGCCAAATCCCAGCCCCCTTCGGTACGGCTATCCCAACAGACGATGGTTTCGTTCAACCGGTCTGGCTCAAGATGCCAGAACTCCGGCGGCGCTTGCTCCTGCGAGCCATGACCGCAATAGTAAAAGAGCGCCACGTCGCCGTTTTGCGCCTGAGCGAGATGGGCACGGAAACCATCAATCACAGCCTGACGAGTCGCCTGCTGATTGGTCAACATTTTCAGATGTAATTGAGCGCCGCTTTCCGAGGTGATGCGCCCGTTGAGATAGTCGGCAAACGCGGTCACATCGTTCACGCATCCCCGCAAGGCATGACGCGGGTTGGGATAGTCATCAATTCCTACGAGTAAGGCATACACCTGACGATTCATAGCGTTCTCCTTATGACGTGATGAATGGTTCGTTGTTTATGGGGCAGTCTGGCTGGCGTGAATTATCGCAAGGAATATTCAATTGAAAGAGGCGGAATGTCAATGAAATTTGTGAAAAATGAGGCGCGATCCGTGAGCATGCCGATTATGCGGCGAAATCGCGAGAGGCAGTCTCGCCCCATGCCTTGAAGGTCATCTCGAATGCGCGAATTGCTGGCGATGCTTGCGCAGTCGCTCTTGCGTCCGCTGCCATACGGCGTAGAAAAGCGTTCGCAAGGAATCGGTGCTGCTGCCGTATCGAGCGAGATAGCAGGCGAGAAACCGGACGCGATCCGCGGTGCTGAACAGGCGCAATTCCAGAAAATTCCGCCCTAATTCATCGAGGTTTTTGAGGCGGCGGCGGCGGGAAATCCAGCGCGTGGAGCGAACGGAATCGAGATCAATGAGATAGATGCGCACATCATGTTCCAGCGGCTCGATAAACATATTATTGGCCGTCAAGTCGCCATGATAGACGCCGTTCAGATGAAGCGCCGCCAAGAATTCCGCCACGCGGCGAATCAGATGCCGTTTTAATGCCATGCGCTCGCGTTGCGGCTGCGCTTCAAGCCATTGGCGCACATACTGCCGCAGCGACAGGCCGGAAGGAATCCCTTCGGTAAGCAAGACGAGTTCGCGGGGAATGCCATGCGTTCGACGCGACAACAGCGCGACCGGCTGCGGCGTGAGCATCCCTTTTTTTTGCAAAATTCTCGCAATGCGCCATGATTTGCAGGCTTTGTGCATTCGAAAAAATGCTTGCGCGACCTGCTTGGCAGAGTTGAGACGATAGCGTTTCAGATAGATCGTCTCCGCTCCGGGCAAGTCGAGGGATTGGCGCGTCAGCGCGTACACCTCGCGATCCGGGTACGCTGTCAGCGGCGCTTGCGTCTTGAATTCAGCGTCAAAAAACCGGCGCAGCCG
>CAZMEO010000429.1:0-3137 GCA_964565315.1 uncultured Candidatus Moduliflexus sp. | reverse complement strand
GGGCTGCGCCCGTTCGTTGAGCGCGAATTGCAGGCGCAATGGCACGACAAATGGCTCGATTACGTCCGGGACGCGCTGCATGGCAAAGCGCCGAAAGGCAAAGAGCCGCTGGAAGACCTCGCGGCGCTGTTAGAACTGATGTGGGAATATTGGAACGCGGTCTTCAGAAACACATTAGGGCGGGCGGAGCGCAATCTGGTCAGCGAATTGCGCGACGCGCGCAACGATTGGGCGCATCAACAGACGTACAGCAGCGACAACACCTATCGCGCCCTCGACAGCGCGGCGCGGCTGCTGACCGCGATTGCCGCGCCGCAGGCGGCGGACGTCGAAAAAATGAAAAATGAACTGCTGCGCCTGCGCTACGAGGAGCAAAACCGCGCCGAAAAGCGCAAAATCGTCACCGCCATCGACAGCGAAGTCACGGGCGGCCTGAAGCCCTGGCGCGAAGTGGCGACGCCGCATCACGACGTGGCGAGCGGACGCTATCAGCAGGCCGAATTCGCCGCCGACCTCTGGCAGGTGCATCTCGGCGAAGGGGCGGACGAATACCGCGATCCGGCGGAATTTTTCCGGCGCACGTTTTTAACCGACAGCCTGACGCATATCCTGAATAACGCGATTCAGCGCATGACCGGCAACGGCGGCGAGCCGGTGATTCAATTGCAGACCAATTTCGGCGGCGGCAAAACCCATTCCATGTTGGCGCTCTATCACCTCTTTTCCGGCGTCAGCCTCGGCAGCCTGCACGGAATGGACGAACTGCTGCAAGACAGCGGGAAGACGCCGCTGCCAGAGGTGCGGCGCGTGGTGTTGGTGGGGAATAAGATTTCGCCCGGCAATCCGAGCGTCAAGCCCGACGGCACGGTCGCGCGGACGCTCTGGGGCGAATTGGCGTGGCAGCTTGGCGGACGCGACGCCTACGAGCGCATCCGGCTCGATGACGAACGCGCCACGAATCCCGGCGACGCGCTGCGGGAACTGTTCAACGCGCATGCGCCCTGCCTGATTCTGATTGACGAATGGGTCGCTTACGCCCGCCAATTGCACGAACAGAGCGATCTTCCCGCCGGAAATTTCGAAACGCATTTCAGCTTTGCCCAGACGCTGGCGGAATCGGCGAAAGCCGCGCCGCGCTGCCTGGTGGTCATCAGCCTTCCGGCCTCAGACAGCGGCCAGAGCGTTGACGACGTGGAAGTCGGCGGCGAGCGCGGGCGGACGGCGCTGGATCGGCTGCGCAACGCGATAGGCCGCGTCGAGGCGTCGTGGCGGCCTGCCAGCGCGGAAGAAGGCTTCGAAATCGTGCGGCGGCGGCTCTTTGAGCCATTGACCGAGCAGGCGCATTTCACCACCCGCGATACGGTCGCCGATGCGTTTTACAACGTCTATCGCTCGCAAGCGCAGGAGTTTCCGCCGGAATGCCGCGAGGCGGAGTATAAAAAACGGCTGAAAGACGCTTATCCGATTCATCCCGAAGTCTTTGACCGGCTCTACGGCGACTGGTCAACGCTGTTGAAATTTCAGCGCACGCGCGGCGTGCTGCGCCTGATGGCGGCAGTGATTCACAGTTTATGGAGCGCGGGCGACCGCAACCCGCTGATTCTCCCCTGCAACATGCCGATTGACGATCCGTATGTCCGTTCCGAATTGACGCGCTACCTGCCGGACAACTGGACGCCGATTATTGAAAAAGACGTGGACGGCCCCGGCGCGCTCCCCCGGCGGATCGACGCCGACCAGCCGAATCTCGGCAAATATCAGGCGTGCTGCCGCGTGGCGCGGACGATTTATTTAGGCTCTGCGCCGATGGCGGCGGCGGCGAATCGCGGCATCGAAGACCGGCGCGTCAAGCTCGGCTGCGTCATGCCCGGCGAATCGCCGTCGGTCTTCGGCGACGCGCTGCGGCGCTTGAGCAGCGCCGCCACCTATCTGTATCAGGACGCAACGCGCTACTGGTACGCCACGCAGCCCACCGTCACGAAATTGGCGGACGACCGCGCCGAGCAGTTGATCCGCGAGCCGGAACGCGCCGCCAAAGAGCTTGACCGGCGGCTGCGGAGCGAATTCAGCCGCAAAGGGGAATTTGCCGGGGTGCATGTGCTGCCGCAATCGGGGCAGGACGTGCCGGACAGCTACGAGGCGCGGCTCGTGGTGCTGCCATGCGACGCGGCGCACGACCGGACGCCGACCAGTCCGGCCAGAGCTGCCGCGCAGGCGATGCTCGAATCGCGCGGCACGCAGCCGCGCCTCTATCGCAACACGCTGCTGTTTTTGGCATGCGACAAAGCGTCGGTGGACAATTTAGATGACGCGCTCCGCCGTTTTTTGGCGTGGGAATCGATCATTCAGGAGAAAACCGCGCTCGACCTCTCGCCGCATCAGGTCAAGCAGGCGGAAGCGCAGCGCGAACACGCCGACAACGCGGCGCGGGCGAAATTGCCGGAAGCGTATAAATGGCTGCTGATGCCGACGCAAGCGCCGGGAAAGGAGATCGAATGGCAGGAGTTCCGCTTGAATGGCGCGGAGCCGCTCGCGGAACGCGCCAGCAAAAAACTCTGCGCCGAAGAACTGTTGGTGACGCGCCTCGCGGGAACGCAACTGCGCCAGGAGATGGATCGGCACAAGCTCTGGCGCGGCCATCCGCATGTCGCGGTCAAGCAATTGCTCGACGATTTCCCGCGCTATCTGCATCTGATGCGCGTGAAAAGCTCCGCCGTGCTGCTTCAGGCGATTCGCGACGGGCTGATGACGACGGTGTTGAGCGATTCGTTTGCCTATGCCGATTGTTTCGATGAGGCGAGCGGGCGCTATCTCGGCTTGATGTTCGGGCGCGACGTGCCGCTTACGGAAAGCGCCCCCGGCGGGCTGATCGTGATGCCGGACGCGGCGCAGGCGCAATTCGACGCAGATCGCCGCGCATTAGAAAAACAGCGAACGCAGGTGGAATATCCTGAACCTGAAGAAGGCCAGGCGGACCGAGGTCGAGAACGCGGGCAAGACGCGAACATCCCTGTCGCTCAGCCGCCCAGAAGCCCCAAGCGGTTTCATGGCGCGGTCGCGCTGGATCCGCTGCGCGTGGGGCGCGACGCGGGGCGCATCGCCGAAGAAGTGATCGCGCATCTGACCGGGCTGCCGGG
>CAZMEO010000428.1:0-3154 GCA_964565315.1 uncultured Candidatus Moduliflexus sp. | reverse complement strand
TAAAAATTTTCGACGCTGCGTGATCTCAAGCTGACGTGGAAAGTGGACGGTAAATGCGCCCATTGGCCGCTGAGCGTCACCAAACGCTAAGGCTCCCTGATAAAAATCCTGGCCGCCAATCGTGACATTGTCAAAGCGAACGTTGAACTGATCGGGCAGATGTTGCAAATCAAGCGACTGTATCTCGCCATTCACGATCTGAGGAAACTGCCGGTTTTCCGGCAGCGTGCCAACGCTCCAGGCGTCTCCGGCAAAGATCGTCACTTGCGTCCCGCTCAAACGGGCATACCGCTCAACATCTTTTTGTTTCAACGCAACCTGAATCACGCAAAAACCGGTGTTATTGTGGCCGTCGCTCATCTGTTTGGTAAATTGCATCGTCAGATGCTGATCCAATACACGAAATGTCACGCTGCCATCTTGCGGCACATCTCCCTGATAGGTCGGCTCGATATCTGAAGGCAGGGCGCTTCGAGGCACCACATCAAGGCTGTTCGCGCTGACAAACCAATTATCGCCAGCGATGACAGGAATGGCTTGTTTTTCAAACACTTTCGGAAAATATACTCCGGTTTTGGCTTCATCATTCTGGTTGCGATAAAACGCGAGCAATGTCTTGTCCTGGCGATACACCAGGATTTTGCTGGCCTCAACCAAATCGCCGAATTTCGATAATTCAAGCGCAATGGAACTCAACGGCGTCATCAGTTTTCTGACTTCGCGGATTGTCCACTCATCTACTAACTCCTGATATTGATTTTCGAACAGTTGGGAAAGATAGAGCGGGCTTGAAATCGAACTGCGAAGGAACACATTCGTTTTGGAAGACACATCCTGAATCTGCGTGTCAATATCATCGCGAATTAACGTAAATGCTAAGGCGATATGGTCGCGGGAACGTCCTTCAATCTCCCGAACAAACAGGGAATAGTAAATTCCCGACATCGCTAAAATAATACAGGTTGTCAGGATGGATATCAGAAAAAGAATTTTGCGTTTGAGTGTCATGTCGTTATAAGCCTCATTGTTCGCCGATGTTAAAAAATGAGATCGTATGACGGAGATGTTCCGCTTGTTCTGCCAATTTTTCAGAGGTCGCCGCCATCGTTTGCGACAGCCTGGTATTCTGTTGTACGACTTCATCTAATCGCAGGATCGCTTGATTGATCTGCGTCGCGCCAGCATTTTGCTCGTTGCTTGCCATGCGAATTTCCTGGACGAGTTCTGCGGTTTTCTGAATTTGCGGCACGAGATTCATCAGGCGCTCGCCAGCGTTTTTCGCAATGTTCACGCTCGACGACGCCAGCGTATTGATTTCGGCAGAAGCCGTTTGCGTGCGAGTTGACAGGGCGCGTACTTCATTGGCGACAACATTAAAGCCGCGTCCAGCCTCGCTTGCTCGCGCCGCTTCAATCGTCGCGTTCAGGGATAACATGCGCGTTTGACGCGCAATATCTTCGATCACCAGAATGCGCTTGCTGATATCGTGCATTGCCTGGACTGTTGCCTGCATCGCCTGGCCGGTCTCTTGCGCATCTTTCGCGGCGTTCACTGCAATCCGCTCTGTTTGAGAGGCATTATTCGCATTTTGTTCGATATTCCCAACCATTTCTTCCATTGACGCTGACGCTTCGCCAGATGCCTCGGCCTGTTTCGTGGTGCGCAGCAGCATCTCGTCCGCATTTCCCCGCATCATCAGGCTTTCTTCCATAATTAATTCGGCGGCGAACTTGACATCGCCAACGGTTTCCCGTAATCGCAGAATCATGTCGCGCAGGGCGCTTTCTAACACGCTGATTTCATCATTCGAGACTTTTCCGACTGATAGACTGTCAAGGCCGGTCAAATCGCCATGCGCGAGGCGGTGAATCTGGCTGGTCAAATGAATAATCGGTTTCAACAGCACCGTTGTGAATACTGATGCGCCGACAAAGGCCAGCGTGCCGAATATGCCAATAATGGCCGCAATAACCATCAAAAATTGGTGTTTGCTGCGTTCTTCATCAGCGCGCAGGAAATAGGCGGCAATCGCGCCGAGGTTGTCCGTTTCATTCGTCAGGGCCAGCGTGGCCTGATAATATTCCTGATCTCCAATTTTGACATTCGCAAATTGCAGCGCCGGTTTTTCGGGGAGATTTAAAATATCCAGGTGTTCTTTCTGGGCGAATGCTGCTTTTGGGAGCGTGGTTGAATCGGCGAACGTGCCGACGCTGAAGGCATCTCCCGCAAAAAAATTGATCCGCGTTTTGCTGAGCCGCGCATAGCGTTCGACATCCTGCTGCTGGATCGCCACGTCAATCACGCACAGCCCGTTGATGGCCTGTCGTTGCATGATCGGCACGGAAAATCGCATGAGCAGATGCGCGTCGTTCCGGGCGATGGCGACAGTCGCCTGGTTTGGAATCTCGGTTTGAAGGGGTTTGGTAAGAGCGGCAGGCATCGGTTTGCGGGGAATCTCTTCAACGTTCATCAGCGTGGTAAACCAGTCATCGCCCATTTTCATGACGATCATGTCATTCGGAAGGATTTCAGGGAGATAAATGCCGGAAAATACGTTTTCTCCTTCATGGTGATACGTGGCAAGGAGCGCCTTCTGTCGCGTATAAATGCGGATATCTATCGCATTAATCAAATTGCCGAACTTCTCTAATTCAAATGAAATCGAACTGAGCGGCCCCATGATTTTGCGCACTTCGCGCACGGTCCATTCTTCGACAGAATCGCGGTATTGTTCTTGCACCAATTGCGAGACATACATCGGCCCGGCCAGAGACGTTTGCAGGAATTGATCCGCTTTGAAAAACACATCAAGCGCGCGGGTGTGAAAATCATCGAAGATCAATTCAAAGGTCGAATTCAACTGACGGCGCGATGATTGTTCGATCTGTCTGGTAAACACATAATAATAAATACCTGACATCGCGCAAATCAAGGCGAACGCGAATACGGAAATAAACATCAGCATTTTTCGTCGGACTGTCATGGGCGCTTCTCCCGCTCTTCTACGAGTTATTTCATCATTTTTTACATTAGGCCGTTCTCACGAACAAAACGTTGACAATTTAGACCAACCTTGCCTGATTTCGTCAAGAATAAATTAAAGAATGACGATATTCTTGGAAAAATCAGCGTTATTACGACATGGAAGCGCATA
>CAZMEO010000427.1:0-3176 GCA_964565315.1 uncultured Candidatus Moduliflexus sp. | reverse complement strand
GGATCGATCTGCCAGGTCAGCGGGAGTTGTTGTTCCAACGCAAAATCGCGAAAGGCGAGATTCGATTGATACAGAAAATCGGCGTCGCCGCAGCACAGATACAAATTCGGGCACTCACGCCCCTGCGTTTTTAACGCGTTTGCCGCCCAGAACAGATCATGCTTCGTGTTGGCGATGGCCGACGCATTCCCCCAAATATTCACAATATCCTGTTGAATATCAGCTTCATTCTCAGGGACTTTTCCGGCAGACGCCATATCCACAGCGCCAGACAGACTTGCGGCGGCGCAGTAATTTTCCGGATAATTTAACGCAAACTTAAACGCGCCATATCCCCCCATCGACAGCCCGGCGATATTATTATCTTCGCGAGCGTCTGACAGCGGAAAAAATGACCGGGCGATGGCGGGCAATTCCTGGGCGATAAAGGTTTCATACGCGCCGCCGTAGAGCATATCACTGTAAAAGCTGCGCCCGACTTCAGGCATCACGACCGCGATGCCAAACGATGCGGCATAACGCTCAATGGAGGTGCGCCGCATCCAGATGGAATGATCATCGCTCAGGCCGTGCAGCAGGAATAATGTCTTGTATTTTCCGTCCTTGCCAGGACGTTTGACATCAGGAAATTTCCTGTTCTTTTGCGGCAAAATGACTGACATGGAGGTTGAAAGACTCAACACGTCCGAATAAAATTTACATTCAAGAAAAGCCATCGTTGTTGATGTTGATAAGCCCTGACAGGGTTTGAAACCCTGTCAGGGCTAAATTAATTACTCCGGCGAACCGAGCGCTTCCACGTCGGTTCTCATGCGTTGAATATCTGCTGGTTCAAGTTCAATGTCGCCGCCTTTAGCGTTTTCAAGGCTGTGTTCCGGCTTCCTTGCGCCGCAGAGCGCGAACGTGATGCCCGGCTGCGCGACCGTCCAGGCAATGACCAATTGCGACAGTTTGCACGCATATTTTTCGGTCAAATCCTGCCAGCCCGCCAGCATGTCAATCACCTTGCGCCGATTTTCAGGCTTAAACCAGGGAATACTGCTGCGAGCTTCACCCGGTTCAACCTTAAAATCCATGCCGACTCTGCCAGTCAATAAGCCCTGTTCAAGCGGCGAATACGCCAACGTGCTGACGCCGTTTTCAATGCAAAACGGCAAAATTTCCGCTTCGATGCGGCGGTCTAACATGCTGTAACGCGGCTGGATGCTATCCAACGCGCCAACCGCCTGATATTGTTTAATCAATGGAATATCCACGTTCGACGCGCCAATCGCCCGAATTTTGCCTTCCGCTTTTAGTTGCAGCAGGCATTCCATCGTGCTGGCAATCGGCTCATTCACCGGGTCTAACGACGGCCAATGGGTTTGGTACAAGTCAATATAATCCGTGCCGAGCCGTTTCAAACTGTGTTCCAATTCGAGCCGGATGATTTCCGGTTTCAGTGTCCGCCGAATCGCTTTGCCATCCACCGTCACGAAAATTTTACCGGATTCATCATCCCACCAGAGGCCGCATTTCGTGGCAATCACCCACTTATCGCGCTGTCCCTGAATCGCCTTGCCGACAACTTCTTCGCTTCGTCCAAAACCATACGCCGGAGCCGTATCAATAAAATTGATCCCCGCGTCAAACGCGGCATGAATTGCCCGAATCGAAAGTTCGTCATCCGATTCGCCCCACCATGTGCCGCCGCCAATCGCCCATGCGCCCAGCGCAACAACTGAGGCGTCAATATCTGTCGTGCCAATTTTGCGTGTTTTCATGTGTATATTCTCCTCTGAAAAACATGTTCGTAACGGCTTGCGTACTGGCGGACAATCTTGTCCGCCGTGAAAAGCAGTTACCAATCATGACGTTATCAACGAAAGCGGCGAACACGGCTGTTCGCTGCGCCTGTAAATAATCACGAATATCGTTTGCCCCTTCTGACGCGAAAGTCAACCTCTTTTTGCGGAATTTTACGAGGCGTCACTCGTTACATGTCGGGTCAAAGCGCATTGCCAGACACGTGAAACGCCCCTGATGATTGGCCGACCGCTTTTTGTGTCACGACTGAGGATTCTAATTTATTTTTGACTTGCTGAAAATAGAATTTGACGCCGTCATACACTTTGCCTTTAGCAATGGAGACAATCGCACCTTTTAACCCGCCGTACAGGTTATCAAAACGCGAGCGGTTCAGATACATCAAATAGGCTTTTGCCGGTGACGTGCCGCCAACCTCGTCCACAAAGGCCGTGAATCCGAGCGCGATTTCGAAATAATGGCTGGCATAAATCTGCTTGGACGTAATAAATACGTCATTCGCGCCGTTCCGCTGGCGCGTATAGATCGTGATATGATAGAGATTAATCACTGGACGCAATCCGAATTGCTCGATAGACCAGTAGAGAAAATTTTCAACATGCGGCAACTTCCCTTTCGGGAATTGTTCAAGATACGCGAGCAATTCCGGCACATATTCTTTTAAATAGGTCGAATTCTCCAACACGCCATGAAATGCGTCCGCGATATGCAGCGGCTCGTCTTGATCGTCGTACTGCCCCAACGCGATATCTCCTTCTTGCAAATAGCGCGTCACGTAATCCAGGAGCATCTGTTTCATCAGCAACGTCGCCTGTTCATGATAATCCGGCGCGTTCCAGTCAATCTCTTTGCGAAAACGCTGCATCATGCGAGCGTCCATTTTGACTTTGCAACTTCCCGGCTTGCAGTTTTTCAACGCCAAGACCGCCTGCTCTGGCATCGTCAATTCCTGCAAATCTTCGAGGCGCGGCGGCGTGCTGAATTTCGCAATCGCTTTGACTTCCGGGCTTTTGGTGAACGAGACAATATCGCGGAACTGCTCGACCAAAACCTCTTTCGGCGCATTCAACTGCACGACCCCGAACGCGCCGACTTCATTTTCTATCGTCGGCATTTCGAAGATTTTGACAACCACTTCGCCCTGCTCCATCGCCGCCAATTCCTCGTCGGTAAATTGAAAACAGGATTGCAAATAGGTATGCGGCTCGTGTGAATTCGCCGCGGCGGGAACGGTTTCTTCTTGATAGGAATTGACCTTCACGCAGCCCGTTAGACTGATCAGCGCCATCGTTATCACAACATATTTCAACATCTGCGTCATGCAATATTTCTCCCGTTATTAAAATGAGCGTCACGCCCTATCGCGTGAC
>CAZMEO010000426.1:1665-3177 GCA_964565315.1 uncultured Candidatus Moduliflexus sp. | reverse complement strand
CCGATGCCGAGGGCTTTGGCGGTCTCTGATTTGCGGTCGTGATGTTCGCGCAGCGTTTGGCTGATGTAGAATTGCTCGAACGCATCCACTGCCGCTGTCAGCGTCATGCCCGGCAGAAGAAACGGCAGCGAGGCGGTCGAACCGGCAGCGCGCGAGACGCTTCCGCCAAGTTCAACATCGCCGGTCGTCAGATAGCGGCGGAGTTCGTTGGCGAGTTCCCGGACATTGCCCGGCCAATCATAGGCGAAAAAGCGGTCAAGCAGCGCGGCAGGAAGCTCGTCGGTTTCCGGGGCGTCCGCGGAGCGTTCCTCCAAAAAATGCGCAATCAGCAGCGGAATATCCTCTTTGCGTTCCCGCAGCGGCGGCATCTCAATCGAGAGGACGTGCAGGCGATGAAAAAAGTCTTCGCGCATTTTGCCGGAACGCACGAGCGCGCGCAGCGGTTGATTGGTCGCGGCGACAATCCGCGCATTCGTCGCGCGGAGCGTTGCGGCGCCGACTGCCCTGAACTCGCGCTCTTGCAGCACGCGCAGCAATTTGGCCTGCATCAGCGGCGTTAATTCTTCGACTTCATCCAAAAAGAGCGTGCCGCCGTTCGCCTGTTCGAAATAGCCCGGCGTATCGCGATCCGCGCCGGTGAACGCGCCTTTGCGATAGCCGAAAAACAGGCTTTCGAACAGCGACTCTTGCAGCGCGCCGCAATTCACCGTCACAAACGCGCTGGTCGCAGACTGGCTTAATTCGCACACCGTTCGCGCCGCCAATTCTTTGCCTGTGCCGGTTTCGCCGGAGATGATGACGGCGTCGCGCGTCGCGGCAGCCTGCGTCAAGCGCTCATACACTTTCAGCATGGCGAGGCTTTTGCCGACAAGCCGCCCGAACTGCTGGCGTTTCGACTGCGCCAAATGAAGCGCGAAGTTTTCCGCCTGCAATGTTTTCCGCCAGCGAATATCGACGAGCGCCGTGATACAGGCTGGATCGCCGTCCCATGAGATGGCGTCGAATCGAATTTCAACAGGAATCGCGGTTTTTTGGATGGAGCGCATTTCGCTTTCGCGGGGCTGTTTGTCCGTGCCTTCCTGGATCAAGGCTTTCAGGCTCGGCGCAATAAAATCGAACAGATTGCGTCCGATCAGCGCGTCGCGGTCGCATTCGAAGAGCGTCAACGCCGACTGATTCACTTCCAGAATCGTCCCGGCCTGTGCGTGAACAATCAGGGCGGCAAAAGAGGCGTCGGCCAATTGGCGGAGCTGTGCGCGGCTTGCGCTGATTTCTCGATGCAAGCGGCTGAGGGAGACCTGCGTGTTGACCCGCGCCAGCACCTCTTTTCCCTGAAATGGCTTGGTCATGTAATCCACGCCGCCCACCTCGAACGCTTTGAGTTTATTTTCAAGCGCCGTGAGTCCGCTGAGAAAAATCACCGGAACATCGCGCGTCCGCTCATCCGATTTTAACTGCTGGCAAAGCTCATAACCGCTGATGTCAGGCATCAGAATATCAAGCAGAATGAGG
>CAZMEO010000426.1:0-1565 GCA_964565315.1 uncultured Candidatus Moduliflexus sp. | reverse complement strand
GCTGAATCGAATGCAGCGCTTGCTGCCCCGTTAATATCGGACGCACGGAATAGCCTTCGCGAGAGAGAATGTTGGCTAAAAATTTCAGGTTGCTGATGTCATCGTCAATGATCACGATGTCGCCATGCAGTTTAGTCTGTTTGATCATACGCGTTGATTATGTATCAATTTTTAGGAGTGCACCGATTTTTCTGATATAATCACGTCAAAATAAAATTTTCCGTCGCGCGATGCAACATTTTTTTATTCAACAGTTGACAGATTTTCTTTGACGCTCCTATGTGTCATAGGTGACGTGTTTACGCAGCATCGCCGACCATTCCCCTTCCAGGAGGGGAGTTCACCGTCAGCGGATCGCATCTGCTGCGTAACATGAGTTATGAATCGAATTGCGCTGTTAATGCGTCTGATCGGAGCCTCTCCATGGGAATTGCTGTGTTGGGAATCAGTCATCAGAGTGTCGAATTGCCGTTGTTAGAACAATTGTCGCTGACGCGGGACGAGGTGATGAAATCGCTGTTTCTGCTGCGCCATAAGCCGGACATCGAGGAAATCGTCATCCTTTCCACCTGCAACCGCACCGAATTTTATATGGTCACGTCAAACACATGCGCCGCCAGACATCATGCCATCACGCAGTTGAAAAACCTGAAGGGAGACTATTCTGAAAGCGTGTTCGAGCGGTTTTACCTGAAAGAGCAGGCCGACGCGAAACGCCATCTGCTCTATGTTTCCTGCGGCCTCGATTCATTAGTGGTCGGCGAAAATGAAATTGCGGGGCAGATTAAAGAAGCGTATCGCCGCGCCTGCGAGGTTGATACCGCCGGAACGATCTTACATAAGCTGTTTCATACGGCCTTCAAAACCTCGAAGCGGATCAAAACCGAAACGAATATCAATAAAGGCTGTTGTTCGATTGGCGCGGCAGCGGCGGATATGGCAGATCAATTCTGCGCTGGGATGCGCGGCGCGACCGTGCTGCTTATCGGCGCGGGGGAAATCGGTCAGACAACGGCGCGGATTCTTGGCAAGCGGTGCTTCGGGCGCGTCATGATTGCCAACCGCACGCTGGAAAAATCGGCGGCGCTCGCCAAAGAAATCGGCGGCGTCGCGATTCCGTTTCACAGCATGTATGAGATGTTCGGCAACGCCGACGTGATTATCAGTTCCACCAGCGCCCCCGGCTATTTGGTGACGTTCTCCGAGATGAAAGAACTCCTTCCGCCGCAGCCCGCCCGCCAATTGCTTGTCATTGATATTGCGCTGCCGCGCGATTTTGATCCGGCAATTGCCGAACTCCCCGGCGTCACGGTGAAAAACATCTATGATTTGAAAGAAATTGTGGATGGCAACCTGAAACGCCGCGAGCAGGAAGTCGGGAATGTCGAGCAGATTATCGCCGAAGAATTGCAGAAATTCACCGACTGGCAGGCGTCGCTGAAGATCAACGCCGCGCTCGCCTCGATTCGACAGTATTTCGAGGAATTGCGCCGCGAAGAATTGGAAAAATGCCGCTATCAGTATGATGACAAGCAGTTTGCGCAGATCGATAAATTAACGCACAC
>CAZMEO010000425.1:1971-3182 GCA_964565315.1 uncultured Candidatus Moduliflexus sp. | reverse complement strand
CAGGGACAGCTTGCTGATTTTGCTGATATCGCCAGCTTAGAATCCGACCGCACTTTCCATCTCCGCCTTCGCGACCGTGAACGAAAACTTGTCCAGAAAATCGATCAGGCGTTAGACCGCATCGAAGATGGAACATTTGGGTTGTGTGAACGCTGCGGCGAAGACATCGGCGAGGAACGCCTGAAAGCTCGCCCGGTCACGACGTTTTGCATCAATTGCAAAACGCGGCTTGAAGAAGGAGAAGTTGAGTAGTGTTTTTGCAAACGGGTACGATGTACCGGCGAACAGACTGTTCGCCGGTACATCGTACCCGCCACACACATCTTGTAAAAACAGTCGGTTGTATTATGACAAGTACGCTGTCAGACATCGTGAAGGTGTCTGACAGCCTTTTCACATGAACGCCAATATTCCAGAGATCCTCGCGCGGGCGGCAATGTGTTATACCACAATGAATATCCCCAATATTTTAACGATTTCCCGCGTCCTTGCCATCCCGTTTTTTATCGTGGCCTTGATGTATGGCTATAATGGCGCAGCGCTCGCGATCTTCGTCATTGCCGGCCTGACTGACGCCTTCGATGGCCTGATCGCCCGCGCCTATCATCTGCGGACGAATATCGGCGCATTTCTCGATCCGTTAGCCGATAAGCTGCTGCTGGCTTCGACCATCATTTCGCTCAGCTTAGTCACGCAG
The DNA here is from genome assembly GCA_964565315.1 of uncultured Candidatus Moduliflexus sp. Lineage (GTDB taxonomy): Bacteria > Moduliflexota > Moduliflexia > Moduliflexales > Moduliflexaceae > Moduliflexus. Next base: position 2,485 of record CAZMEO010000425.1, on the reverse strand, counting down.
CCGAACGCGCTGCCGATCTGGTTTGCCGTTACATTAATCAGCCGCGATATTATTATCACGGTCGGGATTGCGGCGCTCTTTATGTTAGGCGTCAAATTCCCGATTGCGCCGACGATTATCGGGAAATTGACCACATTTCTCCAGGTCGCGCTGATCAGTATCGTCCTGTTGTATAATTATCTCGGCACTCCCCGCCCCGACCTGATTCGCCCGTTCTGCTGGGTGACATTCGCGGTGACGGTGAGTTCCGGTTTGGGCTACGTGTATCGCGGAATTCGCTTGCTCAACAGCAATTCCGAGATGATCGAACGCGACCAGACTCAATGAAACTCGGCCTGATTTCAGACACGCACGGCTATCTGCACCCGCGCATTCACGATTTGTTCAGCGATGTGGATGAAATTCTTCATGCTGGCGACATTGACACCGACGACGTGCTGATTGAGTTACAGGCGATTGCGCCAGTGACGGCTGTGCGCGGCAATATGGACATGCGTGGTCGCGTTGCGGCGCA
>CAZMEO010000425.1:0-1871 GCA_964565315.1 uncultured Candidatus Moduliflexus sp. | reverse complement strand
GTGTTGTATATCAACCCCGGCAGCGCGAGCAAAGGGCGTCAGGGATCAGGACAGCGTGTTGCCCTGTTGGAAATCGTCAATGGACAGGTGACTGGTCAGTCTCTTCCTCTTGACATCTGAAACGGCCTGACAGCCGCGCAAAACGCCGTTTTGTTTCTTGAAAATGCCTGTTGAAATGATAAAATATTTTGAGAGATTCGCCATAAATTTCTTCGAGGACGTCGGCAAAGGAACAATCTAACCCTTGACATTTTACAAAGTTATACACAACTGTGGATAAGATTGTGGATAATTATTTTTCACTAACGAACATCACCTTTTCAAATTATTTTTTAAATTAAAATTTTCCATTTGTTAAACAGACGCGATCATGTGTGTCGGGAGTTGTGTTAAAAAACATTCGCTTTCTACAAACACCATCGCAGTAACGCATTTGGCATGAATACACTTTGGGATGATGTGTTAAAGCGCATTGCCATGCGCATGAATCCGTCGAGCTTTACCACCTGGTTTTCGCCGACGACTCAGCTTGCGTTCGAGCAGAATTGCCTGACAGTCGGCGTTCCGGATCAATATTACGCGAACTGGCTGAATGAGCATTATCGCGACTCGATTGTGGAAATTTTGCGCGGCTTGACCGGCAAAACGATTGACGTGGCGTTTGTCATCGCCGCTCAGTCTGAACATCTCGCTGAACCTGAGCTCAGCGCGTTCGGCGAGCCTCACGACACCGGCACGGGCTACGTCGAGACATCGCGCCAATCTCACGCGGAAAACGCCAAACCGATCACGCCGTTTTTTGATGATGATACCGGCCTGAATCCGAAATACACGTTCGATACGTATGTGGTTGGCGGCAGCAATCAGTTCGCCCATGCCGCGTCGCGCGCCGTCGCGGAACAACCGTCCAGAGCCTATAATCCGCTCTTCATCTATGGCGGCGTCGGGTTGGGGAAAACACATCTGATGCATGCCATCGGCCACGCGATCAAAGCGACGAATCCGCCCGGATTTCGGATGTATTATCTCTCGTCCGAACGCTTCATGAACGAATTGATCAACGCGATCCGTTACGATCAAATGCAGGAGTTCCGCGATAAATATCGGAATATCGACCTGCTGCTGATTGACGATATTCAATTCATCGCGGGCAAAGAGCGAACGCAGGAAGAGTTTTTCCACACGTTCAACGCCTTGCATAACGCGCAAAAACAGATCGTGATTTCCAGCGATTGTCCGCCGAAAAAAATTCCGACGCTGGAAGAACGGCTGCGTTCACGGTTCGAATGGGGCTTAATTGCCGACATTCAGCCGCCGGATTTCGAGACGAAAGTGGCAATTTTAAAAAAGAAAGCGGAAATGGAACACATTCAGTTATCCACAGAAGTGGCGATGTATATTGCCACCAAAATTCAGTCGAACATCCGCGCGCTCGAAGGCTGCTTGATCAAAATCGCCGCGTATTCGAAGCTGTCCGCCGATACGATTTCCATCGAATTAGCCAAAAAAGTGCTGGATGACATTCTGGACACGAAAAGCTCTGATTCCGCGAAAAACATTACCGTTGAACTGATTCAGGAAGTCGTCGCGAACCATTACCAGATCAAGCCGCAAGATATGAAATCGGCGGCGCGGCTGCGGACGCTTGCGTTTCCGCGTCAGGTCGCGATGTATCTTTCCCGCAAGCTGACCAATCTTTCGCTGCCGGTCGTCGGCCAATCATTCGGCGGCAAAGATCACACCACAATTATGTATGCCTGCGAAAAAATCGAGGCGATGCAGAACGAAGACCCCGCCTTCCGTCAAGAGTTAGAAAGCATCGAACGCATGCTGCAAGGGTAATTCCCTAAAACAACAGCGAATATGAGAAA
>CAZMEO010000424.1:0-3188 GCA_964565315.1 uncultured Candidatus Moduliflexus sp. | reverse complement strand
CACGCCGAATGCCGGAATCAATGTCACGTACAACAGCCGGAACTTCCACACGCGCGGCGCGAAAATAAACGCGATGATGCAAGCGGTCAAGAGCGCGTAACAAATCCAGAAAAACAGATGCGCTTCCTGCTGCGTAAAATAGGAACGAACACTTTCGAACGCAGCGACAATCGCGCCGCGTTTCTGCTCAATCGTGTCAACGGTCGCGGCTTTGGCGTATTCCAAATTGTAGGCGACATCTTCGTCACGAGGCAGCAGACGTTTGGCGCGTTCATACTGCAAAATCGCCTCGCCGATGCGATTCTGTTTCAACAGCGCGTTGCCAAGATTATAATAGACATAGCCGTTGCGCAGCCCGGAATCGAGCATCTGCTCGTAGGCGGCGATAGCTTCCGCATATTTCCCGGCTTCATAGAAACTGTTGCCTTGCTGGAAAAATTCGTCGGTCGTCGCGGCGGACACGCTGCTTGAGAGCCAGAGCAGGCCGACCAGCAGCAGCGCGGCGGAGGCATCGTTCCCGGAGCGGCCTGATTTTTTCCCCGCAAGCCGTTCAACGACCTGCTCCGCATCTTTCAAAACTGCGCTCATTTCCTCTTGCGTGGCGTCCACCGGCGCGAACCGGGCGAAATCGCAGGCGTCGAGACAGCGTTTCAACGCCGACAATGTGTCGTCGTCAAGGCCGCGCTCTTTGAGCATCTGAAACGCCTCGTTCCCGGTCAGACTGGCGGGCGGCAGGTTCAGCTTGTCGCCGATATAGTGCCGCAGCGCGGTGGAAATCGCCGCATAAAATCCTTTGGAATCGCCTTGCGCCATCAAGTCGCTTGCAGTTTTCAAACGTTGAATCGAGCGCTTGTTCGCGCCGCGCTGGCGGACGTAGCTGAGGTCGCTCAGCATTTTATCGCGATGGCGCTTATACAGGAGCGCCGCGCCAATCAGCGGCAGCGGCATAAAATACGCCAAGCGCAGCCAGCCGCTCCGATACCATTGACTCCCCTGATTTTTCAAATACGGCACGTCGGTTTTGATGAAGCGAATATCTTTTCCGATCAATTTGATTTCTTCCTTTGTGGCAATCCGGCGCTCGACCGGCGCGTCGGCCTGCGCTTTCGGAAACACGCTGAGCGCAATCGGCTCGGAATGCAACGTTTGATAGGCGCGGCGAGCGGGATCGAAAAACGAAAATTCCACCGGCGGCAAGGTATATGTTCCGGATTCGCCCGGAATAATCACGGTTTCGAAGACTTTTTCTCCTTGCAGCGGCTCTTGCATCGCGAAGGGCATTTCCTTAATCTGCGTATCATACTTTTTGAACGATTCCGGCAGTTTCATCATTGGCTCTTTCACGGTTTTGATGTTGCCCGTGCCTTGAATCGTGATTTTGACGTTGACCGGCTCGTCTTGCTTCACCTGATTGGGCGAGGCTTCTACCGCCATTGTAAAATTTCCGACATCGCCATTGAAGGTCGCCGGACGATGTTCTTCCGGCAGCGGCAGCGCTCTGATGCTCACGGGCTGGCTTTTCCTCAGTTCAGGCTGCGTTCTGGCAAAAAACGGATCATTGAATACATCGAACGGGTCACGGGAACGTCCAGCCTGCACGCTGAACGCCATAACAATTGGGTCAATCGTTAATTCGCCGCTGGTCGTCGGAAAGAGCGCATACCGCTTCAGCAAGGCGACGCCGTATTGTTGGCCATTGATGGTGCGATATTGGAGTTTCGGCGGCTGCGGAATCTGCAATTCTTCAATCCAAAATCCGGTGAAATTCGGCTGCTGCTTGATCTCATAGCCGGTGATGCTCAATTGCGTATAGAGCCAGAATGAGACGGTCATCTGTTCGCCGATGTACGCGCGTTCCCGATCAACTTCAGCTTGCAGGTAAAGTTGCGGCGCGTTGGCATCCGGCTGAGGCGTCTGGCTGTCTTCAGGGGCTTGCGATGGCATTTGTCCCGGCGCGGGCGCGTCGGTGACTTCAACCGAGATCGGTTTGGTTGTATAGGTCTGATTATCGAGCGTCACCGTCGCCGCGCCAATTTCCAGCGTTCCGGTGCGTTTTGGGGAAAGAGCGTATTGGATGGTCAGCGAACTGGAATGCTTGCCGTTGATAATCGAAATGCTGGTGGAGCGGGTCGGCCCTTGCAAAATATCGAAATCCTTCTCCAAATCAGGAAAAGTCGGTTCGGCATTCAGATCAATATTGCCGCCGCTGAGCATGAACGACAGAATCAGCATGTCATTCATCGTGATGCGTGTTTGATCCACAGTGGCCTGAAATTCGACATTCTGCGCGAACGCGGCGGATGCGCCCAAAAATGCGCTTCCCAAAAAGAGAAGTATCGCGATAGCGTTTTTATGAAAAGAATGTATCATACGAAAACAACAACGAATAAAAGAACAGAACGAATCTGAATTTGCGCCGTTTGAATTCGTTCCATTCTTTTATTCGTTGTCGTTATTTATTACCAATCTTTTTCCACCGGGCGCGGCGCGACCTGACGCTGCTGTTGTTGCAGTTCCTCTTTTTCTTTCAGCGCGTCGAGAATACGCAACGCCTCTTCTTTGGAAAGCTGCTGTTCTTTGTCTTCCGGCGTCTGCTCCGCTTGCGCCGCCTGTTGCTCCTGAGCCTGCTGCTGTTCGTCCGGTTTCTGGTTTTGTTGTTGATCCTTTTGTTCTTGTTGTTGTTCTTGATTTTGTGGCTGCTGCTCTTTTTTATCCTTTTGATCGTCGTTATTCTGTTGATTCTGCGACGACTGCTGTTGCTGGTTTTGCTGCTGATTCTGTTTTTGATTCTTCTGCTGCTGTTTTTGCTGTTGTTCCTGTTGCTGCTGCACCAACAATTTTTCGGCTAATTCCTTGTTCTGCTGCGCGTTCTCGTGCTTCGGATTGAGTTCCAACGCCTGTTTATACGCCTCGACCGCCTGTTGATATTGCTGCTGTTTCATCCAGGCATTGCCGCTGTTATATTGCACATCCGATTTGAACGCCGAACTATTCGCGGTTTCATCCGCTTTTTTATACATGGCAATCGCTTCGTCAATCTTGCCGAGTTTGGTCAGCGTGTTGCCCATATTTTGATACAACTGCGGCAAGCGCGGATCGCCGGGTTTGCTGTTGACATCCGCTTCGGTAAAGGCTTGCAGCGCCTCTTCGTATTTCCCGGCGTCGAACAACTGATTCCCTTTTTTCGT
>CAZMEO010000423.1:0-3209 GCA_964565315.1 uncultured Candidatus Moduliflexus sp. | reverse complement strand
CGCAGACCTCACAGGTTTTAAAAACCTGTGAGGTCTTATTAACGAACGTGTTGACGCTCTGAGGAGGTGGTGGCGCGCATAGCAGGTCAGGGATATGTCACGAAGGATAGTAAGTAAAGTGGTCACAAAAATGATATTCATCTCAAGCAGAGGAGAAATGGTATGAAGAAACGTGTTGTCAGTATGTTGGCGATATGCGCCATGATGTTGTCAGTAGCAGTTGCGGGAGCGCAGGCGGAACCGGTAAAACTTACGATGTGGACGCTGTTCACCGGCGGCGAAGGCTCGATCATGACCGATTTGATTAGCAAATTTAATGCTGAACACCCCGACATTGTGATTGAAGAACAGTTGATTGAATGGGCGCAGTATTATAATAAATTATTGGCAGGCTTAATTTCCGGCGAATCCCCGGATATTGGGATTATGCACTTAGCCGTGCTGCCGGATTATGCGTCCAGAGACGCGCTGAATCCGATTGGCGACCTGCTGGAAGCCGGGTTTGCGGATAAATTCCTGCCGAACATTATCGCGCAAGCCCAATATGACGGCAAACTCTATGCGATTCCGATTGATACGCATCCGATGGTGTTGTACTACAACAAAAAAGTCTTGAAAGACGCCGGCATCCCGGAAGACAAATATATCCCGAAAACCTGGGATGACTTGCTGGCGAATTCTCGCGCGGTCAAAGAAAAGACCGGCAAATGGGGCTTGACGCTTGAGACCGGCGCCATGTTAGGCGAACGCTGGTGGATCGCGCTGTATCATCAACTCGGCGCAACCTTCATGGATCCGGCGTCCGGCAAATTGGTCTTAGATACTGAAAAAGCGGCAAAAGCATACGACATGATCGCGACCTATTACAAAGATGGGCTGGCGATTAATTCTGGCGACTACAATGAATGCGAAGCGTTGTTCATTAACGGCGACAACGCCTATCATTTCAACGGCGTCTGGGCGATGTCCGTGTATCCGACAACTGAAGGTCTGGATTTTGGCGTCGCATCGTTACCGGCAATGGATGGCAGCAAGCCGTTTACCTGGGGCGACAGCCATTCGCTGGTTTTCCCGAAAAAGGGGGATGATGCCAAGTTGAAAGCCGCGCTGACGTTTGGGCAGTGGTTCTCAGCGCACACGATGGAATGGGCGAAAGCCGGCCATCTTCCGGTCAATGGCGACGTGTTGAAATCTGAAGAATTCTTAGGCCTGCCGATGCGCAAAGATTTTATCGGCGTGGGCGAAAACGCCGTGTTAGCGCCGTCCGTCAAAGGCTGGACGCAACTCCGCACGGAAATGTGGGAAATCGGGCAGCGCGTCGTGGCTGGCGAACTTGAGCCGCAAGCGGCAGCCGATGAATTGAACGCAAAAATCGAAGAAATTTCCGCGCAGTAATTCTTGTCTCAGGGCGCAGGCGCTCGCCTGCGTCCTCTTCTACCAACTTGACCGTGCAGGACAGAAGCTATGAAACTCTCCTATCGCAGCAAGCATGTCTTCTATGCGTATCTTTTTATTTTTCCGTTTGTCGCATTTTTCACCGTGTTCAAGCTGATTCCGTTCGCGCAGGCGGTCTGGCTGACACTGTACAAATGGGATATTCTGGGAACACCCGAATTTATCGGCCTGGCAAATTTTCGGACCGTGTTCACCACGCCCCGCTTCTGGACATCGCTCTGGCATACGACCTATTTCACGCTGTTGACCGTGCCGCCGTTAGTTGTGCTGAGTTTTTTACTCGCCACCTTAGTGAATGCCAAAATTCCATTACGGGGGTTTTTTCGCTCTGCATTTTATCTGCCATACATTCTGTCGATTTCTGTCGTCTGCCTGACCTGGGGCTTGTTGTATAATTCAAGCTACGGCCTGTTCAATTCAATGTTGACGCAGATGGGATTTCCCGCGCTGAAATGGCTGGCCGACGCGAAATTGGCGATGCTTTCCGTCGCCGTGACGACCATCTGGTGGACGTTAGGCTTTGATTTCCTCATCTATTTAGCCGGATTGCAGCAGATTTCCACGTCCTATTATGAAGCCTGCGACATCGACGGCGGAACGGGCTGGCATAAACTCATGTATATCACCTTTCCGCTGCTGAAGCGGTCGCACGTGCTGGTCGTGGTGCTGCAAGTCATCGCGTCGCTGCAAATTTTCGGGCAAATCTATTTGATGACGAACGGCGGGCCGGGCGGAAAAACGCGCGTGTTGGTGCAATATATTTACGAAGAAGGATTTCGCAATTTTAAAATGGGCTACGCCCAGACCGTCGCCTTTATCTTTTTCGTCATGATGATCGGCGTCTCCTACGTCCAAATCCGCCTCATGATGCAAAAGGAGGAATAATGCTTGACGTGCGACGAACCACCTTGCTCGTCGGCACGTCAAGCAGTACGAAGAATCTACATGAAAGCAACCCGCTGGAAAATGTATCTGCTGACCGCCGTTGTCGTGGCGGTATTTCTGGCCTATATGACGCCGATTTTCTGGATGGTGACCAGTTCGTTCAAAACGGAAAAAGAAATCGCCGCGCAGCAATGGCTGCCCTCCAAATGGCGTCTCGACAATTATACGCTGATTTTAGGACGCGCCAAAATCAGCCGCTGGTTTCTGAACAGCGTGATTGTTTCGACGACATCGACGATTGGCATCGTCTTTATCAGCCTGTTCGCCGGATACGCGCTCGGCAGAATGGAATTTCCCGGAAAACGAGTGGTGTTTTTGCTGGCGCTCTCCGGGTTTATGATTCCGCTGCACGCGATTATGATTCCGCTGTTTCTTTTGCTGAAAAAAATGAATATGATCAATTCCTACGGCGGCTTGATTCTGCCGGGCTTAGCCTCTTCGCTCGGCGTGTTGGTGCTGTCGCAGTATTTCAAAGGAATTGACCGGGAATTCGAGGAAGCCGCCCGGCTTGACGGCGCGAGCGAATGGCAGATTCTTTACTGGGTGATGGCGCCGATGGCGATTCCGGCTATTATTACAGTGGGGATCGTCAGCTTTACCGGCGCGTGGAACGACTTTGTCTGGCCGCTGATTATCGCGCAAACCGATAAAATGTACACCTTGCCGGTCGGCCTGGCGACATTAGCTGGCGGCGATACGAATATCCGCTTCGGCCCCATCATGGCCGCCAACGTCATGGCAAGCCTGCCCGTGTTTATTGTGTATATCATCTTTCAACGCTATTTAGTGATGGGAGTCACCATCGGAGA
>CAZMEO010000422.1:2044-3212 GCA_964565315.1 uncultured Candidatus Moduliflexus sp. | reverse complement strand
ATGCACAAGCCCTGTTTAGCGCAACATGCGGCGTTTTTAGTTCGCGAAACCGGCGGCGACGCGGAATGGCTGAGGGAGAGTTTCTATTTCCTGCAAACCTTTATCAACTGCTACAACCATCATCACCGCCACGCCTGCGGCCTCTATTTCTGGCAGACCGATTACGCCATCGGCGTGGATAATGATCCCTGCACCTATTTCCGCCCGCATCGCAGTTCCTGCTCGATTTTCCTCAATTGCCTGATGTATCGCGAACTACTGGCAATGGTCTATTTGTGCCAGCAATTGCGCCTTGATGAAGTCGCCGCGCATTATCAGCAGGACGCGGACGCGCTGAAGGCCGCCATTCAGAAATATTGCTGGGATGAATGGTTAGGCTTCTTTTACAGCGTTGATCTCAATCTGCTCCCTGTTCCGACCTACACGCAGCCGGAACTCCATTTCGGCATGCCGCGTGATTGGCCGTGCCTGATTCAGCGGATCGGCGTCTGGTCGGGATTTTTAGCGTTATGGGCGGGTATCGCGACCCCGGCGCAGGCCGAGCGCATCGTCCGCGAGCATTACGAAAACCCGAAGACATTTGGCGCGCCCTACGGCGTGCGGACGCTCTCCAAAATGGAACCGATGTATAACGTGCGCGGCACGGGAAATCCTTCGTCCTGGTTAGGGCCGGTGTGGGGCATCTCGAATTATCTGACCTTTCGCGGCTTCGTCCGTTATGGTTTCAACGACGCCGCCCGTGATCTTGCCATCAAAACCATTCAGCTTTTTGGCCGCGATTTCGAACGGTTCGGCGCGCTGCACGAATATTATCAACCGGAGAACGGCGAACCGATCTTAAATCGCGGCTTTCAGAATTGGAATTATTTGGTGCTGAATATGATTGCCTGGTTGGAAAATACACCGACCATCGAAGAGTTTTGAATCAAACATGAGTTTAACCCTGTCTGGATAAGCCCAGGCAGGGTTCTGCATCACACATCGCGTTATGCGCGACGGCGATTGAATTCATTGACGGCGTCAATCATGGCGACAAAATTCTCGACCGGCGTGTTGGGCAGCACGTTATGAATGGCGTTGAACACGAAGCCGCCATTCGGCGCAAAGACTTCGCAGCGGCTCAGCACTTCCGCCCGCACCTCTTCCGGCGAGCCGAACGGCAACGTGC
>CAZMEO010000422.1:0-1944 GCA_964565315.1 uncultured Candidatus Moduliflexus sp. | reverse complement strand
CCCGGAACATCGCCGACAGCCGCGTAAATTTTCGCCAAATTTTCCAGCGCAATATCGGTCTGGCGCGTAAAAATCTGATGCAAGTAATCCTGCCGCGACACGGTGGACATGTACCATTCGGTAATATCCCGAATCCCTTTCGGATGCTTGAGAGATGACGCCGGAACCAGCGCGATGTCGCCAATCGCCGTGCCGCCGAAATTCCCGAAGACAAAGCGCGTGGAGTCTTTGAGTTTCGCGGCCTGCGCTTGCAGATATTGCAGCGTCTTTTCCTTAATTGATCCAAATTCTTCCAGATTATCCTCAACATTCAGGTTGTTATCATCAATCGGCTCCTGCCGGATAATCGAATCGAAAAAATCGCCGCCGACCGGCATTCTGCCGCTGGGTGGAACGCTGAGATCGCCTTCGGGGTAAATCAGCAGATCGCCATTTGCATCGAAGGTGGTATTAAAATCCTCGGCCACGAGCACGTCCTGTCCCCAGGGCGTCCGCCATTCCTTCCAGTTGATATTGTCAAATCCAAACATCGTCCCCGGCGACCAGAGCGGCACGGTATCAATGCCGAGGGCATCTTTCAGGTCGTCGTCAATCAATCCTAACATCTGATACGGTTCGAGCACGGTGATCGGGTGTTTTTCCAGACCATAATAGTCTCGTAGTTTTGCAACCAGTCGGCAATGGATGCCGGTCGTCGGTCCGCCGCCGAAAGCAATCGGCACTGGCCCGTCCTGATGATTGAGGGCGCGTTGAATGCGTTCTTTTCCTGTCATGATTTTATCTTCCCTGAAAATACGGCGTAGGTCGAAACTATAGTTTCGACCTACAACGGGTTTTTTGAATATGTTTTTGGGATTACATTGAAAGATGATATTTTTCTTCCGCAAGCGTTTGGTTATATGGGGCGCGGCGGTTCGAGCAGATTTCGCGCGGGCAAAGTTGGCAACTTTCAAAGCTGGCTTGCGTCGGAAAAATGATCCCGGACACGGACTTGACCGGCGACATCAAAAAACTGTCGGTTAATTCCACGCAGATCAAGCGTTTCACGTCGCCAAACAGCGCAAAAAGCGGACGTTGTTCGGTGAGCGGCCAATCTGTTAGCGAGCCGGGATTCATCATCGCGATTTTTCCGGGCGCGTGGCGCGTTCGAACGCAGTCGAGCAGATGTGCGATTGTCGTCCGCAATACCTGTTCTTTGAGCAAATCCAAGACATATTGATGCAGCAGATCGGCACATGAACGGGTCAATTCTTCCACTTCCACGCCGCAGGTGGCGATAAATGGAAAGACGCGCTCGACCTGCGACAGGTTCACGCTCAATACCGCGCTGGTAAATCGTTTTCCGGCAATCGTCACCCCCTGTTCGTCTTTTTGGTCAATATACGCGATCAGATAGATGGCTTTCGGTCGAATGTTCGGCTCAATGTCGGCAATCAATTCCGACAAAATGCGGCCATCTTCGCTTTCAGGCTGCACATGCGCATGCGCCAAAAGCGCTTGCCGGTCAATTACGATTGGAAAATCCTGTAAAATTTCCATAAAACAGACGGGAACAGGTGTCAGACACTTCAAAAGTGTCTGACACCTCTATTTATCTTAGCAGCCAAGCGCTTTTAATTTGCCGTCAACAAACGCCTTTGCACGGGGGACATCGGATTCGTCAAGATGTTCGATGATAATCGGAATATTCGGATGATCTTTTGCCAAGCGTTTCAGATACAAGTCATAATTCAGCGAGCCTAAGCCCGGCGCCGGAAGCTCAACCGCGCCAGCGCCTCGGAACGTGTGCGATTCGGCGGCGTCGAGATGCGCATGTTTTTCCTCAAGACTTTCCGCCGTCTTGCAGTCTTTCGCGTGAGCGATTTTGATCTTGCCGCTCAGCGCGTTGAAAATGCGATTCAATTCGCCGTCAATGTCGTTGATATTGTAGTCGGTGAAATAGTT
>CAZMEO010000421.1:0-3223 GCA_964565315.1 uncultured Candidatus Moduliflexus sp. | reverse complement strand
CACGCCCGCGAATGGACGCTGTCGGGGCAGCGCGTGATTGAAGAAACCACGCTGCGCAACACGTTTTTGCCGCTGACCGTGCTGATGAATTCATTCCCGGCGGATGAACACGCCGCCCGCGTCGCCTACGCGCAGAGCTTCAGCCTCGTCGCGTTCATGTTGAATGAGTACGGGCAGGTCATTTTCCATAAATTCATCCGACGGCTTCAGGCTGGCGATGACGTGAACGCCGCGCTGCTGCATTCGGCGGGCGTCAGCCTTGCGCGGTTCGAGATGGAATGGCGGCATTCGCTGGAAAAGCGGTATTCGTGGTGGACGTATCTGCCGGAAATCGGGCTGTTCTGGTTCTTGATCAGCGTCGGATTTTTCATCGCGTATCTGGTGAAACGCCACAAAGCCAACGTCATTCAGGCGCAATGGGAGCAAGAGGAACTGGATATGTCCCTTAAGGACATGCGCGAATAGCCCGCCGATTCATCGGCGGGAATGGAACGACGGGAATCGCTTGTTCCGCCATTTTCCCGCCCATAAATGGGCGGGCTATTCGCGAACGTCCCTATCGGGACGAATGTCACCACGTTTTCCCGGCGCTGGCGAGATAATAATTGTCCTCGTCCAAATAGCGCTGCGCGACGCGCAGGATGTCTTCGGCGGAAATCTGGTCAACGATGTCGGGAAAACGCCAGATGAAATCTTCGCCAAGCTGGTAGCGCTCGACGTTAATCAGATAACGCGAAAGCTGCGAACTGGTTTCGAAGTTGAACACGTAGCTGCCGGTGATGTAATTTTTCGCCAACTCCAATTCTTCGGCGGAGACCGCTTCACGCCGGATCGTCCGAATTTCCCGCAAAAAGCCTTCCACCGCTCGCGGCGCGTTTTCCGGCGACGTGCCGATGTAGGCGAGAAACATGCCCGGCTCTTTTTCCGCGCTGCCGGAAATATTGGCGGAGACCGAATACGCCAAGCCCATTTCGTCGCGCAGCTTGCGGGAAATGCGATCCGTAAAGCCCGGCCCCACGCCGAGAATGTGATCCATCACGAAGAGCGGGTAAAAGTCGGGATTCGCGCGCGTGACGCCGAGATGACCGAGATAGACATGCACCTGTTCCTTGTCTTTGGCGATATGCTTGCGGACACAGCCGTTCGGGCGGAGAATCTCGAGCGCAGGCGGCGCTGGAATCGGCTGCGCCGGCCATTCGGCGAAATAACACTCCACCGTCTCGCGAATTCGCGCCGGGTCAGCGTCGCCAACAATCGAAAGAATCGTGTTATTCGGGCGGAAATAGGTCTGATAATATTTGATCAGCGCCTCGCGCCGCAGTTTCCGCACGCTGTGCTTGTAGCCTTTGCGCGGGCGGTGATACGGATGCGAGCCATACACCATGTCGCGAAACAGGTTGAACGCGATGGTTGAGGGATTTTCGTCGTCTTCCTCGATGCTGATCAAAATCTGGTGGCGCTTTTTCTTCATCTGGCGCTCGTCGAAAATCGGGCGCATCAGCACGTCAGAGAGCAAATCCATGCCCAGGCTGAGGTCTTTGGACAACACCTGCACCGAGACGCCCTGACTTTGCGTATCTAATGAGCCACCGACCGATTCGATGGCCGACGCGATGTCGAACGCGGAGCGCGTCGTTGTCCCTTCTTCCAGCAATTGACCGGTCAAGACGGCGATTCCAGCCTGTTCTTCCGCTTCGTTTTTCTGCCCCGCATCCACAAACGCTTCCAACGAGACAAGCGGCAGCAGGTGATGCTCCAAAAACAGCACCGTCAGGCCGTTCGGCAGCACCCAGCGATGATGGCGGAAACGGCGCGAATCGGCGGAAAAAAATTCCGGCGAGGCGTGATTGTTCGACGCGGCTTTCACCGGAGGCAACTGCTCTTCCGGCGTCCGAAAGACCATATCGCTCGTCATCGGCGGCATGCTCGCTTCTTCTTCGTCAAAATCCTGTTCTTCCCGTTCCGGGTCTTGCGGCAAGCCCCAGACGACGGTGCGCCGCTCGTTGACGAAATAGGTCTGCGCCGCCCGGCGAATATCTTCGGCGGTCAGCGCCTCCATGCGCTGCGGGTAGCTGGAAAAAAATTCGAACGAGTCGATCATCTCATATTCGCCGAGCGCGTGGGCCAGCCCGGCGGTCGTCTCTTTATCGAAAATAAACTCAGCGGCGACAATGTTTTTCACTTTCTGCAACTCTTCGTCCGCAATCAATTCGGTTTGCAGCCGCGCAATTTCTTCCTCAAACACTTGCTCGAACTGTTCCGGCGTTCTGCCCCGGCGCAGCGCGGCGGTGAAATAAAACACGCCCGCTTGTTTGCGCGTGTGATAAAACGTGTCGGCAAAGACGGCAAGCTGCTCGTCTTCGACCAAACGCTGATGCAGGCGCGAGGTTTTGCCGTGACTCAGCAGGTAATCAATCGCGTCGAGCGCGTAGGTGTCGGGATGCGCGAGATTGACGGCGTGATAGCCGATTTGCAGGCGCTTCACGCCGCTGTCCTGATAGAGCGTGAAGCGCTGCTCCTGCTGCTGATTGACAACAGCGAGCGGCTGCGCCGGAATGGATACGGCGGGCTTGAGATGCCCGAAATGCTGATGCACGGCCTTAATCACCTGCGTGGTCTGCACGTCGCCGACAATCACAAGGGTGGCGTTGTTCGGCGCATAAAACGTCTGATAATACTGCGCCAACTGCTCGCGAGAAATGCGTTCGACATCAGGCTGCCAGCCGATGACCGGATGATGATGGGGATGCGGCGCGGCAAACATCGTGGATTCCAGTTGCATCGAGAGTTGTCCCCAGGGCGAATCGAGTTGCTGCTTCAATTCTTCGAGAATGACGCCGCGCTCGGCCTCGACTTCCTCCGGCTCGAACAGGCAATGTTTCATGCGGTCGGCTTCGATTTGCAGCGCCAATTCCCAGCGGTCGGACGAAAAATTGAAATAATACATCGTATAATCAAAAATCGTCCCGGCGTTGTTATAGCCGCCATTCGAGGCAGTGAGGAAATCAATCATCCCTTTGCCGTAGGTGGGCGTGCCTTTGAACATCAGATGTTCGAGGAAATGGGAAATGCCAGTCTGTCCGGCGGTTTCGTTCGCCGAGCCGACGCGATACCAGATGGTGGCGGTGACAATCGGCACGTCATGGGCTTCGACCGTCAGCAGCGTCAAGCCGTTCTCAAATACTGTTTTCTTCACGTCAACGTGTGCAGTTTGCAATCAACG
>CAZMEO010000420.1:0-3227 GCA_964565315.1 uncultured Candidatus Moduliflexus sp. | reverse complement strand
TCAAGATTTGACACTCCTAAAAACGTATTGGTAAAAATAATGCGAAAAAGACACGGTTCTCGAAACCGGAATTTTTGTCGAATAAATACTCCTCTCTTTACCTGATTCGAAGAATTCTGCGCCTGCTGAAAAGAAATCACACGTTCCTCTTGACACATAACCCCAGAAATCTTATTTGGATATAACATACGAAATTTTTTGCATGGAGGAACGAACGGCATGCCTGTCCTTGTTCGACGAAATTCTATGAATAGTTTGTTTGTATTGGATGAACCCTTAGCGCGGATGTTTGAGCAAGCGTCGGAATGTATCTGCGGTCGCAAAACCGAATCGAGCGCCGATTGGCAGCCGACGGCAGATATGTATGAAACCGAAGAGACGGTAATCATTCACGTCGAATTGGCGGGAATTGACAAAACCTCGCTTCGCATCGCGTTCCAAAAAGGACATGTCATCATCCAGGGCAATCGCCCGTTGAATCCTGAAATGCAGTCCGCCAGAATTCACCGGATAGAGCAGCTATACGGGACGTTCGAACGCGCATTTCGGATTCCGACGGCAGTGGATATCCAGCAGATCACGGCAGCGTATGAATTCGGCATTCTAAAAATCACGCTGCCGAAACAGCCTGAACGTTCAGACCAACAAGCGATGATCCCGATTACTTTTATCTCGTCATGAATCAGAAGGAGCAAGACGTAATTATGGAACAAGTAGAAACCAAAAATGGCGCAGAAAAATCCGAACTCGCGAACCGCATCCCGGAAGTGATTCCGCTGCTTCCGCTGCGAAATGCGGTGATCTATCCCTATCTTTCCATGCCTATCGCTGTGTCGCGGCCTGAATCGATGAAATTAATCGAGGATACGCTGTCCGGTCAAAAGCTGTTCGGCGTCGTCGCTCAGAAGTCGGTGGATGTCGAAGAACCGACGCAGGAGGACGTTTATACGGTCGGCGCGGTTGTGAAATTGCTGAAAATGATTCGGACGCCGGAAGGGGAAATGTATGTGCTGGTGCAGGGCGTGGCGCGGATGAAGATTTCCTCATTCTTGCAGGAGCGCCCGTTTTACCTCGCCACGATTGAGCCGCTGCAAGACGTGCTGGACGAAACCGACCCCAAAGAATTGATGGCGATGGTCAAAAACCTGAAAGACCTCTTCAATTCGGTCGCGCAGTTGGCGTACAACATTTCGAACGAAGTCCTGACCATGATTTTGAATGTGGATGATCCGGGCTTATTGGCCGATATGATTGCCGAAAACCCGAGCTTTTCGTTGTCAGAACGCCAGGAATTGCTGGAAATGCTGGATGTCAAGTCGCGCTTGCAGCGCGTCACCGTGCTGCTGACCCGCGAAAAGGAAATCCTTGAGCTGAGCCGCCAGATTCAATCGCAGGTGCAGAGCGAAATGGATAAATCGCAGCGGGAATATTATCTGCGCGAGCAGTTGAAGGCGATTCAAAAAGAATTAGGCGAAGGAGAAACGCAGAACATCGAAATTGACGAACTGCGGCAGCGCGTTAAAGAGGCGAAGATGCCGAAAGAGGCGCGAAAAGTCGCGGAAAAAGAATTGGAGCGCCTGAGCCGGATGCACCCGTCCGCCGGGGAATATACGGTGTCGCGCACGTATGTGGATTGGATTCTCGATCTCCCCTGGGAAATTTCGACGGAAGACAACCTGCATGTCGGCGAAGCGGAAAAAGTGCTGAATGAAGACCATTACGGCCTGGATAAAGTCAAAAAGCGCATTCTTGAATATCTCGCGGTGCGCCAATTGACCAAAGAACCCAAAGGGCCAATCTTATGCTTCGTCGGGCCGCCCGGCGTCGGGAAAACGTCGCTTGGCCGCTCGATTGCCAGAGCCTTGAATCGCAAATTCGTGCGCATGTCGCTCGGCGGCATCCGTGATGAAGCCGAGATTCGCGGCCATCGCCGGACGTATGTCGGCGCGTTGCCGGGGCGCATCATTCAAGGGCTGAAAAAAGCCGGCTCGAACAATCCGGTCTTTATGCTCGACGAAATCGATAAAGTCGGCACGGATTATCGCGGCGACCCATCGTCGGCGCTGCTGGAAGTGCTTGATCCTGAACAAAACAACACCTTTTCGGATCATTATTTAGAGCTTGATTTCGACCTGTCGCAGGTGATGTTTATCACGACCGCCAACGTGCTTTCCACGATTCCGACGCCGCTGCTGGATCGCATGGAAGTCATTGAAATTACGGGCTATACGGAAGAAGAAAAAATCGCCATTACGAAAAATTATCTCATTCCGCGCCAGTTAAAAGCAAATGGCTTGACCGCAAAGCAGTTGACGATTGATGCCAGCGCGTTGAAGGCGATGATTCATGCCTACACCAGAGAAGCAGGCTTGCGGAATTTGGAGCGGGAAATCGCGACCGTCTGCCGGGGCGTGGCGAAAGAAGTGGTGGACGGCCTGGAAAAGCGCGTGCGCGTGACAGCGAAAACGCTGCACAAATATCTTGGCCCGATTAAATTTTTTGCCGAAATTGCCGACCGCACCGCCGAAGCCGGCGTCGCCACCGGCATGGCGTGGACGCCGGTCGGCGGCGATATTCTGTTTATCGAAGCGACGCGCATGAAAGGGCATGAAAAGCTGATTCTGACCGGCCAGCTTGGCGACGTGATGAAGGAATCGGCGGAAATCGCGTTGAGCTACGTCCGTTCTAAAGTCAAAGACCTGAACATTCCTGAAAATTTTCAGGAAAATACCGATATTCACATTCACATTCCCTCCGGCGCGATTCCGAAAGATGGCCCGTCAGCGGGCGTGACGCTCTACACGTCGCTCGTGTCGTTGTTCAAAGAACAGCCGGTGCGCAGCGATGTCGCGATGACCGGCGAAATCACGCTGCGCGGATTGGTGCTGCCGGTCGGCGGCATCAAAGAAAAAGTGCTGGCGGCTCGCAGCGCGGGCGTAAAGCACATTATCATGCCAGCCAAAAACGAAAAAGACCTGGAGGAATTGCCGACGAACGTCAAACAGGAGCTTTCATTCCATTTCGTCAGTCACATGGATGAAGTGATCAAATTCGCCTTAGCGAACCAAAACACGGCGAAAAATAACGCTCGCCCCAAAATCGAGGCGAAATCATAAGAGAGTGGGAACCTCACAGGTGGTTGAAACCTGTGAGGTTTGCACCAGGATAATTATGTCAATCCGATCATTTTTGCGCATAACGCTGTCAGGCGGCGTATATGTCGCCTG
>CAZMEO010000419.1:0-3239 GCA_964565315.1 uncultured Candidatus Moduliflexus sp. | reverse complement strand
TTTTCACTGCAATTGATTAACATACTCACTCGTATTGATACGGACGTCAGGAGCGTAAATGGAACTCTCGTTATTTGAATCACTCATCCGCATCCCCTCGGTTTTCCCGAATGAATCTGCGCTGGCGGAATGGCTTTATAACTATCTTCGCGACGCTGGCTGGAATGTCAGAAAACAAGATGTCGGCGAAAATCGTTTTAATGTTCTCGCTGAAAAAGGAAACACTCCACGCGCCTTGATGCTGTACGGGCATCTCGATACCGTGCCGCTGTATGGCGAATGGGACACGCCGCCATTTGAATTGACGGCGCGTGGCGATCAGTTATTCGGTTTGGGCGCGTCTGACATGAAAGGCGGCATTTTTGTCATTCTGGAAGCCGTCAAGTCGCTGCCCGAACGCCTGAACAAGACGATTAAACTCGCGTTTTGCGTGGACGAAGAAAACGACTCGCTCGGCGCGTATGCGTTAAGCCGCGATCCGTTTTTGGAAAATGTCGCGCTTATCCTTGTCCCCGAAATCAGCGATGCCCGCCCGAAGAAAGCCGGCGCAATCTCCGTCGGACTTGGGCGGCGCGGGCGCGTCGGCATTTCGCTGGCCGTGCCAGGCATCAGCGCACACGGCGCGAATCCTGAACTCGGCGTGAACGCGATTCATGAAGCGTATAAAGTCATCGCCGCGCTGGATGCGATGCCGCTGATTGCGCATGAAAAATTAGGGCAATCCACGCAGTTTATTCAGGAAATCCGCGCCAAAAGCGGCTCGCTGTCGCTTCCCGATGTGTGCGACGTCTATCTCAGCCGCCTGCTCGTGCTGCCGGAAACGCCGGAAGACGCGCTGCGCGACGTGCAGCAATATCTTGATCGCCTCTACGCGCAAGGCGTTCTGACTCCTCGGCGCGGCAAGCGGGTCATCGCAAAATTGGCGGAACGCGACACGCCGTATTATCAGCCGTACATCACCGACGAATGCCTTCCGATTATGCAACGCCTGCTTCAGCGCGTTCAGGCATTCGGCGAGGTGTGCGTCGGCTATGGGCTGTCAGTCGCAGATGAAAATATTTTCGGCAGCCTCAACAATATCCCGACCGTGACGCTTGGCCCGCAGGGCGGCAACGAACATACCGCGAACGAATGGGTCAGCAAGCAAAGCCTCGAAGAACGCATCGCGATTTATCGCGATCTGATTGAACATCTTGACGTGGAGTAGCTTTTGAACACATCTGGCCGCCCCGCCCTATGAGGCGGGAATCGGAGCGTGATCCCCGCCTCATAGGGCGGGGCGACCAGTACATATTTCCGAGATGCTGTAGAGTTAGCGGTTGCGCTCCCTATCGCCTACGGCGAAAAGATGAGCGCGGAATGTCGATTTCTACAACACCGTATCGCCTACGGCAAAAAGAAGGAGTCTTATGAATATTGCCTGGAATAGTTTTATGACAACCGGTGTCCCGGAATTGGACGACCAGCACCGCGAGTTAATTGACGCGCTGAACCAACTCGCAGACGCGATGTCCACCAATAAAGGCATGCAGGAAATTGGAAAAATTCTTGCGTTTGCCGGGGAATACGCACAATCGCATTTTCAAGCAGAAGAAGCGTATTTCGAGAAATACCATTGCCCTGCCAGCGCGCAGAACCGCCAGGAACACGCGCAATTTTTAGCGCGGTTTCGCGAATTGCAAGGCCAATTCCAGGAGCATGACGCGGATTTCAAATTCGTCTCCGGCGTCTATCGCGAATTGTCAAACTGGTTAGTGCGCCATATTTTAGGCGTGGACGTCCAACTGCGGGACGCGCTCAAAAAATAGCCAGCAATGCTGAAACGCTACCTCTTCACCTTTACGCTGCTGATTGCGATTCCGATTTTCGTGATTCTTGTGCTGTTTTTCCGCATGTTCGAACACGCTTTAATCGATCAACTCTCGCATCAAAGCCTGGAAGCCACGCAGCAAATCGCCGAAGGATTGGACGAAGAGGCGCAGCGCATCGCGCTCATGGCGTCGGCCTTAGCGCATAACTCCATCTTATTTGCGGAGCTTGCCGCGTACACGCATTCAGCCGATCCGACGGCCTCATATCAGGCGTCGCGCCGCATCGCCGAGCATCTTGATACCGTATTTCAATACACGAATCAGGTCGGCGGCTTTTTTTTCTTTTTTGCGAACAAAGACATTCTCTATCATCGCAATCTCCCGCTTCCGCTGAATGACGGCGTAAAGCAGGCGGATTGGTATCAACAGGCATTGCGCGAACCGGGCAAAACGCATATTCTCCAAACCTTCGCGCTGCATGGCAGCGCCGCGCCCGCCGGATTGTTCGTTTCTTGCGCGATTTCCCCCGGCAAGGAAGCGCTGAAGCAGGGGATCGAGATGATCGTCGTCTCGTTCAAAAGCCGCGTGTATAGCGAGATTTTGCTCTCGCCCCAGCCGAATCCGCAGAACGATTTCCTGATTCTGAATGCGCAGCAAGAGATGATTCTGCCGTCAAGTCTCTCTGAGCAAAGCGCTTTCGCCTCACTTGATTTAGCCCATTTAGACGGCGCGGCCACGCTCCAAACGCCCAACGCCTCGTATTTGGTGATTGCCCGCCCGCTGCCCTATTGCGGCATGAAACTCATCCGCATCCTCGACTACGCAAGCCTGACCAGCAAAATTCGCGCCTACAGCCGTTACGCCAGAATGACGCTGTTCGGCTTAGTGGCGCTCTTTTTGCTTTATACGGTCGCCTTCTTCCGCAGCATGGTGCGCCCGCTCCGGCAGGTGATTCAGACGATGAACGCCGTCGGCAAAGGGGATATGGACGCCCGCGTCGAGACCGACGGCATGCCGGAATTGACGGCGTTATGCACCGCGTTCAATCAGATGGTGGAAAAAATCCGCCGCCTCACCACCCAGATTGAGCAGAAAGAACGCCAGCGAGCGCAGGCGGAAATTGACGCGCTGCAATTCCAAATCAATCCGCATTTTCTCTCGAACACGTTGAACGCGATTCGCATGATGGCGACGATGATCCGGGCTGAAAATATCCAGAAAATGACCGCAGCGACCATGGCAATCCTGAACGCCAGCTTTCGCACGACTGGCGCGTTCGCCCGATTAGATGAGCAAATCACGCAGTTGGAAAGTTATATCTACATCATGAAAGTCCGTTTCGGCGACCGCTTTGAGATGGAGTTCGACTGCGATGAAGAAGCGCGCTACTGTTTTGTGATGAAAATGCTGATTCAGCCGCTCTTAGAA
>CAZMEO010000418.1:0-3253 GCA_964565315.1 uncultured Candidatus Moduliflexus sp. | reverse complement strand
ATGAAATACCTTCTGCTGATCATTGCCTTGTTGACGGTTTTTTGTCTGGATATTGCGTTCGGCTCCGTCACGCTTCCGCTTGCCGATGTCGCGGCGGCGCTGACTGGAAAAATGCCGTCTGACGCGGCTTCTGCGGATATTATCTGGCTCTTTCGTTTGCCGAAAGCGTGTACGGCGGCGCTTGCCGGGGCTGCGTTGGCGGTCAGCGGCTTGCTGATGCAGACCTTGTTTCGCAATCCGTTAGCCGATCCCTCAATTCTCGGCGTCAGTTCCGGCGCGGGATTGGGCGTGGCGGTAGTCGTCCTCGCGTTTGCGCAGCAAAACACAGGCGGCAATTTTCTCAAAGATTTCGGCAGCCTCGGAAATGCGGGCATGATGGCGGCGTCCGCCCTCGGCGCAGCCGGATCGTTGGCGGTAATTCTGGTCGCGGCGCGTTTCATCCGCAGCCTGACCGGGCTATTGATCATCGGTGTCTTGTTTGGGTATCTGACAAACGCGATTGTGACGATTCTCGTGCATTTCAGCCAATCCGAGCAGGTTCACGCCTATCTTGCCTGGACGTTCGGGAGTTTCGGCGGCGTAACGTGGGGGCAGTTGCGCGTGTTTGCGCCAATTGTTTTGATCGGAATCGCCGGGACGTTCGTCTTAGCAAAGCCGCTGAATGCGCTGTTGTTCGGCGAACAATACGCCCGCAGTCTTGGCATGGCGCTCCGTCCGATTCGCATGGCGGTTATCGGATTAACGGCGCTGCTCTGCGGCGCTGTCACGGTGTTTTGCGGCCCAATTGCCTTTATTGGAATCGCGGCGCCGCATTTATGCCGTGCCATTTTTCAGGCATCCGATCATCGCGCGCTCATTCCGGCAGTTGTCCTGATGGGCGCAATTGCGGCGTCAAGCGCTGACGTGATCGCCCAGATGCCCGGCATGAACATCGTGCTTCCGATTAACGCCGTAACGTCGCTGCTCGGTGCGCCGATTGTTATCGGGTTTTTAATCAGCAGACATCGAGGAGTGTCGTAAGTGTTGTCTATAAGAAGGAGTGCGAAATCTTGATTTCGCCCCAAATAGTGTCACATCGAGAGGTGGCGCTCCTGTGTGGGTTACGTTTATATCTGATGATTTATAGAGGAGGAAAATGCACGCCATAACGCAGCCATTTATAAAAATCGTCAAACGCGATGGACGCATTGCCGATTTCCAGCCACAGCGCATTACGCGCGCCATCGCCTTGGCCGGAGACGCAACCGGAGAATTCGACGAGACAACAGCTCTCGCATTGACGGAGCGTGTGATCGCTTCGGCAAAACGCCAGATCACCAGCGATGTGCCGACGGTGGAAGATATCCAAAATATTGTCGAAGACGTGCTGCTGCATTCGCGCTATAAACAGACGGCCAAAGCCTACGTGCTCTATCGCGATCAGCATGCCCGCCTGCGGGAAATCAGCGCCCGCTGGAATATGAATCTTGTGGATCAATACCTGCAAAAAACCGACTGGCAGGTCAACGAAAACAGCAATATGAGCTATTCGCTGCAAGGGCTGAACAACTATATCGCGTCGGAAATCAGCAAAACCTACTGGTTGCAGCGAATTTATCCGCAGGACGTCCGGCAGGCGCACCTCGACGGTGAGATGCATCTGCACGACCTGTCGCAGCTCAGCGTGTATTGCGTCGGATGGGATTTATACGATCTGCTGCTGAACGGATTCAAAGGCGTGCCGGGCAAAGTCGAAGCGCGTCCAGCCAGACATTTTCGCACGATTTTGGGGCAAGTGACAAATTTTTTCTACACGCTGCAAGGCGAAGCGGCGGGAGCGCAGGCGTTTTCGAATTTCGACACGTTGCTTGCGCCGTTTATTTATTACGACCGTCTGTCCTACGCGGAAGTCAAACAGGCGCTGCAAGAATTCGTGTTCAACGTCAACGTCCCGACGCGGGTGGGCTTTCAGACGCCGTTCTCGAATGTGACGCTGGACGTGACGATTCCCGCCTATTATGCCGATCAGGGCGTCATCATCGGCGGGGAAATTCAGGACAAGCCGTATAAAGCGTTCCAGCGCGAAGCCGATCTGTTTAACCGCGCGTTTCTGGAAGTGCTGGCCGAAGGCGACGCTTGCGAGCGCGTGTTTACATTTCCCATTCCGACTTACAACATCACCGCCGATTTCGATTGGAACAACCCGACGCTGGAAAAACTCTGGGAAATTACCGCGAAATACGGCATTCCCTATTTCGCCAATTTCGTCAATTCGGAGATGCGCCCGGAAGACGCGCGCAGCATGTGCTGCCGCCTGCGCATTGATCACCGCGAATTGGCGCGGCGCGGCGGCGGTTTATTCGGCTCTGCGCCGCTGACCGGCTCAGTCGGCGTTGTCACGATCAATCTCCCGCGCATCGGCCATCTGAGCCGAAACGAGGACGAATTTATGACGCGCCTCGTCAATCTGATGGAATTGGCGAAAACTTCGCTGGAAATCAAGCGCAAAACGCTGGAAAAATTTACGGAAACCGGCCTCTATCCCTACACCAAATATTATCTGCGCAACATTCACGCTCGCTTCGGCGCGTACTGGAAAAATCATTTTTCAACGATTGGCCTGATCGGGATGAATGAGGCGTGTCTCAATCTGTTCGGCCAGAATTTGTTCAACGAACACAGCCGACAGTTCGCGCTTCGGACGCTTGCGGTCATGCGCGAACGGCTTGCCGAATTTCAAGAGCAGACCGGCAATCATTACAATCTGGAAGCGACTCCGGCGGAAGGCACGTCGCACAGATTGGCGCTGCTTGATCAGAAACGTTTTCCTGACATGGCCTGTTTTGCGCATCAGCCAATCGCTGAATATGCGCCATTTTACACGAACTCCACGCAGCTTCCGGTCAACGGCAGCGATGATATTTTCGAAATCCTCGACTTGCAGGATGATCTGCAAACGCAATATACCGGCGGCACGGTGCAGCATCTCTACCTCGGCGAAAAAATCGCCGATTCGTCTGCGGTGATCGAATTAGTGAAAGCCATCGCCACGCACTATAAATTGCCCTATTTTTCGGTGACGCCGACGTTCAGCATCTGCCCGCAATGCGGCTATCTCAGCGGGGAACAAGCGCATTGCGAACGCTGCGGCAGCGAATGCGAAGTCTATTCCCGCATTGTCGGTTATCTGCGGCCTGTGAAGCAGTGGAATCGCGGCAAACAAGAAGAATTCAGGCTCAGGAAAACGGCGGAGATTTCCAAAAAACGCCAGAAC
>CAZMEO010000417.1:0-3255 GCA_964565315.1 uncultured Candidatus Moduliflexus sp. | reverse complement strand
TAGCCTTGCAGATGGCGGTCAAGCTCAGGATGCGCGTCTTTGGCCTGTTGCGCGAGTTCGACGTATTTGTCGAAAATGTCTTTGACGCAGACCGCAAACACCAGCGACGACTCGAATTCTTTGCCGGTTTCCATCTGCTTGACCAAATAGGCGTACACTGGCGCGAGGAGGCGGCGAATCACCGCTTTTTCGGGCTGCGCGGAATCAAGCGACAGCGGCATGTCGGTGGCATCCGGCTTTTTCTCGGACGCTTCCACGCCTTCGCTGCGAATCATCGCGTCCATTTTTTGCGCGATGAAGAGCGACGCGGCAAAGGTGGCGTAATTATGGCAAAAGCTGCGCAGGCGGTTCAATTCGGGGTTCGCGGACAAATCGGAACTCGGCGTGGAAATCAGGAGTTGTTTCAGGCCGACTTTTTCCGCCAGCAAATCGGTGACGGCGGAAAAGACCTGCATCCCTTCGCGGACGGCCAAATAGGTGTCGCGCTCTAAGTTGCTCATGACATAGTCTTCTTCCGGGTCGAGTTTCAGGAGCAAATCCGGGAGCGAATACTGCTTGCCGCCGAAACGGAAGATCGTCAAAATTTCTTCAATCGAGCTTTTGAACTTCGCAAGCTGCTCTTTGCCGATGTCAACGGGGTTGTTCTGTTCATTCATAAATCTCTCCCTTGCTGGTCACGCCGAACATTTTGGTGTGATCTTTCAACGTGATATTGAGATTATGCACTTTTTGAATCAAGCGGTGCGGCATTAAAATGTATTGCGGCGAATTGATCGCGGGGCTGAACTCGCCATGATATTCATCGCCGGTGCGCCAGCCGAGAAACCACTCTTTCAGCCCGACGTGCGCTTCTTCGCCCATGCGCACGACCGACGCCTTGCTGAACATCATGATGCAGTCGTCGTCCGCTTCGATCAGCGATTTGACCGCTGTGCCATTTTCCGTATATTTGCTGTAAAACGGGCCGACATCGAAACGCTCGACATATTCCAACTGTACGCCAAAAATCGCCTCGATTTTTTCCGCCAGCGTCGTCAACTCCAGATTGCTCACGGTCGAAATGCCCGTTTTGATAGCGTCTTCCAACTCGACTTGCCATTCTTCGCGCAGATACGATTTCGACGGAATGCGCAGATACAGCGTGTAAAAACGAGGCAAGTTGTGATGTTCGTCAAGCCGCTCGAACGAGACCGTGCAATAATTCATGGTGTCATCCTGCTTGATATGCGTGTACGGATGAAGTTGCAGCGTTTGCGGCAATTCGAGGCGCGAAAGCGTATCGTAATAATTCCGCGCGAGCTTTTGCTGCACGACATCTTTGGGGAACAGGCCGCGAAAAATCAGATAGAGGGCATCCTCAACCAATTTTTCGTCCGTCGGCAGGCCGCGCAATTGCTCGGCGGCTTGCTGCTTATCATTATTCAAAAAGATAAAATCTCTGACCGCGATAGGAAAGCCGGAGTCCGTCGGGTCAATCGTGCAGGAAAGCTGCACGTCGCTGTTGGGCTTGGCGGCCTCAAGCTGATGTTTCGTGACGATGACTTCTATCGTCGCGATCAGTTTTTTCAGATAATTCAGATAATCAATATTGTTGCCGCCGTCTTTGGGCAGCTTTTTCGTGATCGTCTGGAACGTCAGTCGAAGCATCTGCGCTAACATCGTCAAATGAGCGCGAGCATCGGCGGAATTCAGCGTTTTGAAATTCTGCTGCGCGACCTGAAGCGAGATCGAATGATCGGCCAGCGTGGTTTTGGCGCTATCTTTGATTTGCGGCATAAAATTAGAACTCTGTTGATGCGAAGAAAAACTGTCAGACACCTTCGAGGTGTCTGACAGTTCGATTTAGTTATTTGGCGTCCGAATAACGCTCATCCTGCGAGCGCTGCGCGTCTTTGCGGATTTTGTCGTAGCGTTCGTTGAAATTCCGCATCGTCTCTTCCATCCGATCCATATAGCCTTTCATCACCGTTTCGTCAATCAACTGCACTTCTTCGCGAGCAAGCGTCGAATCGCTGACGGCGCTGGCGGCGGCGGTGATGATGTCCACCGAACGGTCGGTGGCGGCGTTGACCGCTTTATCGAGCGATTCCATGCCTCTGGTCGTCATCATGACTTTCACGGCTTCCGGCGCGGCGAGATAAATTTCGGTCACGTTGTCCATCTTTTCCTTGACCATCGTGGCCTGGCGTCCGAGGTCGCGCACCATCTTTTCGAAGGCGTCGCGGGATTGTTTGTTCGCTTCGAGCGCCTGTTGCGCTTGATTGTAAATCGTGAAGGTCTGGTCGTATTCGTTGCGCACTTCCGTCAGCGTTTTGTGCATCTCGTTCAGTTCGGTCGCCAATTTCGCCTGTTCCTGAGGCGATGCGGATTCATACGTTTTTTGTTTTTCCGCGTATGCTTTTTCCAGCGCGTCTAATTTTTCTTTAATCGCCTCTTCTTTCGGCTCGTATTCGGCGATTTTGGCCGTAATCACGTCGGCGTTGGCTTGCAGGCGGGAATAGGTGCCAATCGCGCCTTCGCGGACTTCGCAGATTTCTTTGAACAACTGCTCGCCATACTGCAAAATCATTTGCAGATTATCGCGCGGGCTTTGATCGCGCAAGCGCTCGATGCGCTGGCGATCCGCCATTTTATGCGTAAACGGAATCAGCGCGAGGACTTTTTCCATGCCTTGATAATTCTGGCTTTCCGCCGCAAATTCGACATATTCCGTCAAGTTGTCGGTCAAGCCCTCAGCGAGATCGGCGATGGTGTTGCGATAGCTGCTATATTGGTTCAAGCCCTGATCCAGCTTGGACATTTCGCCCTCGACCTGCTCTTTGCTCAGGCTTTCCCATTTATTGAACATTTGGTCTGCGCTATCCAATTCCTTATACAGATCAGAACTTAATGACTGCCGCGATTTCCGCAGGTCTTCCAACTGTTTCGAATGCTCTGCAATCAGCCCTAATTTTTCTTTTTCCGCCATGAGATGTTCCCCCTTTTCGATACCTCATAATGTCGAGGCGATCTGTTCAGGTTATTGACAATGACGATACACATAACATGATGCGCTGCCTCTCTTCTGCTGAAATAAGCAGATGCGAAGCATCACGTGCATGTCAAGCAGAAGTTGTCTAAAACAATAAAAATGAGCGATTCAATCACAACAATTCGAGGCGTTGCTGCCATAGAAATGGCGGCTTCTCTCTCTGTCACTCAGAGAAGAACATCAAATTTCGATTTCGCTGCCAAAATAAATAGCGAAACGTAGTG
>CAZMEO010000416.1:0-3266 GCA_964565315.1 uncultured Candidatus Moduliflexus sp. | reverse complement strand
TTGTCGGAAGCCGAAGGCGTCAAGACGCACTGGCGCAAAAGCATTTTATTGGTGTTGGCGATTACCTTGCACAATTTTCCAGAAGGATTAGCGGTCGGCGTGGCATTCGGCGCGATTGGGGCAGATATTCCGTCCGCGTCGCTGGCGGGTGCAGCCGCATTAGCGATTGGCATCGGCCTGCAAAATTTTCCGGAAGGCACGGCCGTCTCCGTTCCGCTGCGACGTTCCGGCCTCACGCGCTGGAAAAGCTTTCTGTACGGCCAATTTTCCGGCGCAGTCGAGCCGATTGGCGGCGTGCTCGGGGCGCTCGCCGTGATTGTCATGCGCCCGCTGCTGCCCTATACGCTGGCATTCGCCGCAGGCGCGATGATTTTTGTCGTAGTCGAAGATGCGATCCCGGAATCACAGATGTCCGGCAATACCGATATTGCCACATTAGGCGCGATGTTAGGGTTCGCTGCCATGATGACGTTAGATGTGGCGTTAGGATAGCGGGATGCTGACCGTAAATCGCGAGCCGCGCTGCGGCTCGCTTTCGACGCGAAGCGTTCCTCCTTGTTTCTGGGCTAATTCGTGGCACAGCAATAAGCCTAATCCCGTGCCGCGTTCTCCGTTTGTGCCGATTTCGCTATGCGGCGCATCCATCCGAAACAGATTCGCCATCACCTCCGCCGTCATGCCGACGCCAGTATCGGCAACGGTCGCTTCCACGCATTCAGCGTGTTCTATGGCGGAGATGGAGACCATGCCATCCGGCGATGTGAATTTCAGCGCATTGGAAATCAAATTGCGAAAAATTGTTTCCAGCATAAACCCATCTGAATGCACGATGATCGTTTGCGGAGTCGCGTTGTTCAGGCGAATGTGCTTCTGTTTGGCATGTTCGGCAAATAACTCGCAGGTGTTTTTCACGATAGCGAACAGCAACAGATGCTTTGGATGATACGCGATGATATTCCGTTGCAGCCGCGACCATGTCAGCAGATTTTCTAACAAGGCGTAGAGGCGTTCTGCGGAACGGCGCATCTGCACGATTTTTTCGAAAATCTGCTCTTGCGAATACTGCTGAAAATGTTCTTCGAGTATTTGGGAAAATCCGAGCAGCGTGGTAAACGGGCTGCGGAGATCATGAGAAATAATTGAAAACAGCTTATCTTTGCTGGCATTCGATTCTTGCAACTGACGATGTTTCTGCTGCAATTCGTCATGCGTCGCTCTCAACTCTGTTTCAGCACGCTTGCGTAAGGTAATATCCGCGCACACCGTTACTTTTCCAATGATTTTTTCATGCGAATCATAAATCGGATTCGAAATCAGTTCGACCGGAAACGTTGCCCCATCCTTGCGGCGATTCAGGCTTTCGCGCTTCCAGTGATGGTAAATTTCTGCCCCCTCATGCTGCTGCCATGCCTCACTTTCGGCCTCCTGCGCCGAGAAAATGACGGGAAATTTTCCAAGCAATTCTTCGACCGAATACCCATGCATGGCGGCTTCCGACGGATTCACATATTCGATCCTGCCCTGCTCATTCGTGATTGTGATGCCGACTTCCGTCGTTTCCATCGCATGCAGCAGCTTTTGCAAGGCTTGTTCCGCCTGCTTTCGCTCGGAAATGTCTCGCAGCAGGAATAATCTGCCGCTCAAATGCCCGCCGCGTCCGCGCAACGCCGAACTCCTCACATCATAGACGCGAACTTCCCCTTGCTGCATCGTCGTCATTTCGGCGTCCGCCACGTCTTTCTGAGAAAGCTGCAAATACCAGGGATGCAGATACTCCACCGCGGATTGTCCCATGACATCGGAGGGAGAAAGCTCAAGAATCGCCTGCGCCGCCGGATTCATATCGATAATTCGATCATGCGCATCCACCACGATCATGCCGTCAGTCATGCTGTCAATCAGCCTGTCGCGGGCAATCGGAAGCATGACGAGAAACTGATGGCGGAAAATCGCCCAGCCGAAGCCAATCCCCATCAACGTAAATCCAACCGGAGCCGTCTCGTTTGGGAAGAGTGGAATGGCATCGAAGATCGTCGTCGCGATGGCGGGGAGTATTCCGACAAACAGAAACACCACCGGCCGACGAGATGACCTGACAGAATGAAGAATCCTCCGGATAATCAATGCCAGGCTGAAAAACACCACGCTGTAGCCATACACGTTATGCGCGAAAAACAACGGCGTCACGTGAAACGCCCAGCCGCGCAGCCCGCCTTGACGTGGGAAATGCAGGTCGCGAAAACAAAGTTGATGCGCGTCGTTCGTCCAGAGCAACAGTTGAAAAATGATAAGCGGCAAGACAAGCAGCCCGATGCGTTTCCAGGAAAACCAGCCCTGCTGCCCGACGTAAGATAACGCAAACAGCAAAAAACTCACAATGGCCGCGCCTGCGCTGAAAAGCTCGATGTTCGCCAGCAGATGCGCTTCGGCTTCCGTGCTGCTGAGCGCCAGCCATGCCGCGCAACACGCCCAGACCGCAATGCAGAGCATGAAGATGCTGAAACGCGCCGCTTCCGGCTTCTGGCGATAATGCCAGGCATGCAGCGCCAATCCTGACGAAATCAGCGCGGCGAACAAGACGATGCCCAGATAACTTTGCTCTTGCCATGTGAGCCGGTTTATCAATGCAAACACGACAATTATTCCTCCGACAAGCAGCAATCAGTTGCCAAATTATCCACTCTTCGACTCCGCTCAGAGTGACCGTCACGCTGAGCGCTCATGGCGAGCGGAACGGTCGTCGTGAGCCTGTCGAACCCCACTGCGTAAGTTTTATCGATGTCAAAATAATTATGATGCGCCATGCCGCGCTGTCAAGAGAAAGTTCCATCATCATCGCGTTATTTTCTCTCGAATTTTGCAATTCTCCACGTTTTTTATTGACGATTCCTCCCTAATGAAAGAATTATTGCGTAAATAATTTTTTGTGGCAAAAATTCCACATTTTTTCAACCAGCACGGAAGGAATCGCATGAGTGCAACTTATGATTTTCACGCCAGGATCGCCAGCGTAAACAACATGTTACGCATCGGCGAAGCGACTGCCGCCGCCACCGAATGCGTCAAACTTATCGAACAGGCGTTGCGGCAGATGACGAAGCAGTATCGCGATCAGATAGATGAATCTGTCAGGCGGGCGATTGACGAGGCCGCCACAAAGCGTGTCGGAGGCGAAGGCGGCCTTGAGAAATTAACGATGGGGCAGATGATCAATACACTGCGGAATGCGAAATTTTGGGACGAATGGGCGCGTGTCACCGGCAAAA
>CAZMEO010000415.1:2179-3274 GCA_964565315.1 uncultured Candidatus Moduliflexus sp. | reverse complement strand
TGGCAAGTCAAAGACAAACAATTTGTGATCGCTCCGGGACAAGAGTAATCGCGAAGCAGGTATGAAGCAAGACCGTCATGCGTAATGATTTGTCCCGCAAATCTTACGCATGACGTGTTTTTACGCCTCCCGAACCCACGTGAAAATTCTAAAATTATTATTGAGCATTGCAGGGATACTTCTTCTTCTCGTCGTTTTTCAATTTTATCGCCAATCGTCAGAACCGCATTCTTTTATCTGGGAAGTCCCTGAAATTGAACAGGTTTTCGCCGCGCTTGGAGCAAAAGATATTGCTGTCTCCGAGAAAAATATCGTGACCTTCACGCTCGATCAGGGAAACGCGCCATTCGATGGGCTGCAAGGAACAGTGTCATTGTATCCCAGCGCGCCGCTTGAACAAACGGTCGAGATTCCGCAAGGTCAGGAATCGCTTGAACCGAAGGTCTTTCGCAATGATCAAGGTCTGCTTCAATTTGTGTTCAGCGACGGACAGCAGCAATTATTTCGCACGGCGGCGCAAGAACGAATCTTTTCCGTGAAAAACGCGGCGAGACAGATTGCGCTGCAATTCATTAACGGCATCACGCTCGGCGGCGTGTATGCGCTTGTCGCAGTCGGCTACACGCTGGTGTATGGCATCATGATGATGATCAATTTCGCGCACGGCGAAATTTTTATGTTCGGCGCGTATGGCGCGTTTTTTGCGTTTTCGGCGCTGGCAACCTCTAAAGAACTGAAACTTCCCTGGCTACTGGCATTTTTGGCGTCGCTGCTGATTGCGATGGCGGTGTCCGCTGGCATCGGTCTGATTACCGAACGCGCGGCCTATCGCCCGTTGCGAAATGCCCCGCGTTTGACCTTGCTGATCAGCGCCATCGGGGCATCGATTTTTCTGCAAAACGTCATGATGCTGATTACCTCAGGCCGCATCAAATACTACCCGAATGAGGCGCTTGTCAAAGGCGCGATCCCGTTGCCCGGCGGCGTGGCCATCGAAAAAATCGGCATTCTGATTATCGCGCTCTCGATTGCGATGATGACGGGCTTATACATGATTATCCAGAAAACCAAAATCGGCAAGGCGATCCGCGCCGT
>CAZMEO010000415.1:0-2079 GCA_964565315.1 uncultured Candidatus Moduliflexus sp. | reverse complement strand
ACGCTGCTCGTGTTCATTCTCATCTTCCGCCCGACCGGCTTGATGGGCGAAGTGCTGGCAACCAAAAAAATGTAATGGAAACGGCGCAATGATGCATTTGCATGACGCTCAGCATCTAAAAAACGACAACGAATAAAAGCAGGGAACAAATTCGAATAGCAGCAGAAAACTGATTCGTTTCTTTCTTTGATTCGTTGTTGTCTGAGAAAATATGAAATCGGAGGCAACAATGGAAAATAAGGGCATACAGGGGATATTCAAGCACATAAACGCCCTTCATCCGACGATAAAAACAGGGCTGTTATTAGGTTTTTTTCTTGCCCTGCCCTGGTTCGTCGGCCCATACTGGACGCAGGTGTTATTTATTGTCGGGTTGTATGTGATGATGGGGATCGGCTTAAATGTCGCGGTCGGCTTTGCCGGATTGCTCGTGTTGGGGTATGCCGCCTTCTACGGCATCAGCGCGTATGCCTACATGCTGATGGTGCGGGCGCTTGTGCCGGATCCCAGCATCGGCTACACGAACTATTTTTGGATACTGATTCCGGTCTGCGTGTTTATTGCGCTGATCGTCGGCGCGTTGTTAGGCGTGCCGGTGCTGCGGACGCGCGGCGATTATTTGGCGATTGTCACGCTCGGCTTCGGCGAAATTGCGCGGTTGGTGCTGAACAATATGGACAGCGTGACGAACGGGCCGCAAGGCTTGACCGGCAAAGCACCAGCGCTCTTTTCACTGCATTTCAAGGAACCGATTCATTTTTATTATTTGATTTTAATCGGCTGTGCGATAGCGATTTTCGTCGCAGACCGGTTAAACAATTCTCGCCTCGGACGCGCCTGGATCGCCATGCGGGAAGATGAAGACGTGGCGCGGGCGATGGGGATCAACGTCAATAAATACAAATTGTTAGCGTTTGCCATCGGCGCATCGTTCGCCGGGGCGGGCGGCGCAATTTTCGCGGCGCGGCAAGGCACGATTTTCCCCAGCGATTTCTCGCTGCTTGTTTCGATTAACGTGTTGTGCCTGATTGTCATCGGCGGCATGGGGAGCATTCCGGGCGTGGTGCTTGGCTCGATTATTTTGATGGGCTTGCCGGAAGTTTTGCGAGAGGTGCAGCAGTATCGCCTGTTAGCCTACGGCTTTTTATTGATTATCATGATGCGGTTCCGTCCAATGGGATTTATCCCCGCTGCGCGCCGCAAAGTCGCTTTCAAGCGAGGAGAGTAGTCTATGGAATTGTTGAGAGCGCAACACCTCACCATGCGGTTCGGCGGCCTCGTCGCTCTGCATGACCTGAATTTCGACATCGAGCGCGGGCGGATCGTCAGCTTAATTGGACCGAATGGCGCGGGGAAAACCACATTTTTTAACGTCATCACCGGATTTTATTCGCCGACCGACAAAAGCAGCATCTTATTCGACGGCAAAGAGATTGTCGGCGTCAAGCCAGAACAAATCACGCATTGCGGCATTGCCAGAACCTTTCAGAACATTCGCCTGTTCGATAACATGACCGCGTTAGAAAATGTGCTGGTGGGGCAGCATTGCCGCTTGCAGGCCGGAACATGGGGCGCGTTGCTGCGAAATAACAAGACGATGGAGGAAGAGCGGCGGGCGCATCAACGCGCGTATGAGTTGCTGAAGCAAGTTCATTTGCATCAATCTGAAGACGTGTTGGCAAAAAATCTTCCATACGGGGAACAGCGGCGTCTGGAAATCGCCAGAGCGCTTGGAACAGAGCCGAAACTGCTGCTGTTAGACGAGCCGTCAGCCGGGATGAATCCGCAAGAGACGTTAGACCTTATTAAACTTATCGAACGCTTGAATCAGGATTTAGGCATCACTATTCTTTTGATTGAACACGACATGCGCGTGGTGATGAATATTTCACATAAGGTGGTCGTGCTGGATTATGGGAAAAAACTTGCGGAAGGGACGCCGGAGCAGATTCAGAAAAACGAACAAGTGATTGAGGCGTATTTAGGGAGGAAACGATAGGTCATGGCGAAGTTGGAAGTCAAACAGATTCATACGTTTTATGGCAATATCGAAGCCTTGAAAGGCGTCTCGCTTTCTGT
>CAZMEO010000414.1:0-3276 GCA_964565315.1 uncultured Candidatus Moduliflexus sp. | reverse complement strand
ACACGCTGCGGAATTTCCGGGCGCTATTATTCCAAATTGAAAAAGACGGCTTGCGGGGTAAAACGTGGAAAGGCCGCGAACTCACGCCCGCCAGCCTGCGCGGCCTCGCGCATTATATCGCGATGGTGAACCCGGCCAAAGGCCGCCCGCTGCTTGAGCGCGTGAATGTTCTGTTGCGGAAGTTGTAAACTATTACGTTGTTAGAACCCTATAAGCATGAATATTCCAGAAGAAGTTCAGCAATTTAAAATACTTGTCTCCGAATTCTGTGCGTGGGCAGAACCCCCAATAAAAGCAGAGGGAGATGAACTCTATCAGGCGTTACGATATGCTTCGGCGCTCCATTATTTTGCCCTCACAATGCCATATGCCGAATGTGAATCGACGTATAATCCTCCCACTATAGATAAAATACAGTGCCGTCATATTTATGAACGCTTTGGGAGTCTCCCCGTGAACTACTACTTTGAGGTATTCGAACCCGTAACGAATCAAGCTGATGAACCTGTTACTGGTGATGCCGCTGATGACTTTTTGGATATGTATGTTGATCTCAAAGGGGGATTACTCCTTTATGAACAAGGACAAATTCAAAACGCCGTATTTCATTGGAAATTTACCTTTGGAGTCCATTGGGGGCGTCATGCGACCAGTGCCTTACGGGTATTACATTGTTACTGGACAAAACAATAACAATTTTCCCTAATATCAAAGGCTATTCAGACATATCATAATCATCACTAACAGGGCAAAAGATTGAGATTATGACCATCGTATGGGAGAGCATGTATAGAGAGTGTTCCAAAATATCCAGAAGCGTTATCAAGAAAGGTCTTGACATGATACGCTATGATCAGAGAATCTCGTGGTATGCATCCAGATATTCTTTCGAGAGATGAAATAAGTACAGTGTAATTACTGATAAATAGAGGGAGTCTAATAATGCGCATGAACGGCATCAAGAAGGGCGGGTGGGAAAGCTGGTTGTCGAATATCTTGGCGCGTTATGCTCGGTGTAATTCTATTTTCTGAAATTGCGCAATTATCGCATTCAAACCTCACAGGTCTTCAAGACCTGTGAGGTTTTGTTTCTCTGTTTCCCTATTGAATGGCTTGCGGCGGGAAGGCTACGCAGAATAGACGACGCGGACGTTAATCACGCCTTCGATGCCGCGCAGCGCCGTCAGCAGCGCTTCGCTCGGCGGCGTGTCCGTATCAATCAAATTGTAGGCCACGTCATCCCGGCTTTTGTTGAGCATCTCATTGACGTTGATATTCGAATCGGCAAGCACTGACGTGATCCTTCCTAACATTTTGGGAATGTTTTTGTTGGCAATCGCGATCCGGTTCGAACTGGTGCGATCCAGGCTCAATGCCGGGAAATTGACCGAATTGACGATATTGCCGTTTTCGAGAAAATCGATCAGTTGTTTCGCCGCCATGACCGCGCACGCTTCTTCCGCTTCTTCGGTGCTCGCGCCGAGGTGTGGCAGCATAATTGCCTCTTTGCGCCCCATCAATTCCGGGCAGGGAAAATCGGTGGCATATCGCGAGAGTTTGCCAGTATTCAGCGCTTCAATTACCGCCGCGCATTCAACAATTTCGCCGCGCGAAAAATTCAGCAGCCGCGCCCCGTTTTTCAGAAATCTGATATTGTTCTGATTGATCATGTTTTTCGTCGTCTCAGAATACGGCACGTGCAGCGAGATATAATCCGCTTTGGACAGCAGCGTCGGCAGATTTTCGATGCGCTGCGTCTGATTCGACAGCCGCCAGGCCGCATCCACAGACAGCGCCGGGTCAAAGCCCATCACCTGCATGCCGAGATGCAAGCCCATATCCGCCACCAACGCGCCGATTTTGCCAAGCCCCACGATCCCCAGCGTTTTGCCCGCCAATTCATACCCGGCAAAATGCTTTTTCCCGTCTTCGACTGCTTTTGACATCGCTTTCGCGTCTGTCATCTGCAAGCCTTTCACGAATTCGATTCCTTCCAGCACGCCGCGCGCGCTCAAGACCATGCCCGCTAACACCAATTCCTTGACGGCGTTCGCATTTGCGCCCGGCGTGTTGAAGACCGGAATGCCGCGTTCCGTGCAGACCGGCACGGGAATATTATTCACGCCCGCTCCGGCTCTGGCAATCGCCCTGATGCTTTCCGGCAGGGTATCTGGCGCAATGGTGGCGCTTCGCACCAAAATTGCGTCTGGATGCGTGAATTCGCTGGCAATTTCATATTGATTCTGCGGGAAAATTTCCAAGCCTTTCGGCGAAATTTGATTGAGCTTCAAAATTTTGAACATACATCTCTCCTTTTAGCTATTTTCGCCGTAGGCGATAAGGTATTGTAGAAGTTGAAGACAGTCACATTGTTCGCCGTAGGCGATATGGAATCGTGACCACAACCGCTACGCGGTAGAAATGCGGTGGCTTGCCGGCTTCTACAATACTTCAAGCCCTACGGGCTAAATAAAAAAATTCTTGCTTACACTCATCCGTGTAGTTTTGGTTAATTCGCGAACGCAAACGTCTGAGCCTCCTGCGCGACGCGCTGCGCCAAACGAGCCGCAAGCTGCCGCGATTGACTGAGCCAGTAGGCTTCGCCATTATCGATCATGTGTTTGCGAAACATGACTTTCCCCTGCTCGTCAAGTAACATCGGATCGCCGACTGCCACGCGCATCCCGTTGATTAACGTGCCATGCGAAAACGCGGCAATCAGCGTTTCTCCGTCGTGAAATTCAGCGTTCAAGCGCTCTAACAACCGGCAGGCGCGGAGCGTGACATCCGTAAAGCTTTCGCCCGTGCCTGACCAGTTCATCGTGGCATCGCGGCCATGTTTGAACTGCAAAAGACATTCGCGCAGTTCGCCGCTCAACGTCTCCAATGTTCCCCCTTCGACGATGCCGAAAAAGATTTCCGCCAAATCCGGCTCGATGCGCAGCGGGAGCGTCATGCCGATTTGTGCGGCGAAATAATCGAGAAACGTCTGCGCGGTGTCTTTGGCGCGTCCTAACGGGCTGCTGAACACGGCTAACCGGCCTGACATCGCGAGTGTCGGCAGCGCTGCGCCGAATAATTCGCTGAGCTGCGCGAAGAGGTTGGCCGCCGCGATGCGGGCTTGTTCTTTTCCGACGGCGTTTAATTGATTTGACGGGCCATCAATCTGCCCCTGCCAGGCGCAGCGAATGTTGTCATCGGTCTGACCGTGCCGAATGGCAAGCATCGGGAAGGAAAGCGTCACCGCCGGAGGCCGCGCATACAGCGCCCCGGCCT
>CAZMEO010000413.1:0-3286 GCA_964565315.1 uncultured Candidatus Moduliflexus sp. | reverse complement strand
GCCTGCGTAATCGTCAGCGGCACTTCGCACCAGATGTCGTTATCTTTGCGCCCGAAAAACTCGTGCGGCTCGACATGCACATGAATCAGCAGATCGCCCGTGCCGCCGCCATAAACGCCATGTTCGCCTTCTCCGGCGACTTTCAGGCTTGTGCCGTCATGCACGTTCGGCGGAATGCGCACGGAAATCTTGCGCGTCTGCGGCAAGCGGCTATCTCCCCGGCATTCCGCGCAATCTTTCTGATACACCCGACCGCTGCCGTTACATTCCTGGCAGACCTGCGTAAATCCCAAAAAGCCATGTGATTGCCGAATGCGGCCTTTGCCAAGACAAATCGGGCACAGCATCGGATAGGTGCGCGGTTCGATGCCCGTGCCCCGGCAGCGCAGGCATTGTTCCATGCGGGTGACTTCAATCACGCGGGTCGTGCCAAGCGCAGCTTCTTCGAACGAAATCGACAGTTCATGCGTCAAATCTGCGCCGCGCGCCTGCTGGCGATATTTTTTACGAGTAGAGGCTTTGCTGCTGGAAGAAAAATTATCGAACACATCAAACACGTCATCGAAATTCACGTGCTTATTTCGATAGGAGGCTGAAGACGCCGCACTCTCCTGCTGAGACGGGGAACGCCCCAAATCGTATTCGGCGCGTTTCTTCTCATCGCTCAAGACGCGGTACGCTTCCGTGACTTGTTTGAATTTTTCTTCCGCAAATTTATCGCCCGAGTTCCGATCAGGATGATACTTCAGGGCTAACTTCCGGTAGGCGCTTTTAATTTCTGAGTCATCAGCCTGTTCAGAAATGCCTAACAGTTTATAATAATTAAGCGAATTGGCCAAAATGAGATTACCTGCTAGGAATTATTTCTTCTTTGAAACCGCGACTTTTGGCGCCACGATGACGCGATCATTCAACAGATAGCCTTTCTGGAATACTGAGACCACCGTGCCTTCTTCGACATCGTCCCGTTCCATCTGCATCACGGCGTCATGGATTTCCGGGTTGAACGGCTGGCCTTCGGCTTCGATTTCCTTGATGCCTTTGCGTTTCAAGGCGCCGAGGAATTTCTCGAAAATCATCTCAATTCCTTTTAAGAAATCTTCTAATTTATGCGTCTGTTCCGCCGCCGCAATCGCGCGATAAAAATCATCCGCAACGCTGAGCATCTCGCGCAGAATATCTTCGTTCGCATAGCGCCGGAAATCCTGCAATTCTTTTTCTTTGCGTTTCTTAAAATTATCGAACTCCGCCTGCAAACGCAATCTGGCGTCGAAATGATCTTTGGCTTCCTGCGTTTTGGCGTCAAGCGCTTTTTGCAGGCGCGTCACTTCATCTTCCGATTCTTCCGGGGCAGTTTCTTCTGTCAAAGGCTGCGTCGCTTCTGCTGATGGCTCGATAATGCTTTCGTCGGCGCTTTCGAGTTCCGGTTCCGCGACAAGGGCCTCGGTGTCAGCGCCTTCCTGCGCGTGAATGTCTTGTTCTACCATGTTGTCATTCTCCTGATGTTGCACAATTTTAATTGGAATCTTCACGACAATTCTCCTCAACGTGATTTGTAAAACACGATTATAAATCCATCCGTTCGGTCAACAAGCGCGACATCGTTTTCGCCGTATATTCCACCATCGGGATGATGTGGGTATAATCCATGCGTTTTGGGCCGATGATGCCGATTACGCCAAGTGTGCGGTCGCCATATTTATACGACGATAGCACGAGACTCAGATCGCGCATGTCTTCTTCCGTGCTTTCCTCGCCGATAATCACGCGCGTCGTGTTATGGTCGGCTTCTTCGTTCGTAATGCACTTATCCAGCAGGCGAATCAACAAGCGCTTTTCTTCAAACGCTTTAAACAGCATCCGCATTCGTTCGACATCAGTAAATTCGGGCTGATTCATCATGTTGAACGCGCCGCCGACATAGAGTTCGCTATCATCGGGTTCATCGGAAAAAAATTGCTGACTCAGTTTGACGGCGTTAGAAAATAACAGATCAAACTGCGTTTTCTCATGCTCCATCATGCCAATCAGTTTAGAGCGAATCTGCGCGAGACTCAAGCCCATCAGCTCGGACGTGATCAATTTCGACATTTTATCGAGCGTGTCTTGCGCAATCTCTTCGTCCAGCAAAATCACCCGCTTATGCACCAAACCCGATTCGGAAATAAAGATGACCAACACCTGCGCATTGCCTAACTTAATAAAATCAATATGGCGGCAAACCGTATTCTTCAAATTCGGCGTCAGCACTAAGCCCGCCTGATTCGACAGTTTCGACAGCAAATCCGTCGTTTTTTTCATCAGGTTGACCACTTCGATTTCGGAATGCAGCGTTTCTTCAATCTGAGATGAATCCGTCTCTTCCAGCGAACGTTGCGACGAGGCAAGGTGATCGACGTAAAACCGGAAACCTTTGTCGGTCGGAATGCGACCGGCAGACGTATGCGGCTGCGCAAGAAACCCGAATTCTTCCAAATCCGCCATAATATTCCGAATAGTGGCCGGACTGAGGCCGAATCCGGCTTTTTTGGCAATTGTCCGGGAACCCACAGGTTCAGCGGTGGAAATATAGTTGCACACAACCGCCACTAACACCTGATGTTGTCGTTCTTCTAACGTCCCTTGCGTGACCACAATATCGCTTCTCCCCTGAAATCGTCAGCCATGCCCGACGATCACAGAATATGCCTCCCTGTTTGCTAAAAAAAGAATTAGCACTCCATGTAAAAGAGTGCTAATAAAACTGCATATAAAATGGGATCACTCTTCGAATTTGTCAAGAGTTTTTTATTTTTTCGTTCACGCGATCCTCTTCGAGCGTTTCGGCTAATGCCGCGATTTCGAGATCGAGCAAAAAGCGTTTCTCGCGCAGCATGCTGTCACGCTGCTTATTGAAGGCGAGCCGGACGCTTTCGAAAATCAGGGGCATCCGCGCTGCCATCACGGGGGCAGCGCTGTTCGCGGTCGGTTCGGAAAGAATCTCAAGATATTTCTTGAATATTTTCACGGTTGGCGTCAGAGCGTACACAGAAAATTGCTGCGCGGTTTTGGCGTTATCGGCAGACGCGTTGATCGTGTTGAATATCTGCTGCGCCGCGTCGCAAATTTGGCGGGCGGCGTGCTGAATTTCCAACTCATGAATCTTTAGCAGCAGCGTTTTCAGCATCACGACCTGATATTCCGCGTCCACGACTTCCTGGCGCGTAATTTTGACCGGCGCATTCGTGGGCGGCAGCGAGGCCGTATCAACGGGAAAAAGCCATGTGCCGCCGACCACGTAGCTTGA
>CAZMEO010000412.1:0-3288 GCA_964565315.1 uncultured Candidatus Moduliflexus sp. | reverse complement strand
ACCATGCCGACGGCGTGGCGATTGATCGGATTTTTCGTGAAAACCTGTGAGGTTTTGGAAACCTCACAGGTCTGAAGGATCGCAGATTCAAAGGCATTGCCAAGAATGTCGGCGGTCATGACGGACATCGTTTCGGTCGGAATGGCGATATTGCCGAGCATTACGCCTGCGCTGCACCGTTCGGCGTCGGTCAAGCGAGCGTCCTGCATGGCGGTGCGAGCGGCGTGCAGCGCAAGATGGAAAACGGGATCAAGCTGCGGAATCAACGCGGGATTAAGGTTCAAACCGGCGGCGTCAAGCGCGAAATCGGTGATGTAGCAGCCGCGTTTGGAATAGACGTGATCAATCAGGCCACGCTGCGGATTGTAGATGTCTTCGAGCGGGAGCGGCCAGCGGCCAGCCGGGACTTCGCGCGACGCGCTGACGCCCTGTTCGATGTTCTGCCAGAAGGCGTCCAACGTGGGAGCGCCGGGAAATATGCCGCCAATGCCAACGATTGCAATCGGGGAAAAGAGTTTCATCGGTTTTTTAAGATAACACAGGTCGGATGCCCGAATTTCAGGCTGCCGACCTGATGAATGAAATCGAATAAACGCGTGGAACGAATTGCGTTCGTCTTTTTCGAAACCTGCTCATTTTGTCCAGAGAAAAACGATCTAAGCTGTCATGGGCATTCGAAATGTCCGCGCCGTTTTCCTGGGCGCGATTTTTTACGCATGATTAAACCAACCTCATTTTTTTGCATCAAACGAATGTCTCGTAACACAAGGAAATCATTTGATAAATACCGGCAGCGATCGCACGTCTTTGGCGCGTCAATCGTTGCCGCCCACTGAAAAGGAATATCTATGAAAAAATATGCCATGCTCTTTTTACTGCTGTTGTCCGCTCTTCCAGTCTCTGCTCAGGATGCGCCGTCAGACGTTGATTACGGCACGCGGAACGATATTTTCGGCGCGCCGTCCTTCGAATTTTCTCAAATCAATGAAGAATTCGCGTTTTTGGCGGGCGGGCGGTTCGGCTGGATTATCAACAATAACTATGTCATCGGTGCGGAAGGCTACTGGCTGGCGAATGACGTGCCAGGCCCCATGCTCAGCGTCGGGCAAAAACCGGATTTGGCGGTGGGCTTCGGCGGCATCACGCTGGAATATGTTGTTGCGCCTGAGAATGCCGTTCATTTCTCGCTCTCGAATCTCGTTGGCGTGGGATCGGTGAAATACGATTATAGCACGGCCAGAGACGACGATACTTTCTGGGTGGTCGAGCCGATGGCGAACCTCTATCTCAGAATGACGCGCTATTTCAAAATTGGCGTCGGCGTCGGGTATCGCTATGTCGCCGACGTGGATTTAGAGGCGTTGGAAGATGAAGACCTCAGCGGCTTCGTCGGCAAAATCAGCCTGAATTTCGGCACGTATGGCAAGACGCTGATTGAATAACTGATGTTACGCAGCGCCTGCCAATCGCCAAAACTGTCAGACACGTTGAACGTGTCTGACAGTTCCCAACCTGTTTATTCTCACGCCATCATCTCGCGATTTCTTGCCCCATCCTCGCCGCATTTTCCATGAAAAGCCTTGACAAATATCCTTTGTGCAGGAAGAATAATAGATAAGGATTCTTCCGATTTTGTTTATCATGCTTTTTGTCGTTTTATCAACGAGTACACTGTTTCATTAATTTTTAGGTGTAATTTGTACCGCCGACGTCCTCGTCGGCGATGCCAAGAGAGGCCGACGAGGACGTCGGCGGTACGATATATTCGAGGCTGGCGATTGATCGCCCGTAAGAATTTATGATCGCATCACGGCACCCCTTAACTGAATATCCTGAAGAAACGCGCATTGAGTATTTAAGCCTGATCGCGGCATTGGCGTCAGCAGATCAGTCCATCTCAGAGGCCGAACTGACGCAATTGCGGCTCTTCTGCGAAGCCATCAGCGTCAGCGAGGTCGGCATCGGCAGCGTGCTGGCGGTGGCGGCAGACCCGGCGAT
Organism: uncultured Candidatus Moduliflexus sp.; assembly: GCA_964565315.1. Classification (GTDB taxonomy): domain Bacteria; phylum Moduliflexota; class Moduliflexia; order Moduliflexales; family Moduliflexaceae; genus Moduliflexus. Next base: position 1,290 of record CAZMEO010000412.1, on the reverse strand, counting down.
GATCGATCTGCCTGCCGTTGCCGCGCACTTTGCCGCCTCTCACTTGAAATTTACGCTACTCACCGATTTATTGCTGATGACACACGCCGACGATGACGTGGCGTCAGAAGAAAAAAACACGCTGAACGAGGCGATTGCGCAGTTACAAATTACGACAGGCCAGATGCAGGCGGTTGCCGGGTATGTGACCAATCTGCGGGCAGCGCAGGCGTATAAGCGCGGGCATGACGCTGAATGGCGGCGCATCGGGCGCGAGACTGCCGACGCGCTGAAATGTCAGGGGATCCCATTAAAGTGCGTCGTCGCCACCGACATCCTGAATAACGCGGACAATCGTTCCGAAGGCGCTTTAGCGTTCCAGGCGGGAGTATCGAACGGGACGACGCGCCCAAAATTATGATGACAGAAACCGGACAATCTGAGCAACAGTGTCCGCTGTGGCGGCGTTTCGGGCGTTATCTGCTCCACGATGCCGAAGGACACATTTTTTTGATGGGACTTTTCGGCCTGTCAATTTATGCGGGCGGCCTGCTTGCATTGGCGCTGCTTGCGCCCGAACGCCTGCATATCTATCTGAGCATCACGGCGGCGCATATCACCTTTGGCCGGGCTGCGGGCATGTCGTTTGGCTATGCCGCCAACCTGAGCAATGTCACGGTCATCACACTCGCTTTCATCATCGAAGCCTTAACCGTGTTGATATTTTATCCGCTGTTCGTCTTTAGCTGGCGCTACGCCACCGCGCTCCCATTCCTGAAAACGCCGATGGAACGGCTGCATGAGGCCGCTGTAACCCATCGCGATGTCATTCACCGGTATGGCTTGATTGGCCTGTTCGTCTTCGTCTGGCTCCCCTTCTGGATGACCGGTTCGGTCATCGGCTGCGTGATCGGCTGCTTGTTAGAAATGCGCCCCTGGATGACGGTCGGGGTTGTGTTAGGCGGCGCATACGCGGCAATTATTAGTTGGACGCTCATCTTGCGAAAACTGCATTATCATTTGTCTGGATTCGGCGCATACACCACGCCGCTTGTCGTAGTGGCGTTTGCCATTATTTTAGGAGTCGTCGGAAAGATACGGCAGCGGAATTCCCGCAGCAAGCATTCGCAAGCCTGCGATCACGAACATGCCGACGAATAAACTGTTTTACGCTGTCGGACACCTCTCAGGTGTCTGACAGCGTGCCTCGAAAATTCATCCTTCCAGTCGATTAACTCAGCCGCTTCTGGAAACGCAAGGCGCTGATGGTCACGATTGCCAGCCCTAACGCCGCAAGCGACGCCATCTGCG
>CAZMEO010000411.1:0-3292 GCA_964565315.1 uncultured Candidatus Moduliflexus sp. | reverse complement strand
TTTTCGGTCGGGTGCATGTCCACCGGGATGCCGCGCCCGTTATCAATGACGGTCACGCTGTTATCCACATGAATCGTTACCGAAATTTCGGTGCAAAATCCGGCCATCGCTTCATCCACCGAGTTATCGACGATTTCATAGACTAAGTGGTGTAAGCCATATACTGACGTATCGCCAATATACATGCCGGGGCGCTTGCGCACCGCTTCTAAGCCGGTCAGGACTTTAATCTTACTGCCATCGTATTCGGCGTTGTCTTGCTGCTGATCGTCAAGTTTTTCTAATTGATCCATCTGTTCAAAACGCGCCTCACGCCAACTCAGAAAAGGTATTGGGCGAAAACCCGCTCCTGAAGGCGTCAACGCGATATTATTCCACAAAAGTTATGTGATAAATTCCCGTCATGATTGATGTACCAACGAACAACCTTGTTCGTCGTCCGCTCAGAGAAAAGCGCTTGAGGCAAGGTGTGTTTCATCAGATTTCGGCAGGCAGGCTGTCCGCCGGTACGTAAATCGTTACACATTCCCAATGTTACGCTTTCGTTTTCCCTGACTCTTGTCAAGGAAATTTACGGCGAATCTCGCCGAAAACAGGGTTTTTCAGACCACATTTTCGATGTCGATAAATAGGGCGCGGACATCGAAATTCCGTTCGATTTCGGCTTTCAACGCGAGGATGCCCGGCTTTTCAGACCAGTAATGGCCGAGGTTGATAAAGTTGGTGCGGGTTTCATGCGACACGGCGGCGGTGGATTCGTCCACGCTGCCGCAAATAAAGGTATCCACGCCGCGTTCGAAGATCGCATTCGAGCGATATTCGCGCGACGCACTGCCGGAAAGCACGGCGAGTTTTTTAGGCACGTCCGGCCCGTTCGGATACGTGAGAAAATCGTGTCGATAGGTCGGCGCGAGCAAAAACGGCGCAGGCGCGGGCGAGGCGGCAGGCTGATAATTCGCCGGATGCAGCGCGTGATGAAAAATATCTAACATCGCCGTCAACGAATGTTCTTGCGTATTGCGAGCGAAAAACCCGACTTCGAACGGTTCGCCGATTTCCGCCCCGATATAGCGCAGCAGTTCCGCATTATTGCCAAGCTGCTCATGCGCGTCTAACGGCAGATGCATGCCGAAGACCGAAAGATCATGCCGCAGCAGCAGGCGCACTTGCTCGCGTCGCCTGCCGGTCAAGGAAAAGACCTCTTTTCCGAAAAAGCCGTGATGCACGATGATCGCGTCCGCGTTGAATTGAATGGCGCGTTCGATCATCGGCAGGTTAAGCGACACGCCGAACGCGATGGTGTCGATCTGCGCTTTGCCTTCAACTTGCAGGCCGTTCTGACAGTGATCCTGAAAACGTTCGGGGTGAAAGAGTTCTTTCAGAAATGTGTTGAGTTCGTTGCGAAGAATCATGTTTTTCCCTTTCTATACACATGTCGCCCCGCTGTGGCGAATATCTTATCCAGAATTCCCGTTATTGGGGACGTGTCTTGTTGATATACATTTTTAAGTGTTCTTCTGACGAACGCACATTTTCTGACAACGTTTGAAGGGCAATCAGATACTCAGCCATATCCAAATCAAGGTATTCATGTTGTGATAACAGGTCATGAGCATTCCGTAATTTTTCTATCGCTATCATGAGCATGCGGCGAGAGGCAGACACCTCAAGAAGCGCATCACGCAAGGGAATATGTTGACTGATTTTGGCTAATTGTCGTTTTTGATGTTCTGTGAATTGAGATTGGGGCTTTTTTATGATCATGATCATTTCCTCTGTCACTTTAGGAATCGCATTGTTCATCCATGTGATCTAACAGAATATCTGGCGCTGATTTCGTGGAATACAAAAGCAAGCTTTTGCGCTCCTGGAAAGTTGCTTACTCGGCGGCGGCAAGCAGCCGGATGGTGACGACTGTGCCTTGCTTTGGCTCGGTTTCGATACGCATCTGGCCGTTATTTTTTTCCACTAATGCCTTGCTGAGAATCAGTCCCAGCCCTGAGCCTTCTTCGCCGCTTGTGCCGGGCGTCGAATATTTCATGTCAATCCGAAACAGGTGCGGCACGGCTTCTTTGGGGATGCCGACGCCGGTGTCGGACACGGAAAACTCGACAAACGCGCCCTGCGAAAGGGCTGACAGTTCGATAAGACCGCCGGGGCGCGTAAACTTGACTGCATTCGACAGCAGATTGCGCAGCACGGTGTTCAACATGCCTTTGTCAGCATAGACGCGAAGCTGCGGCGGAATCTGATTTTTTAGCGAAAGCTTTTTCTGGACGGCGTTCGACGCAAAAAACGCCGTATTGCGTTCCGACAATTCCCGCAGCGCGATGTACTGCGGATGATATTCGATAATCCCTTGTTTCAATTGCGTCCAGGTGAGCAGATTTTCTAACAGGACATACACCGATTCGGTTGCTTGCTGCATCGATGTGACATGTTCTTTGATTTCCTTTGGGCTGAATTTCTCGACGTTTTTGACGATAAAATCGCTGATGCCGAGCAAGCCGGTAAACGGGGCGCGTAAGTCGTGCGCGATAATCGAAAAGAATTTATCTTTGCTGGCGTTCAACTGCTTCAACTCGTCCTGCTGCTGCTCCAATTGCACGGTGCGCTCTTTCACTTTTTGTTCAAGATTCGCGTTCATACCTCGCAGCAGTTGCATCTGTTTTTCAATGGCCTTATCTTGAAAATAGCGCCGAATCGCCTCTTTGACCGTCAATTCTAAGTCGGTCGCATCCCAGGGTTTGGCAATGTACCGGTACAGGTTCGCGCGATTCACTGCGCTTGTCACGGCATCTTTATCCGCCTGGCCGGTCAGCATGATTTTCAAGGTTTTCGGAGAGAGTGCATGCACGCGGGCAAGCAGTTCATCGCCTTTGATGCCTGGCATAATCTGGTCGGCGATCACCAGCGGGATGTCATTTCCCGCCAGCATCAGTTCTTCGAACAGCTTGATTGCATCTTCTCCATCGTCGGCGGTTTCGATAACATACTTGCTGCCAAAGCTTTTATTGAGTTCCCGTTTGAGTGATTTCAGGACAATTTCTTCATCATCCACGCAGATAATGACCGGTTCTTTCATCTCATTCCCTCTCTAACTGTTTCATGCGAGCAAGGTTGGAACGTTTATGCGAATTGTTGGTTTCTCATTATAGAAATATGGGGTAAGAAGTCAACATAAATGTCTGTCTCAGCAACGACAAGGCTGTCTTTTTACGTGAACTCAGGATCGGCGATGTCGTTCGCCCTGAGCCTGTCGGATGGCGCTCGTTCATGGCTCTCCGCGATG
>CAZMEO010000410.1:0-3297 GCA_964565315.1 uncultured Candidatus Moduliflexus sp. | reverse complement strand
TGCCGCCAGAGTTGGCTTGACGCGCCGCCGCCGCCCGCGATAATCCGCGTCGGACGGACGCCGAGTTCCTTGAAGAGTTCCACGCAATCGCGCATGGCGAACATCACGCCTTCCATGATGGCGCGAGTCAGATGCCCCCGCGTATGCGTATGCGACAGGCCGAAAAAGACGCCACGCGCGGCGCGGTTCATGTGCGGCGTCCGCTCGCCCGCGAGATACGGCAGAAAGATGACGCCATCCGAACAAGGCGGAACGGCGGCGGCTTCCTGCGTCATGTCATTGTATGACAGCGGCGCGTCCGGGCTGACGAGATTGCGAAACCATTTCAGCGGCAGCCCGCCCGCGAGAATCGCGCCTAACAGATGCCATTTGCCCGGAATGCAATGCGGATAGGTGTGCATTCGCAGGCCGGGATCAACCACCACTGCGTCAACGGTCGTAAACAACGTGCCGCCCGTGCCAATCATCAATAGCACGTCGCCCGGCGTAATCACGCCGCTGGCGAGCGCGCCCATCGTTTGATCGTTCCCGCCGTTCACGACCGGCGTTCCCGCTTGCAAACCCGTTGCGGCAGCAGCCTCTGGCGTCACCGCGCCGATCATCTCTCCCGACGGCCTGATTTCCGGAAACATGGCGGAAGAGAAATCCAGCGCGGCGAGCATCTCCTGCGACCAGGCCAACTGCCGGACATCGTACAGCGACGTGCCGCCTGCGTCGCTGGGGTCGGTGACGCGAATTCCGGTCAGGCGGAATTTCACATAATCTTTGGGAAGCAGCAGCGTATAAATTCGGCGATATGTCTCCGGCTCGTGACGCTTGATCCAAAGCAGCGTGGCGACCATGAAGCCCGAATCCACCGGATTGCCGACGGTTCGATGCAGCCCGGCGACGCCCATCATCTCGTAAATGTCGCGGCATTCCTGTTCGCTGCGCTGATCCGCCCAGATAATCGCGGGGCGCAGGCTGCGGCCTGCGTCATCGAGAAACACCGGCCCGTGCATTTGCCCGGAAAACCCGATGCCGCGAATCGCTGCCGGATCAATCCGCGAGGCCGTCAATATCTGGCGGATCGTCGTGTTTACGGCGTCCCACCAGACCTCTGGGTCTTGTTCCGCCCATCCAGGCCGGGGCGTGTCGAAATCGTAGGCTTGATGCCCAACAGCAGCAACGCCGCCGCGTTCGTCCAACAGCACGCTTTTCGTCCCGGACGTGCCAATGTCAATGCCTAATATGTAACGCATATCAATGCCTCATTTGAGAAAAAGATTATAATACATCGTTCAGTTAATTTTTAGAAGTGCGCCAACGATTAGCTAAAAGAATGCTATTCACAGCGCGAATGCCGTGTCAAACGGAATGTGACAGAAGAATTTTTTTCGTAGAAATCTTTCTGTTGACAAACCTGTTTTCGCATGTTAGACCTGAAAATTATGATAACACGAGCCGCGCTGAAATCAGAAATCGACCGGTTGAAAGACGCCGATCTGGATATTGTGTACAACATTATTCAGAGCATTCTCCGGCAATATGATCAGGTAGAAAAACAGACGTTTTTGAACCGGCTGCAAACCATCCGCATCGAAGGGCCGTCGGACTTTTCCCGCAAGATCGAAGAGTATTTGAAACAAGAGGAGCGCAACGCCTCGACCGTCCAGGATTTGGCGACGGGAGGAGCATCGTTTCGGGAATTATGAAAGCACGCGCAGAACGTTTGTTTGTGGATACGTCATTCGTCATCGCGTTAGTGAATCAGCAGGACGAGGATCATCACAAAGCGGTACGATTGGCGAAAAAATATCAGCATTACCCGCTCATCACCACCGACGCGATTCTCCTGGAAATCGAAAACGCTCTGTCAAAGCGCTACAAACGGGAAACGCTTGAAATCATCACGCACTTTTACACGTCGGAAGAGATGACGATCATTCATCTGAATTCCCTGCTGCTGCAACGCGGCATCGAAATGTTCGATATTTATAAGCGGCAAAGCTGGGATTTAGTGGATTGCCTGTCGTTCGTCGTGATGCACGAATTAGGCATCACCGAGGCGCTCACCTCCGATATTCACTTCCAACAGGCACATTTCGCCGCGCTGCTACGGGATTGAATCGCAACGAGAACACAACAACGAATAGGAGAAAGAAACGAATCGGGGACGTAAGCGCACGTGAATTCGTTCCCCTCTTGTATTCGTTGTTGTGTTGTGGTCTTAACTCCCGCGATTTTTCCTTGACAGCAGCGCGGCTGCCGCGCCACCTTCCTTGTTATGGAACCGATACGCTTACTGCATTTCGCCGATACGCATGTCGGCATGGAAAATTACGGACGCCTTGACACTGAAACCGGGCTGCATTCGCGCTTGCATGATTTTGCGAAGAGTTTGACCTTTATCGTGGATACCGCCTTAGCGCGCGACGTGGACGCCGTGCTGTTCGCCGGAGACGCTTACAAAATCGCGACGCCGACGCCGACGCACGAGGGGAAATTCGCGGAGCAGATGAAACGCTTCGCCGACGCAAAGATTCCGGTCATCATGGTGACGGGCAATCACGATATTCCAGCGTCATTCGGACGTTCCTCTTCTCTTGCCATTTTTCAGACGCTCGGCGGGCAGATGTTTTCCGTCGCCGAAAAGCCGGAACTCTTTCGCATCGACACTAAACGCGGCGCGTTTCAAGTCGCCTGTTTTCCCTGGCCGACCCGCCATATCCTGCTGACGAAAGACGAATACAAAAATCTGACCGACACGCAGCTTGCGCAGACGATTCAGGAAAAATGCGAAAGCCGGATCAGTAAATTCGCCCGCGACCTCGATCCCGCGCTGCCGTCCGTGCTGTTGGCGCATCTCGCCGCCGCCGACGCGAAATATTCCGGATCGGAACGCACGACGATCATCGGCAGCGATCCGATTATTCTGCAAAGCGTGCTGAGGAATCCGGCGTTCGATTATGTCGCGCTCGGCCATATTCACAAGCATCAGAATTTGAATCCGAACGGCCAGCCGCATGTCGTCTATCCCGGCAGTATCGAGCGGATTGATTTCGGTGAATCTCACGACGAAAAAGGGTGTTGTTTCGTGTCATTGCGCAAAGGCGCGACCACCTACGAATTCGTGACGACTCCGGCGCGGCCTTTTATCAAAATCGAAGTGGATGCGCGGGAACAGGAATTTCCGACCGACTACATTTTAAAAACGATTGCGACACATCAGATTGACAACGCGGTGGTGCGCGTGATGTTTATGGTGAGCGAAACGCAGAAAAACGCGGTGGATACGAAATTGATTTACGCCGCCTT
>CAZMEO010000409.1:0-3304 GCA_964565315.1 uncultured Candidatus Moduliflexus sp. | reverse complement strand
ATGATCGCGCCCCGCCAGCGTGACGGCCAAACTCGTGGCAACCGTAGATTTGCCGACGCCGCCTTTGCCGCTCATCACCACAATGGTATGATCGATTTTGCGAAGCTGCGCGCGCAGCCGTTCTTCTTCGTGGCGCGTTTTCTCGTCTTGATTGCATGATTCTGTTGATTCGCACTGCGAACAACTTTTTTCATTGTCACATGATGCCATAATGTCGTATTCGTTCCTTTTTTATAGGTTAATGATGAACGCTTTCCGCCCCGCGCAACTGCTGTTCGAGGCGTTCCCACATCTGCTGAATCACGCGCGAGATCGCGGCGTCAGGCGCGAATTCCGTGACCGGTTTCTGATGAACCACCGCTTCCGTCATTACGGGATCATACGGCAGCGTTCCCGCGACTGAGAGGGCGTTTTCGTTGCAATACGCCAGAATACGCGTGGTCATCTCCGCATTGATGTCCGCTTTATTCACGCAGACCGATGCCGGAATATTAAAATGCGTTGTTAATTCAACCACGCGCTGTAAGTCGTGCAAGCCGGAGAGTGTCGGCTCGGTGACGATCAAGACCCGCGTCGCGCCGGTGATTGATGAAATCACCGGACAGCCGATACCCGGCGAGCCGTCAATCAGAATGAGATTCCGGCCTTCTTCCTCTGCGATGCGTTTCGCCTGCTGGCGTACCGTCGCGACTAATTTCCCGGAATTTTCGGCGGCCACGCCTAACGCGGCATGCGCCATTGTGCCGTAATTCGTCTCTGACACATACCATTCGCCGCAGACGTTCTCTTCCATCGTCACCGCCTGCACCGGACAGGCATGAAAACAGACGCCGCAGCCTTCGCAGGCAAGCGGATTGACGACAAACGCCTCATCAATGGCCTCGAAGCGGCAGGCTGCGAGGCATGCGCCGCATTGAATGCAGCGTTCCGGCTGAATGCTTGCCGTCGCGCCACTTCGAAATGCTTCGCGCTGCCGGATGCGCGGGTGCAGCATCAGATGCAAATCGGCGGCATCCACATCGCAATCGGCCAGCGCGACCGGCTGCGCTAAGGCCACAAACGCAGCCGTCAGCGATGTTTTGCCCGTTCCGCCTTTTCCGCTGATAATCACGAATTCTTGCATGGTTGCCGTCCTTCTTGCTGGGCGAATTCGCGGCATCTCGCCAACAAGGTTTGAAATGCCTGCCGATATTCGGGCAGCGCATCCACCGCCATGACGCCGCGCGAATACGCTTCCGCGATTCGACGGTCCGCGGGCAGCCGCATCAAAATAGGAATGTGTTCGGTCCGGCAATAGCGCTCAACGCCGTCATCGCCTTCGCCGTCGCGATTGATCGCCACGCCGTATGGAATCGCCATCCGCCGCGCCACTTCGACAGCCAAGCGCAAGTCATGCAGGCCGAATGGCGTCGGTTCGGTGACTAACACGCACACGTCGCTGTTTTGCAGCGTGTGTACCACTGAGCAGGAGGTGCCGGGCGGCGCGTCTTGAATGACAAGCGCCTGCGGCTGACGCTGCTGCTTGACGGCATGAATCACGGGACCGGCCATTGCTTCGCCGACATTCAGCCGTCCCTGCGCAAAGGCGATGTCTCCGGACTGTCCGGTTTCCACCACGCCGACATGATGCCCTTCTTCCGTAATTGCCTGTTCCCGGCAAGATCGGGCGCAGCCGCCGCAGCCGTGACACAGGCTGTCGCAGACAAACACCGTGTTCGGCAGCACGGCGAGGGCGTGATACGCGCACACTTCCGCGCATTTGCCGCATAACGTGCATTTTGCGGCATCGATGCGCGGAATCAGCTTAAACACTGGCACTGTCGCCGTGATTATCGGCGCAAGAAACAGATGCGCGTTCGGTTCTTCCACATCGCAGTCAAGCAGCATCACCGGCGACGCAGCGATTTTCGCGAGATTGACCGCCACGGTCGTTTTTCCTGTTCCGCCTTTTCCGCTGGCAATCGTAATCGTCATGAGGTCTTTTGCGCGTCTGTCGGGCGCGTCAGTTCTGATAATCGCGCCTGAATCCGGTCTAATTGCGTCTGTAAATACTGCGCTTCCTGCCACAATGATTCGCACTCCTGCGTTTCATCATACGACGGAGTCGAAACAACGTCTTTGCGAAAAAATGCGCGACAGCGGCCTCTGCCCCCGCCATGCACGAAACCTCGTCCGCCGCCATGCGGCAGCCCTCCGCGTCCAAGCCCATACACTGGCGTTGACGCCGCATTTGGCTCGCAACGGCCAAAGCCTCCGCCGGTACGCTGCCCATACCCTTGTGGTCCTGTTCCATCGAATCCTAGCATAATATGTTCCTCCTGTTATGAATGCTGTTCCATGTGATGTCGCCCCCGGCAGCAACGTCGCCGCCGTGGCGCGGTTGACTCGACAACATCGTCTGCCTCTTCCGCGATTGCGCGTTCTCGATGCACATTGTTTCCCTGGCAATGCGGGCAGGCGTTCGGTCGCCCTGTTCCGCAAGGCTCTCGCCATACATGCTGACAGGTTGCGCACTGGAATTGCCGTTCTGACACCTCGATGACGCCTCCTTCAATGCGTAATATCTTCCCTTCTATCAGACATTCGGCGATCTTGTGATGCGCCGCTGCCAGCATGTTGCCGAAGGTCTGGCGCGAGACGCCCATCTGCTGCGCGGCGTCGGCTTGATACAATCCGGTGAAATCCGCGAGCCGGATCGCCTCGAATTCGTCAAGCGTCAGCGTGATTTCTTTGAGTTCGCGCCCCGGCACGCCCGCCGGTTTAAAGGCAGTCGCCTGCGGCATTTCTCCGATTTTTCTGCAACGAACTGGTCGCGCCATAGCGTTTTCATCCTCCGAATTATTAGCTTATGCCAATAATAATATTACCGCCATCATTTGTCAAGAGCTATGCAGAAAAAAGTTGAATATTTTTCAGGCATCCTCAAAACTGCCGTGTATTTTATGAAGAATGCAATATACACAGTTTTTCTACTACACAGACACAAAGATGACAACGGAAAAGCGCGGCAGCACATGGCCACAATTTTTAGGAGCGTTCAGGAGTGTCAAATCTTGATTTGACAAGCGAAACCAAGATTTCGCACTCCTAAAGGTTCTTAAAAATTAATGTTCCAATGTCGTAGTCGCTCAAAAGCCTTTGTGTTCTTTATGCCTTTGTGTGATCGATATGTCGGTTTTTACAGCTATCGGCAAGACGCCATTAGTCGAGTTGCGGCGGCTGTCGCCGAATCCGAAGGTTCGGATTTTAGGGAAATTGGAAGGGAGCAATCCCGGCGGGTCGGTCAAAGATCGCCCGGCGTATT
>CAZMEO010000408.1:0-3320 GCA_964565315.1 uncultured Candidatus Moduliflexus sp. | reverse complement strand
TGAAAGATCAAGAAAACTTTTGTGATGTTGCAAAAAATCTTGACGTTTCATTCAATTTCTCGTCGTAGTTGTGTCTAATCTCTCAAGGAGGGTTTGCGTATGGTCATTAACGAAAAAATGATTTTGCCGGTGTTTCGTAAATTGGTGGAATATAAGCCGAAGTTAGCGATGCTGCTGCCGGAAGATGACGACGAAGAGCCGGAATTCCGCCAGCTTGGCGCGGAGATTATCAGCAGTTTTCCCTGGCCGCTCGGCGTGGAATTGCGCCGCCTCTTTTCCGTCGGTCTGCACGAGCAAAACCGGGGACGCCTCGATCAAATCCTCAAAACCGTTGAACGGATGGTACAGTTTCTTTCCTTTATTTTATTAGTGCAAGTTATCGAAGCACGCCAGACGCGCCAACTTACCCTGCCGAATGATTTGACTGCCAATTTCGCCTCGCGCTTCGGCGCTCCAGCGCTCGGCACGTATGTCTGGCTGATTCAAGCGCTGGGAAGCGTGCTTGAAGACAATCAGCTTGCTCCGTTCGTGCCGGAAATGGAAATCGTCTTTTCCAAAAAATTCGCCCGAAAGCTTCAGCCCTGGCTGCCGATTCGCAACGAAATCGCCCATTACCTCGTCAATCTCAGCGACGCGGACATCGAAGCCCGCTGTTATGAATATCAGGAAACGCTGACCGACATGCTGCTTGATCTCTGCTTTCTCAGCAAATATCCGCTGGTGACGATTACCGACATTCACGTCAATAAGCGCAAACGCAAGCCGATTACTTACGACCACGACATCACGGTGTTGAATAACATTACCTCCGATTTTTCCGGGAAACGCCGCGAATACTCCTCCTATTCCGATAATCGTTCGGTGTTGTTCGTGAAAACCTTGAAAGATGTGCCAGCCGACTACCTAAACCTTTCGCCATTCATTGTCGATACGCATACGGAAATTCTGGACACGCCCGAAAAGATTAAAAATCTCCGCAAAGACATTTTTCTGTACAGCAAGCGCGACCATGGCGTGATTCATTACGTCGGCACGGAAGCGCGGGAAAAATGCGACCTGCGCAGCCTCTCCTATTACGACGTGTTGAACGAAGAGCTTGACGAATATTTTGCCTATTTCGGCGGAGGAACAGCAGAATGAACCACGAAACACGCGAAATACACGAAGATATCATCAAAGATTTTCAGAACTCTGAGGTCTTCAAGACCTCAGAGTTCTTTTCGTGTCTTTCGTGTGTTTCGTGGTTGCCGTAAAATCGCCATGAATCCCAAAGAGCCGTTTAAATTTTTAGATGCGTATGCCAAAGAGGACGCCGACATCTTTTTCGGGCGCGACGCCGAAATTGAGGAACTCTATTCGCGGGTCTTTTACAGCAAATTGCTGTTGGTGTACGGGCAATCCGGCGTCGGCAAAACGAGCGTGATTCAATGCGGGTTAGCGAATCGGTTAGGCGAAGCGGACGCGCTGCCGATTTTTATCCGTCACAACGGCGACCTGCTGCAATCGCTGACGCGAGAACTCAATAAATTCGCCATGACGCCGCTTCCCGCCAGTTCCCCGGAGCAGGAAAGCGCCGCGTTTGTTCAGGCTGTTCGTTCGCTCTATCTCGATTATTTCAAGCCGATTTTTCTGATTTTCGACCAGTTCGAAGAACTCTTTTTATTCGGCGCATCGTCCGAGCAGCAGCGTTTCGCCGCCATGTTAGCTGCGCTCTCCGAGGCGTCGCTTGAATGCCGCGTCATTCTCTGCATCCGCGAGGAATATCTCGCCGAACTGACCGCATTCGAGCAAATCATCCCGAATCTCTTTGCCAATCGCCTCCGCGTCGAACGGATGAACCACGCGAACGCGCTCGCCGCCATTACCGGCCCATGCCGCGTCTGCGGCGTCCGCCTCGAATCCGGCGCAGCCGATGATATTCTTGCGCGGCTCGGCGGCGAAGCGGCGGGCGCAGTGGAATTGACCTGGCTGCAAGTCGTGCTGGATAAGTTGTATCACCGCGCCGCCCAACGCGCTGAAGCCGAAGAACTCAACCTGACGCGGGATGATGTCGCGGCGCTCGGCTCGCTGGGCAACGTGCTGGCCGGTTTTCTGGAAGAGCAGATCGCCGCGATGGAAACGCAGGCTGCGCTGGGTGAAGCGGTGTTAAAAACGCTGATTACGCCGGAAGGCACGAAAAAAACGGTCACTGTGCCTGACGTGGTGACATTATTAAATAGTATGGGGACTCCGGCGGATGCGGCGCAAATAACCGATATGGTCAATCATTTCGTCACCGTGCGGATTTTGCGGGAACGCGAAGACGCCGGCGGCTACGAACTCCGCCACGACAGTCTTGCGCAGCATATTTTCGAACGGATGACGGCACTGGAAAAAGACGTGCTGGAAGCGCTGCAAATGGTGGAAAACCGCTACAAAGAGTATCAAGTGCGAGGGACGCTGCTCGACCGCGCCGCGCTGGATTATGTCGCCCCGTATCTGCCGCGTCTCGGTTTCAAGCCGCAGGTCGTCGAATTTATCGGCAAAAGCCGCGCCGCGCTGACTCGCGCAAAGCGCCGCCTGCTGATTGCGCTGTTCGCCTCGCTGCTGACCGTGTTGGTTGTGGTGTCCGGTTTAGGCATTTTGAGCTATACGAAATATCGCGAAGCCGAACGTCAGCGGCGAAACGCCTTGCGCACGCAATCGCTCTTTCTGACCGATTTGGCGCATCAGGAAAACGAGCGGCAGGAGTATGGCAACGCGGTGCTGCTGGCCTTAGAAGCCTTGCCAAAACAGATGAATTCGCCCGAAAAGCCGTTTGTCCCGGAAGCGGAAGTTCAATTGTACGACGGGCTGGTGAAATTACAAGAGCGCTTGGTGTTGGATGAACATGGGTCGCGTGTCAGTCAGGCGATGTTCAGCCCGGATGGAACGCGCCTGCTGACGGTCTGCCTCGAACAGGCGCAGGTCTGGGACATCGCGGCTGCGCCCGCTACTGGCGGGCTGACCGGCAAACGGTCGCTCGTGCTGCGAAGCGCTCCCAACGCGATCACGCAAGCGGCCTTCAGCCCCGATGGAACGCGGATTTTAGCGGTGTTGTCGAATAAAACATTGATACGCTGGGCGGCGGATTCCGGCAAAGAACTCCCTGCGTTCGATAATCAGGTCGAAGGTGTGAAATATGCGGCATTCAGCCCGAACGGCGCAAACATCGCGCTGGTCTTATACGATAATACGGTGCGAATTATCGAGGCGCACACTGGCCGGGAAACGCTCATGCTGAATGGAGATTCCGCGAAGATCGAGCAGGCCGCGTTCAGCGCAGACGGAACGCGGATCGT
>CAZMEO010000407.1:0-3383 GCA_964565315.1 uncultured Candidatus Moduliflexus sp. | reverse complement strand
TCGTTTTCCGAAATGGTTATTTTTTCACTCCCTTTGCGCCGCTATATCCGGCAAGTATATTCGATTGATAGGAAAAGATCAAGCTATTTTTTTCGCGCTGACGTTTTAAGGCTAAAGCAATTAATTCTGCCGTCAACTGCGAGAAGGTCTTTCCCGACGCTTCCCAGAGATAGAAGGCGAGCGAGCCGGGAATCGTGTTGATTTCGTTCACGTAGATATGTTCGGTGTCGCGATTGACCAGAAAATCAATCCGCACCACGCCATGACAATTCAGCGTCAGAAATGCGGTTTTCGCCATTTTTTGAATCGTATCCGCCATCTCGTCGGAAATCTCCGCCGGAATTTTGCGCTTTGCGCCGCTCATCCCTTTGCTGGCGTCGCCGCTGACATATTTATCATCAAAACTCAGCACGTTGACGCCGCTGACCGGTTCTTCACAGACCGATGCTTCGACCTGCTCATAATCGCCGAGCACGGAGCAGTTGATTTCCTGAAGATTCGTCACGGCTTGCTCAATCAGCACTCTGGCGCAGAGGCCGCGCACGGTGTCAATGGCGGCTTCCAATTCTTCCCGATTCTCGACCTTTGCCACGCCGATGCTTGAACCAAGCGCCGCCGGTTTGACGATCATCGGATACGTCAGCAGTTGTTCGGCCTGTTCGATAAATTCTTCGCCGCCTTTCGCCCAATCGCGGGAATAGAACCAGGTATATTCCACAATCGGCAGACCGACGGCCTGAAAGACCATTTTCTGCGTGATTTTGTCCATGCCGATCGCCGAAGCCAGCACGTCGCAGCCGACATACGGAAGATTCATCAGTTCGAACAGCCCTTGCAGTGAGCCATCTTCGCCATGCGTGCCGTGCATCACCGGAAACGCCACGTCAATTGTATCAAGCAGCGGCCTGGCAAACAGGCTGAACGCTTTGGGATAGGCAAACAGCGCATGTTCATCGGCATTGGCGGAGACCAGCACCTTCTGGCAACTCGCCAATAATTCATCCATGCGCTTGAAGTTTTCAACATCCGCCAATCTTTCCCCGGTGTACCACGCCCCGTCTTTGGCGATGTAGATGGGAATAACATCATATTGGCTTCGATCTATTGCGTGAAACGTTTGCAGCCCGGAAATGATCGAAACTTCATGTTCGACCGATTTCCCGCCGAAAATCACTCCGACTTTAATTTTCATAATTTATGTTCTCCACAGAATAACTCGATAATCATCAATCTATTCGCACAAGGCGAAACCCGACATCATGATACGGATGCGCGGGGCCGCCGTAATTGCGCCCGCTGGCGCGGACTCGCGCCGGGAAGTTGTACCAACTGCCGCCCCGGATGACGCGCATAGCCCCGCCGCTGGCATAAATCGGATTCACGGAAGGGGATTGCGCGTGAAGCGTGGCGTAGATGTCGCTGATATACGCATCTTGACACCATTCCCAGATATTGCCGTGCATGTCGAACAAGCCCCAGGCATTCGGCTGCAATTGCCCGACTGGATGCGTCTGATTGCCTGCATTCTCGGAAAACCATGCGTATTGCGATAAGACCGTCGGATCGCTGCCGAAACTCCAGATGTCCGAACTTCCAGCGCGGCAGACATATTCCCATTCAGCTTCGGTCGGCAGGCGATACATCTTGCCGGTCTCCTGCGAGATGCGCTGGCAAAACTCCTGCGCATCGTTCCATGATACCTGCTCGACCGGCAGGTGCATCCCTTTGAAATTGGACGGATTCGTCCCCATCACGGCTTCCCATTGGGCTTGCGTGACCGGATAGCGGCTCATGGCAAATTCAGACAGCTTGACCGCATGGCGCGGGCATTCGTTATAAAAATAATCGTTCCACCAGCCCCACTGTTTGAGGAGGCGCTGTTCTTCGTCGCTTTGCCCCATCTCGAACGTTCCTGCCGCAATATCCGCCATATTGCGCTCTAATTCCCCAATGAAGCGGCTGCGTTTTTCTGCGGCAAGATGTTCTTGCCGTTCCTGCTCTTCTGCGGCGAGTTCGTCAGACGTTTTGGGACGTTCCGGCAAGGGGAGCGCGAGCGTGACCGTCTCATCAAGCCCTTCGATCTGCGCGGTCAACGTGTTGCCGTAGCTCATAATCATCCACGTCACTTCGATGGAAAGATTGGCTCGCCCCCATTTATCGCATGACGCCGCGCCTAACATAATATCATTGAGAAAAAAGCCGACTTCGCGCCCGATGACATTTTTTTCGTTACTCATGACGACTTTAGCCTGCAAGGTGACGCGAAATTTTTCTGCCGTCACCTGATCGATAGCCACGACGAAGACGCGGAATTCTTGTATTGCAGGCGGCTGGCCTGTTTTTTCAGCGTTGTGGGATGCGTGCATGCGCTCTCTCTCCCTTGATGATTCGTCCAATCAATTGTGTCATGGTTGACTCTGCGCCCCAGATGCCGCGGCATCGCCGCCCTGCGTTTGATGCGGTGGCGCAGGCGCAAGCAAAGATGTCCCGGCCTCTTGCTGTAATCGGAGCACCTCTTCTTCCGGCAATCCGGTCATTTCCACGATCAATGCCACCGCAAACCCTTTTGACAGCATGGCGCGGGCAACCTCGAATTTCCCTTCGATTTTGCCCTCGATTTTGCCCTTCAACCTGCCTTCTCGCCGCGCTTTCTTTCGAATTGCTTTATCATGATCTTTAAATGTATGCACCAACAACTCCCTGACCTCCTCTTTGCTTTTTAAATTCCGCACAATCTCAGTATAATCAGCCATAGGAATCTGCCCATGTCTCGCCCAATTCAACAGCCAATTGATAAAGGTCTCGAACGCCTCGCGATCTTCAATATCGAACAGGCTGTTGCATTCGTCAACGAGCGCATTCACGTCATATTGTGTTTCCGTCAAAAAGAGCGTCGAAACAATATTGCCAATCTGCAACAATTCATCTCGCGTAAAATCTCGTTCATTAATCTTGAAATACTCGAATTGCACGGCAAATCGTCCTAACAATTCCGGTTGTTCAATCAAGTCGCTGATGCGCACCGGCGCAGTCCAGCGGCGTTTCCCGCGATACAGCACAATCGGAAACACCGGCGGCAATTTGCCGGGATGCGTTTGAGAATGAGCGTAATCTAAATAAAACGCAATGATGTAATTCAGCACGCGCAACGCCATGTACCGGTCAACAGTGGACTGAAATTCCAGCAGAATGACGACATACGCCTCCTGACCACGCAGCCGGACTTTGTAAATCAAATCGCTTTCTGTTTCTTTATAATGGTCGGAGATGAACGATTTGTCAAGCGTTTCACACGTGTCGAAATCAATCGCCTGCACCCATTCTTCATGCACGAACGTTTCGAGCAGTTCGCGGAAAATCACTTTATTCTGAAACAGCTTTTT
>CAZMEO010000406.1:0-3388 GCA_964565315.1 uncultured Candidatus Moduliflexus sp. | reverse complement strand
CCCCCGTGCGCTACGCCATGTACCCCAATTACTGGCATACCAACATCGGCTTCCGGTATGTCATCGAGCCGTAAGCACCTTTACCGGCGGACAGCCCTGTCCGCCGTCTCTATTCTTTGCGTCTCCTTTCTGAAAAAATATATTGACATGAACGTAGCTGTCAGACACCTTGAAGGTGTCTGACAGCTTTTTTCGATCCATCCAATTCGTCGCGAAGAGAGAAAGCGTATGGCATATAGCGATTTTAAAACCTTAGAGCAAGTCAATCAGAAATTAAGCATTTTCCCCCACTCTATGGCGTCGTCACGGACGGCGTGCTGTGGCAATTTCTGTCGCTTCAGGATAATATCGCGACGATTGACAGCTATTTCTACAATTTTGATGATGGCAGCAAGATTGTCGGCATCCTGAAATTCTTTGTGGAACAGCGCCATTGTTGAGCATGAACGTTCTGGCGGGAAGCCCTGTCCGACGAATATGTTGTTCGGCATCATGGCAATGCAGCAATAAGGATGTGACGAGTAGAATACACTTCATGCCATGCCTGAATCAGGACTAATGAAATAATTTGAATTTAAATCTCTGTCAAAACAAACTTAAAATATTAATAAAATATACATAAAATAAACTTGACAATATAATAGTATCGTTTTAGATGATAATTAAGATTGTTGTACCCGATTTTTATTTTTAAACTACTATTCAAGAGGTATAAATTCATGGCATCACTTGTTTACATCAGAGAACTAAGATCGGATACGTTCCTTCATTTCTCTTATAAGCAATATAACCGTAAGGCAGAAGAATCTTGGAAACTTCGTGATTATGCGAACGATTCAGCGGCAATATTGTCTCAAGAGACTTCTACTTATTCCGCAAATGATATAAGAGCGATGGCGAAAAAACCTGGCAACCATTATCTCGTCAACGTCCCGTATCATTCAGTAGATGATGTAGAATTTTGGCAAAAGGAGATCGAAGCACAAAATAACACGTATAATATTAGGAAAATAAATAACAATCCAATAAGGGAGGAAACTATGCCTACAAGACCCCGGTTACGTGGACAGGAAGAGCGTACATTTGAAGAATTAGATTTTGCAGGACAAGCTCGGTCAATTAATGGTCAAATACTTAGTGTTGAACGAGCAATTATCGCTCATGTAAGAAGAGCGAGCGAGGAAGTTGAAAGAGATGAAACCGAAACATTGACAAAATGTATTGAACAAGTATCAGCGATGTTGCAGCGTTTACGGGATCGACTTCCTCACTAAGTAAAAATGCCGAACAAGGCATTTGCAGACGACTTTGAGGGGAATTTGGTTGCCAAATTCCCCTCAAAACGCCTGAAATGCGGGCGTTCAGATTATTGGGTAATAATATAAGAATGTTTTGAAATTGAATGCCGCCATGCAATACTTCGATTAACAAAACCAACGGGGAGGAAGTCATTATGATCGCTGATACAAGAAAGAAGGCGATATTTCAAACATGTTTACATGAACTACGAAAAGAACAATATGGAGACAATCTTGAGGATTATTTGAAAGAACATCAAAACACATTATGTTCTTTGATTGTTTCGGAGACATTCGGCGAACATCTCACAGAAGAGCAATATAAAATCCAACTCCAAACGTTCTTACGATTTATTCTTCAATTTCATATTGAGCAACACATCATTCCTAATCGAGATCAGTATCGTTCTCAACTTGCAACCTGTATGACAAACCTGGACAATTTAGAAAACGATATTCTCACGAATATTATTGATCTGACGCAGATTCCAAAAGATCAATTTATCGAGTGGGGTGGGGCAGGCGTTATTGTAACTGCGGAACCATTCCGGGAGGCTGCTGAAGGTGATGTTGTCGTCTCTACTCGACATGCCCATGTGATAACGTGGTTCATGGAACGAGTACGGGATATCGCCGCTGATTGCGTAGATTATACGAATAAATATGAATTTTACGGAATGATTGCGGAAAAAACGAGAGAATTTATGGAAAAACATGGGGACGCAGAAGGGCAAGAAAAGATATTGGTACTTGAACTCGTAAGAGACGTTAAGCGGCTGATTCAAACATGGCAAGAGCGTTTACGTTAACCGCATAATACAGAGAAGCGTTACAAAAAACCGACCGAATCGTATAAAAAATATTGTAACTGCTACGCACCAGCATCATTCATGCTGTCCCAACACAGGAGAGAAACATGTTACTCTTCGATATTGAAAAACATGTCGAACCGTTATCGAACGTGGAGAAGAAACAGCTTATTCGCGACATACAGCAGATGTTGAAGGAAGATATTTCCACGATTGAAGGATGGAAGTTCCATTTGGATTACAATCTGACTGAAATGTATGAAACCGCAAAGAACCTGCAAGCATTTGCGGCAACGTTACCTGGTCCAAAATACCTTTTCAGATTCAACAACGCGCTGATGACGCCTACCGATCTTAACATCAACAACACTGGAAACATATTATCATCATGACCATTTTCGACGCTTTTTATCTGATTCTGCCGCTGTTTCTGATTATTTTTCTCGGCTGGCTGCTCTTCCGGCTGCATGTCGCGACCGAGCAATGGATCAAAGTTTTAAACGAATTCGCCTTTTACGTCGGCCTGCCGCTCCTGTCGTTCATGAACCTCTACACGCTCGATTTGCAGGCGTTCGGCAACGCAGTGCTGATTTCGAACTCGATTTTTATGATCGCCGCGATTGCCGTCACCGTCGCGCTGACGTTTCTGCTCCGCTTCTCACGCACAAGCGGCGGCGTTGTGATTCTCTGCGCGCTGTTCGGCAATATCGCCTACATGGGGTATCCGGTGAATGAAATGGTCTTCGGCAAAGATGGCTTGAGCGTGGCGGTGATTGTTTGCGCCATCAACACGTTTTTCTTTTTCACCTTCGCGATTGCCGCCGCGCAGTATCGCGCCGGAAGCAATCCGAACTTGCGCCACGTGCTGCTGCACATCGCGAAAATCCCGCTCCTCTGGGCGGTCGTGATCGGCGCAATCATGGGCTATTTCCGCATTCCGCTCCCCGCTGTTGTCGTGAAGCCGCTGAACATGTTGGCGTCGGCGTCATCTGCTGTTGTCTTATTGGCGCTGGGCGTCTTCATGGCGACCCTTTCGCTGCGCCGCCAGATCGGACAAATCGCCCTGATTGCGGCGCTGAAACTTGTCATGCTGCCGCTGATGTTCTGGCTTATCTCGCTGGCCTTCGACATGGATACACTGCAATTCTCCGTGTCGATGCTGCAAGCCTCGATGCCGGTCGGCGTCAGCGCCTTCACCATTGCAGACAACATGAGGCTTGACCGGGAAGTCGCCGCCAGTTCTGTATTTGCCACGACGCTGCTGTCGGTGCTGACGCTGCC
>CAZMEO010000405.1:0-3389 GCA_964565315.1 uncultured Candidatus Moduliflexus sp. | reverse complement strand
TTCGCGATCAGGCGTTTGATATTTCCAAAATCCGCGAAACGGCGGGATATGCGCCGCAAGTGGATTTGCCTGAAGGCATCAAGCGCACCGTGCAATGGTATCAACAACAACAATGGTTTTAAAAACGCGGATCAGGAGAAACGAACAAGAGAATGAGCGCATCAACCAAAAAACTACTCATTAAAACCGTTGTCAGTTGTTTGCTATTAGCCTACCTGCTCTGGATCACTGATTTACATTCCGTCTGGAGCGCGTTTACGACTGCCGATCCGTTCTGGTTGGTCGCGGCGTTTTCGCTCCATTTGGTCGGCCTGCTGCTCTCGGCCTATCGCTGGCAGATGCTGTTAGCCGTGCGCGGAGCGCATTACTCCGTTGGCTATTTATTGCAATCGTTGATGATCGGCATTTTCTTCAATAGCTTTCTTCCTTCAACGGTGGGCGGCGACGTGTATCGCGCTTATGACACCTCGGAACGCGCCGGTTCGACGACTGAAGCGATGACGGTCGTCGTGGTCGAACGCTTAACCGGGATGTTTGCGTTAGGGATGTTTGCGCTGTTTGCCTTATTGTTTGAATTTTCACAATTCAGCCATTTGCCGATTATTTGGGTATCATTAGGGAGTCTCGGCGTTGCGTTTCTGTTCTTTATTGCGGCGATGCAGCCGGGCATCGCCGCCGCCGTGAACGCGGCGTTTCATCGTCCGTTCATATTGCGGTTGCCGGGTTCTTCAAAAGTTCGCGCTAAACTGCGGCAAATTTACCACGCGCTCACCGTCTATCGCCTCAATCGGCGCGTGATGGGTGTCGCGTTTGCGTTGGCGCTCTTGCTGCAAGTCAACGTGATTCTGCATTATTACACGATTGCGCACGCCATGAATCTCCAGGTCTCAGCGTTTTATTTTTTCCTGATTGTGCCGGTCGTGACGATTGTGCTGATGCTTCCGCTGTTTATTAACGGTATCGGCGGCAGAGAATTGGTGTATATCTTTTTGTTCGGGCAATTCGGCGTGGCTCGCGCCGATGCCATCGCCTTTAGCTGGATTTCGTTCGGCATGGTGCTGATTCAGGGCGTAATTGGCGGCGTGTTATATGCGATTCGCAAAAAAGACACGCCTGCCGTGAACGCTGCCTCTTAATTCAGATTTATGAGAGGCGATGATGGGAGATGTGATATGAGCCGTTGCGGGAAACAGGCCGCCGTTCAATTTGCAAACGTGTTTCGCTGGTGTGCCGGGATGATGGAAGTTCGCTCGCAATCGTCGTGGCGCTGGATGCTGCTTGGCTGCGGCGTCATGGGAGTCATTGCCCTTTTCTTTTGCGTATTGCAGCGCCAAAACGGACTGACGCTCATGTATTATCAGAACGAGGAGCAGAGTGGAACGCCCGTATTTGTGAAGCGAGACGCATCGCTGAATCCTCAATTGATCTATCGTCAGTCCGGGCGACCGCACGAACTGAATTCTCTCAAGTGGTCAGGCTGGTTCTTCGTCGCTTTTTCAGGAGATTATCATTGGAAACTTCGTTCGGAAGGCATCGCGAAACTCAGCATTAATGAGGAAAAAATATTAGAAAAAAGAGAGAATAAGAGGGTTCAGGCGATTTCGAAGAACATCCATTTGGAACGGGGACTTTATCAGATTGAACTGACATATTTTCCCGGTGAAGGCGCACCACATCTTCTCGATATTTGGGCTGGAAAGAACGGAACACGTCAGCCGCTTTCCCGCTATCCCCTGTTTCAACATCCTCCTGAAACATTCCAGATTGCGTTCCGCGTAGCAATTTTGTGGATAGCTGCTGCTCGCATCCTCTGCGTGATCGCGTTTGGCATTACGCTCATGCTGATGCTCTGCAATCAAACTTCGTTCTACGATTGGCTGCGTTCCTGGAGGGGAGGCAATGGCTTGAATATATGGGGCGTTCAGCCGCTTGTTCGATATATTGCCTGTCATGCGTGGGTGCATCTGCTGATCATCGCAATTCTGTCCGGGGTGATCCTGTTCAAGAATCTGGGAGAGAGAAGCCTTGTGACCACCGATGCCGATGAAGGCATGCATACGCGCGTGGCGCAGTTCATGGCAAAAAGCGGCATCTGGTGGGATTTATATTCAGAGGAAGGCGTACCGTATTACAATAAGCCCCCTCTGAAAATTTGGCTGAGCGCCTTGATGTTCCGATATGTGGGAGCGTCCGAATGGTGTCTTCGAATATGGGATGCGACATTCGGCGTGTTGACGCTTTTCGTCGTGTATGTCTGGGGAGCAACGCTTTTCTCGGAGAAAAGCGTTGGATTGCTTTCAGCCATGATTTTGTTAGGAGGAGAGGATTTTATCCTGACTCATTCCGTCCGAACCGGCGTGATGGATAGCATGTTGATCTTTTTTTGGGTCTGCGCGATTGCGTTATTCGAGCAGCGCAAGAGACATGCCTCCTTCTCCTATGCGGCTGGCCTCTGTATCGGCCTCGGCGTCCTGACCAAGAGCGTTCACGGGTTCGTGCCGCTTGTCATTATCGTCGGTTATCTTCTGCTTACGAAGCAAAGCGCCGAATTCAAAACGGCTCCGTTCTGGGGAATGGTCGGACTCTCGCTGTTGTTGCCGTCGTTCTGGTATCTCCCGCATTTCTTCGGAAATGCGGAATTTTTTCAAATCGCGGTGAAACAGCAGATTTTTGATCGCGTGCAGGGAAAAATTCATCATCCTCACATTCATGGTCCCTTTTTCTTTGTTCAGGCGATTTATTCCGGCTTCTTTCCCTGGAGTCTCCTTGCCGTGCCTGCGCTGGGAATCGGCTGCTGGCTGGCGATCAAGAACAAACGACATGAACTGACCCTGCTGCTTATTTGGATCGTGAGCGTATTTTTGGGCTTTTCCGTCTCAAAAATGAAAGTGGTATGGTACATGAATCCCCTCTATCCGGCCTTCGCCCTGTTGATCGCGGCGTCAGGCGTCTGGGGGTACAGACATTTTAAGGGACATGCCCGGTATCCGCTGATCGCCCCGCTCATCGTGATAATCTTCGCAGGTTTCGCCGCCACGTCGCTGGCCGCTAATTATTCCCGCGTGTCCGAGCGGGTAGAAAAACTCCCTCTTCACCTGTTTTCAGATTACTTGTTTCGTTCGAAACTCGACGATTACCGGGTGGTATTTTATCGGATGAGCATCGCGGATTTTGACTATGCCGACCGCTATTATATCGAGCGCATCGAGCAAGAGAAATCGCTGTGGGTCGAATCGCTTGACGGAATTCAGGAGTTGGCTCGCCGACAGATGCCGCTGTTTCTCGTGATTCGCGCAGATGATTACATGACACAGCCCTTTTTTCAGGAAGATCAATACAATTTCTGGATAAATCGGGTGTATTATACGAAACGCTATCCGTCGCGAGTC
>CAZMEO010000404.1:0-3393 GCA_964565315.1 uncultured Candidatus Moduliflexus sp. | reverse complement strand
CCGAGGAGATTATGAATAAAGGATTGCAATCAAGCTTACAAATATTTCCGTCTTCTGCGTTTCTTGAAACAAAAGAATTTTATGAACAAATCGGATTTCGTGCTGTTTGCTATTTAGATTCAAATCAACCGCATATTTGTCTCTATAAAGATTCAATCGAAATAATATTAACAAAATCAAAACTTGATAAGATTATTCCAAATCGTGTTGTTCACGGATATGGATACGATGCGTATTTTATTTCAACAGACCAAACTAACCTATATAATCACATAAAAAGAAAACATATAAAGATTATTCAGGATTTACACCTTACAGATTATATGAACAAAGAATTCATTTTTGAAGATAATGAAGGAAGATGGATTGCAATTGGTTGTAAAGAAGGTTCAAAAGAGGTATTAAGTCTTCAATTAAACCATATTGCGATTTATTGTAATGATATTATCGCGATGGAAAAGTTTTACACTGATATATTTGATCTGAAACGTGTACGCGTGTTTAATGAAGGAAAAAACGATGAGTTTTTCATTCTTGGTCGGGACAATTTCAGAATAGAACTTTTCAAGAAGCGGTATGAAATATGCAATGAGAATACATCGTTAAAACATATTGCCGTTGAAATTCAATCAATAGAAAATTTGATAACATTGCTTCATCAAAGGAATATTAAGATTGATAAGATGATAGATTACTCAACAAAAGATGACGTATTCAAAATATGTTGTATTAAAGATCCAGAAGATAATGTAATTGAATTTATGGAAGGTTATCACGACCAATAAGAAAAGCTTCTAACAAACGCTTCGAGCGGACATTTCTTAAAAGATGATCCACTTCTAACTAAACGAGTCATCGATATTTTTCTCTATCTGTTAGCACAACATAAAAACGAAGCCTCTGGCAAAGAAATCGCCATTGTATTCGGGGATAAAAGTCATGCAACATTATGATGCAATTGCATCTGCGTGATGCGTCACGACATTCGATCAAGTCACTTCCTGAATAGGCCAACGCAAGCGTTAGCATTTCTGAAGGAGGAACTGAGGTATGGAGCAGACGTTGTTATTGAATGCGACGTATGAACCGCTTCGACTGATAAGCTGGCAAAAAGCGGTGACATTATTAACCCTGGGCAAAGTCGAAGTCATCGAACACTACGACCGGGAAATCCACAGCATTTCCTTTTCCATTCAACTCCCCGCCGTCGTCCGTCTGCTCTATCTTGTCAAACGCCAGCGCCAGGACGTCAAATTCTCGCGGCGGAATCTATATGCGCGGGATAAAGGCCAATGCCAGTATTGCGGCGCGTCGCTGCTGCCGAAAGAAATTACCTACGATCACGTCGTGCCGAAATCGCATGGCGGCCAGACCACATGGGAAAATGTCGTCACCTGCTGTCTGCCATGCAACAGCAAAAAGGCGAACCGCACGCCGAAACAGGCGAAAATGTCGCTTTTGACGCCGCCGCGCAAACCGCAATGGAATCATTTCCTCCAAATCACCATCGGCATCAAACATGCGCCGGAAAGCTGGAAAGATTATCTCTACTGGAATATCGAGATTGAAACGTAACTACCGCCGCTGCTGCGCCACCGTGACGACTGGCGCAGTTTCCGGCGCGTAAAACTCTCCCGTCGGCTGCTCTGCTGTCGTTTCTCCCAACACCTTGAATAATTCGGCAATCGGCAGGCATTGTCCGCCTTTTGCGCCTTTGATGGTAAACTCTACATTTCCATCCTTGCTGATGATAAATTCGATGTCCTGAGGGTCTGCCATGCATTCCTCCTATTTGTCTGTCTTTCCCCTCCTGGAAGGGGCAAGGGGTGAGTTCAGTCTTACCATTTTCTCACGACCAACCGAATCTCATGATTTTCCCGCCGTTCTTCATGCACAAGATGATACCCCGCCGCCGCCGCGTCTTTCATAATTTTTCGATAGGCGTATTGCTGCGTCAGCGTGTGGATGAATGTCTGCTGACGGTCAAGCACGAAATCATCGCCGACAAGTTCATAGTGTCCGTCGGACGCGCGGCGAAATCCGAATGCGCCGAACGACGCATGAACCAGCAGTTCTACCGGCATGGAGACGCCGCGCATCGTGATGCCGTTCGGCTCATGCAACACCTGGCATTCCAGCGCTTCCAGGCACGCTTTCAGCATGTCAATATCCCGAAACTGCGTCTGAATCGTAATAATCCGTGACATAGAATTTAATAGAACACTGATGAGACTGATTGGGCTGATTATCACTGATAGCATTCTGCTCATTTCTGAATCAGAATACAGGAGTGCGAAATCTTGATTTCGCTGTCAAATCCAGATTTGACACTCCTGCATGGTATTTATAGATCAGTGGAAATCAGTCAAATCAGCCTCATCAGTGTTCTATTTTTTCTCCGTGTTTGCGACATTCCGCGCAGACGCCCTGCCCGGAATAACAAAGCGAGCAATAGCGCTTGCCGCATTGTGGGCAGACGATCATCTCGTCGTGGTGCTGTTCGCAGAAATAATGACCGCAGCCGGAACAGCGCGTGGCGCACTGCGTGCAAATGGTCGCGCGACAGACATCGCATTTTTTGAGATAGCGGGCGCGGACATGGCGCTCGCAGCTTGCGCAGACGGCGGCATGGCGCGGACAGGTCATTTTGCCGCTGATTTCGCATTCCCGCACATGGTGGACGCAGAACGTCTGGCCGCATTCCGCGCAGACAAAGGCGCATTCTTCGCATATCTGCCGCCCGCAGAACGCGCAGGTTTTGGCGTGAGAGCGCCCGACATGCTTATCGCAGCATGGGCAGGTGACGAGGCAATCGAAGCAGACCGGGTGATGACTGATGTCGCACTCGACGACATGAATGTTGCCGACAAGTTTGCCGCATTCGCCGCACGTCGCCGAGCAATCGCGGCAGAAATGCTTGCGACAGAGGCGGCAGCCGAGCAGATGCGCGGGGCAGAACGTCTTGCCGCACAAATGGCACGTTTCAGCGCATTCACGACAAACGGCCTTGCCGCATTCCGCGCATTCAGTTATGCCGCAGGCCCGGCAAACCCGCTTGCCGCAAACGTGGCAGGTCTCAAGACACGCCTCGCAGACCGCATGTTCGCCGCGCTCGCACAATCCGACAGCGTGCATTTCGGCGTGGCAGGACGGACATTCAGGATACAGCACTTCGCCCGAATACAGGTTGTGATGCGCCTCAATAACGGCAGAGAGCGATTTCTTAGCGGATAGCGTGAAGCGATAGCGCTGAAATGGGCTGATAATCGCGCAAAACGCGACCGGCTCAAGCACGACCTGCACCTGGCATTTTTGCAGTTCGTCCGCCGCTTTGCGCTCGTATTCCGCCTGATACTGCTGCACCTGCTCTTCGCGATTCAGCGCCAAATCCGG
>CAZMEO010000403.1:1278-3437 GCA_964565315.1 uncultured Candidatus Moduliflexus sp. | reverse complement strand
TGTTATGATTACGCTTTCAAATATCCACAAAACCTACCGAACCGGCGGAAAGCCGCTGCATGTGCTGCGTGGCGTCAGTTTGAATATCAAGCCGGGCGAATTTGTCTCAATCATGGGACATTCCGGTTCTGGCAAATCCACGCTGCTGAATGTGCTTGGGCTGCTTGATCGCCATGACGAAGGGGAATACCGCTTGAACGGCACGTTGATGCACAAGCTCTCAGAGCGGAAAGCCGCGCAATATCGCAATCAATTCCTCAGCTTCGTCTTTCAATCCTTCCATCTCGTGCAATTCAAAAGCGCCGTCGAAAATGTCATACTGCCGCTCTATTACAAACGTGTCCGCCGCAAGGAACGGGCGCGGCTCGCCTTAGAATATTTGGAGAAAGTCGGGCTGAAAGAGTGGGCGAATCACCTGCCGAATCAGCTTTCCGGCGGCCAGCAGCAGCGCGTCGCGATTGCGCGGGCGCTTGTGACGCAGCCGAACGTGCTGCTGGCTGATGAACCGACTGGCGCGTTGGATTCGCAAACCTCGTATGAGATCATGGAATTATTCAAAGAGGTCAATCGGGCGGGGATTACTGTTGTGATTGTCACGCATGAAAACGACATCGCCGCGATGACCGACCGCGTCATCCGCATTCGCGACGGAGTAATTGAGCATGTGTAACCTCGATACCTGGGCGGAAATCCTCGACAGCCTGCAACGCCATAAACTCCGCTCATTGCTGACCGCGTTCGGCGTCTTCTGGGGCATTTTCATGCTCGTGCTGCTGCTTGGCGCGGGGCGCGGACTGGAAAAAGGCGCACTCTCGAATTTCGGCGACATGGCGAAAAACAGCGTGTTTTTTTGGGGTTCGCGCACGCAGATGCCGTATAAAGGCTTGAACCCCGGGCGATATATTCAATTTACCAACGCGGATATTGACGCCGTGCGTGCCGCAGTTCCCGAAGCCATGCGCATTTCGGCGCAAATAGACATCGGGGAACAGAATATGGCCTACGACACGCAGAAGGGACGCTTCAACCTGACCGGCCTGATGCCGGATGCCAGCTATTTTTACCCGTTAGAAATTGAAGGACGTTTGATGAACGCGCTGGATATGACGCACAAACGCAAAATCGCGATCATCGGCTCTCAGGTCAAAGAGATGCTGTTTGGCGATGAAGACCCGATTGGCAAGTACATGTATGTTGAAGGGATCGCCTTTCAAGTGGTCGGCATCTTCAATATTCGAAATCCGGAAGATCAGGATGCGTTAAAAACGATTTACGTGCCGTTGACAACCATGCAGCAGGCGTTTCATTTCGGCGAGAACTTTTATTTTTTTATGGTGTTAGCCGATCCGACTGTCGCGGGCGACGTGGTTGAAGAGAAGGTGAAAACGGTGCTTCAACGCCGTCATTCCGTCCATCCCGACGACCGGCAGGCCATCGGCTCCTGGAATATGGGGCGGGAATTCGGGCAATTGCAAGCACTGTTTCGCGGGATTAACGTGTTTATCTGGCTCGTCGGCGCAGGCACGATTGTCGCCGGAATCGTCGGCGTCAGCAATATCATGCTGATTCTGGTCAAAGAACGCACCAACGAGATCGGCATTCGCAAAGCGCTCGGCGCGACACCGGCTTCGATTATCAGCCTGATTTTGCAGGAATCCGTCATGCTGACGGCGGTGTCGGGCTATCTGGGATTGGTCGCCAGCGTCGGCTTGATTGAAGGCATCAGCTACGCGATGGACAAGTTTCACCTGCAAAGCGACTATTTTTCAAATCCTGAAATTGATTTCAGAACCGCGATTATCGCGACGATTCTGCTTGTCGTGACCGGCGCTATTGCGGGTTATATTCCAGCGCGACAGGCGGCGAATATCAACCCGATTGAGGCGTTGCGGAGCGAATAAATCATCCCCTGCCCTATGGCTGTTACGTTCTCGTTCCACGCTCTGCGTGGAATGCCTGTCGCCTGCCGCTCTGCGGCGTGGACGGGACGCAGAACGTGGAACGAGGGGCGTCTTGCTCACCTCAGAATTCAGTCAGAACATAACAGTCCTGAGGACAGGGGATGGTAAACCCTATGTTCGATCTTGATAAATGGCAAGAAATCTTTGCGTCGCTTGGGCGGCACAAATTGCGGACGTTTTTGACCGCGTTCGGCGTCT
>CAZMEO010000403.1:0-1178 GCA_964565315.1 uncultured Candidatus Moduliflexus sp. | reverse complement strand
TTTGCGTCGCTTGGGCGGCACAAATTGCGGACGTTTTTGACCGCGTTCGGCGTCTTCTGGGGAATTTTCCTGCTGTTGACGCTGCTCGGCGTCGGCAAAGGGATTGAAAACGGCGTGCTTAATCAATTCGGCGGTTCATTGGTCAACCGCTTCGTCATCTGGGGCGAAACGACCAATATCGCCTATCGCGGGCTGAATGTCGGGCGGCAGATCGAACTGACGCTTGACGATGCCTACGCCATTCGCGATACGATCCCGGAAGTGAAGGCTGTCAGCGCTTCGACTGGCTTATGGGGCGAATACACGGTCAGCTATCAAGACAAAAACGGCTCGTATTCCGTCAACGGCGATCTTCCGGCAGTCTTCGAATTGCGCCATCTCGCCATGAAAGAAGGCCGATTTTTGAATCAGGTTGATCTTGACGAAAAGCGCAAAGTGGCGGTCATTGGCGCGAAAGTGGCGGAAATGCTGTTCGAGAATGAAGACCCGGTCGGGAAATATCTGCTGATCAAAGGTCTCTATTTCTTGGTGGTCGGCGTGTTTGATGTCTCTGGCATCGGCAACTCGCAGCGCCAGACGGAGCGGATTTATCTGCCGTTGACCACGCTGCAAATGGCGTATAATCAGGGGGATCATGTCTGGTCGATTCAAGTCTCGGCGTATCCCGACGTTTCTGCCGCTGCGGTTGAGGCCAAAGCGAAAGACTTGCTCCGAAAGCGGCATCTTGTCGCGCCAAATGACGAACGCGCGATTGGCTCGTGGAATGCCAGCGCAGAATTCGAAAAATTGCAAGGGCTGTTTCGCGGCGTCAATATTTTCATGTGGGTCGTCGGCAGCGGCACAGTGCTTGCGGGCGTGATCGGCGTCAGTAATATTATGTTGATCATTGTCAAAGAACGCACGAAAGAAATCGGCATTCGCAAGGCGCTCGGCGCGACGCCGTTGTCGCTGATTGCGCTGATTTTGCAGGAATCCATCTTTCTGACGTCGATTTCCGGCTATATCGGGCTGATCGCCAGCGTCGGCATGCTGGAAGCCGCCAGTTTCCTGATGGAGAAATTCGGAGTGCAGAATGAATTTTTCAGCCATCCTGAAATCGATTTGCAATTAGCGCTGATTGCGCTATGTATCTTAGTGGCTGCGGGCGCGGCGGCAGGATGTATTCCCGCCAGAACAGC
>CAZMEO010000402.1:0-3438 GCA_964565315.1 uncultured Candidatus Moduliflexus sp. | reverse complement strand
CTGCCATATTGACGCGAAATCGTGATAACGGCCATAACACACGCTCCTTTCTTGGCTCTGCGCTTCGCAGGAAACTGGCGACTTTTACCGCGTTATTCATGAATAATGCGGTATTTATTTCATAGGAAGCGCAGATATGCAGGTTTTTCTTGACAGGAATTCGCCGTCTCTCTACGCTTTTTCCTGATGATCACACGTATAATAACCCGGTTTCGTCGAAAAATCGTCGAAAACCCGTTGCGATAGCGAGCAGATCACATTTTTTCAGGAGCGTGATGGATGTCATCCCTGAAACTGACCTTCTTCGGCGCGCCGCAGGTCGAACTGAACGGCCAGCGCATCATGTTGAAGACGCGCAAAGCGCTTGCCGTGCTTGCTTATCTTGTCGTCAGCCGCCAGCCTCACAGCCGCGAAACGCTCGCCACGCTCTTCTGGCCGGATTTTTCTGCGGAACGCGCGTTTGCCAATCTGCGCGACGCCTTGCAGACGCTCACGCACGCGCTCGGCGAGGAGTGGTTTCGCCTCTGCCGCCGCGATGTTGTCGTGCTGCCTTCCCCGGCTTTGTGGGTTGATGTGCTGGAATTTCAACGACACCTGAATTCTCAGAACGGTCATCATCCTCCTCTCGCCTGTGCGGAACGCCTGCCGTCGCTTCAGGCGGCGGCAGCCCTCTATCAGCATGATTTTCTGCATGGCTTTACTCTGCCGGATTGTCTCGCGTTCGACGAATGGCAGGCGGCGCATACCGACCAGTTGCGCGAACAGATGGCCGACTTGCTGCGGCAGCTCGTTTTCTATTATACGGCGCAGCACGATCTGACAACGGCGATCCAGTATGCGCAGCGCTGGGTCGAAGTCTGCCCCTGCGAAGAAGACGCGCACCGCGAGATGATGCGCGTGTATGCCGCTGATCACCAGCGCACGGCGGCGTTGCAGCAATATCAGGAATGCGCCCATATTTTGCGGGAAGAATTCGAAGCCGAGCCAGAACCGGAAACGCAGGCGCTCTATCGCGCTATTCTCACCTGCCGCCATGCGAACGGCAACTCGCGCGCCGGACATCTTCCCCGCGCCGAAACCGCCGCGCCTGATGTTCCGCCGAACAATCTCCCGGCGCAGACCACGACTTTTATCGGGCGCGAGGCCGAAGTGGCGGAGGTCATCGGGCTGCTTGCGCGGGAGGCTGTCCGCCTCGTCACGCTGACCGGTCCCGGCGGGTCGGGCAAAACGCGCTTAGGCTTGCAAGCAGCGGAACGGATGCTTCGCCAATTCACGGATGGCGTCTTTTTTATTTCGTTTGCCGCAATTACAAACCCTGTCTTCGTCGTGGCGACAATCGCGCAGGGGGTCGGATTGAGAATCACTGGCAACATGCCGCCATTAGAGGCGCTTACCGCGTATCTCCGCCAGAAGCGCCTGCTGCTCA
Organism: uncultured Candidatus Moduliflexus sp.; assembly: GCA_964565315.1. GTDB lineage: Bacteria > Moduliflexota > Moduliflexia > Moduliflexales > Moduliflexaceae > Moduliflexus. The sequence continues at coordinate 2,012 of CAZMEO010000402.1, read as the reverse complement.
TCCTGGATAATTTCGAACAATTGCTTGACGCTGCGCCCGTGTTGAGCGACCTCTTAGCCGTCGCTCCCGGCCTCAAAATCCTGGCTACCAGCCGCTCGGCGCTGCGGCTTTCCGGGGAGCATGACTATCTCGTGCCGCCGCTGCGTATGCCTGATCCGAACAATCTTCCCTCGTTCAACGCCTTGATGCGCTTCGAAGCGATCCGGCTCTTTGCTGAGCGTGCGCAAGCTTTTGCCATGAATTTCAACCTGACCGCGGAAAACGCGCCGATGATCGCGCAGATTTGCACCCGTCTGGATGGCCTGCCGTTAGCCATCGAATTGGCGGCGGCCCGCGCCAGACTCCTGTCGCCGCAGGCGATGCTCGCGCATTTGGAATGCCCGCTGCGCTTTCTCTCCTGGGGGCTTCGAGATCGCCCGATCCGGCAGCAAACGCTGCGCAATACAATCACCTGGAGTTATCACCTGCTCAGCGTCGAAGAACAAACGGTGTTCCGGCGGCTCGCCGTCTTTGTCGGCGGATGGACGCTTGAGGCCGCCGAAGCCGTCTGCCGTTTCAACGATGATGTGGATGTCTTCGACGGGCTGCAAGCGCTGGCGGATCATCATTTAGTCACGCAGGTCGAGATCAAAGGAACGCCGCGCTTTGCGATGCTGGAAACCATTCGCGAATATGCGCTGGAACTATTGAAAGAGAGCCGCGAAGAAGGGGCTGTCCGGCGGCAGCATGCCCGGTATTTTTTGGCGCTGATCGAAGAGGCAGAGCCGTATTGGGATACTTCCGAACAAGTGAAATGGCTGGCTCGACTGGATGTGGATTACAATAATTTACGGCATAGCATGGCCTGGTCTCTCCACTATGATCGTGAGATCGCGCTGCGTCTGGCAGGAGCGCTTGGCATCTTTTGGGATAAACGCACGTACGATCAGGAAGGCTGCGATTTGCTGGCAAAAGCGTTGGCGAATGCGGATGTCTCCGAATTCGGACTGCGTGAATGGCGGGCGAAAGCGTTATGTTCGGCATGCTGGCTGGAATGGCTGCGGCAAGGCGACGCCAAATTGCCCAGCGCTCTTGGAGAAGAGGCGCTGAAGCTTGCGCGTTCGTTAGGGCATTCATCAGTGATCGCGCTTGCCCTTCAGCGCTTAGGAATCATCGAAGCGACGCATGGAGACCATCAGAAGGCGCGGGCGTGTTTGGAGGAAAGCATCGCATTGTATCGGCAAATCGGGAACGCCAAAGAGCTTTCTAACGCGCTGTGGAAATATGGATGGCTCTTGAGCATGGAGCAGGACGATGGCGGCGCCCGAAAAAGCGCGGAAGAATGCCTCGCGTTAGGGCAGGACAACAACAACCTTGATGCGGTCGCTTGCGGGAACTTGCTGTTAGGGCAAATTGCCATGTCACAGGAGAAATATGCCGCCGCGCAGGGGTTGTATGAACGCACGCTGACGCTTGCCCGGCAGTTGGAAAATTCGCGTCTGACCTCCTACACTCTCAGCGCACTGGGGGCGCTTTTTGATATGCAGGGGAATTACGAATCGGCGTGCACCGCGTATGCCGAAGCGCTGACGATTATCCAAAAATGGGGCAATACGTTTTCCGCCGCATGGCAATTCAGCGGCTTAGGCCGCGTGGCGCTGCACCAGCAGCAATGGTCAACGGCGCGCGCATATTTTTCAGAGAGCCTGCAAGCGTTCCAGCAGCACGCGGATCAAATCGGTATGGCAGCCTGTCTGATCGGATTTGCCGGGATCGCGGACGGAGAAGGACAGCGAGAACGAGCCGCCCTTCTGTTAGGCGCAATCGAACACCTCCGCCCGAAAATTGCCGGGCTGATTTACAAAGAAGACCTTGCCGTTCAACGCGAATACGACCGCATTGAGGCGGCTGTGCGCAGCGCGTTAGGCGCAGACGTTTTTGCTGCCGCCATCGCCAAAGGCCGTAACATGACGTTAGAACAAGCCATAGCGCTTGCAACTGGAGAACAATGAACCTATGGAACGCTTAACAGG
>CAZMEO010000401.1:1939-3471 GCA_964565315.1 uncultured Candidatus Moduliflexus sp. | reverse complement strand
CGACGCCGCGAAGCCCGGCAGCACAACTTCGTTCGAATCAGACGCGCTGCGGAGTGAAAGGGGGCGCATCTTTGACAGGGTTCGAACCCCGTCAGAGATGCGGCAGGCATCATAATGACGAGAAAAACACGGCTTTTGCGCCGATGTAGCGATTTTTGAAATACGGATCGTCGAGGCTGCTGATCGTGACGCCGTGTTTCGGGGAAGCGTGGATAAAGCGGTTATTGCCGATATAAATGCCGACATGCGACGGGCCGGGGCGATACGTCTCGAAAAACACGAGATCGCCTTCGTTCAGGTGCGCTTTTTTGACTTTTCTGCCGAGCGCGGCGCGATATTGCGACGACGAGATGCGGGGTAATTCGATGCCGTTCATGCGATAGACAAAGTACGTCAGACCGGAGCAATCAAACCCGCGCGGCGACGTGCCGCCCCAGATATACACTTTGCCAAGATACTGCTGGGCGGTTGCAATGATTTCCTGGCGCTGTTCCTCGTTCTCTTCGGACGCTTCCAACTCCGCAATCGTCTGTTTCTTCGTCTGAATCAGCGGGCGCTCTTTTCGGGGCGTCGAATAGACGGCTTTTCTGGCGATTTTCCCGACATCGTTATTCGGCAGCCGCACGAGATACCATTCCTCAGTTTCGCCGATAAACGGCAATTCCGTGCCAATCGCAATCGGAATGGTCTGGCTCGGCCAGACCGAAACCTCGCTGTTGCCCTGCCGAATGGTAATGGTTGTGAGCTTCCGTTCTTTCAAATACATGGCGTCCGCCCGCAGCACGACGAGTTCCGATTTATGAATCCAGCCCGACAGTTCCGGCGCCGGGCCGACTTTCACGGCATACCACCATTCTGTTTCATCTTCAATGCGGACGACATCGCCAAAAATACATTGTGTCAGCCGTTCCGACGATGCGCTCGGATCAACATACACATCCGCAAGCGAATGAATGACGGCGGCGAATTCGAAAAAATGCCGTTTCAATTTCGGCGCGGGCGCTTGCCGCGACGGCGCGTATTTCGCGGCATTTCGATAACATCCGCCTATTAACAGGCTGCTGACGATGAGGCTCGCCAGCAAAATATACCGGGCAATTTTCCAGCATCTCGATTTCATGCGTTTTCCCCCCAATGCGACATAGTCACCGCCTGTTCGACATCTTGCGCAAAATTATTTCATGATTTCGCCGCGCTGTCAACAAATAAACATATCGGGAACGCAAGAAAAACGCAGCGATAATATTTTCCTGAAGTTACATTGACAATTCGTGATGAGAAACATATAATCATGCGTAATTCGTGTGACATCGCTGTCAGACACCGTTAAGGTGTCTGACAGTTTGTGAGCAATGGAGGAAACAATGTGGTCAATAATTTTGATGATTTTGATCGCCGCGTGGGCGGCGTATGCGGTCTTTCGGCATCTTAAAAAAGACATATCGGGAGAGTGTGGCGGCGGGTGCGCTGATTGCGCGGCGCGGCGAAAATGCCAGCCGCCGCGCCGCGAACAACCGTGAGCTTCGGCTCAC
>CAZMEO010000401.1:0-1839 GCA_964565315.1 uncultured Candidatus Moduliflexus sp. | reverse complement strand
CCGGCGGCATATTTTCCTAATTCTTCATACGCGGCGGAGGCTTGCCTGCGGGCGGCAATCGCTTGCTCGCGCAACTCCTCGCACTCTTCGGCAGCACGTTTGCCGACATTAACCGCCTGATCTTTCAACTCGTCATACGCTGTGGCAGCCTGTGCGCTCACCTGTGCCGCATGTTTGCGCAGTTCTTCATACGCCGCAGCGAGTCGACGCCGGACTTCGACCAGCGCATGTTCCGGCGCGGCGTTTTTCTGCCGGAGAATCCGTTCCAAATGTTCGTAGGTATAAAGATGCAAATGCTTGAATGACACAATGTATGTCATCGCCTCGACGAACATATACGGGCGATGTTTCACAGTATAGGCAAGAATGTTGAAGAAAAATCTGCGCCGCTGCCGATCCAGCGTGAACAGGTAATAACGAAACGTCCTGAAGACGACGTTCAACTGCCAGCGCGTCGGAAAATGAAACGGAATGCTCGATTTGCGCTCGAATTGCCGCAACGCGCCAATGACGCGCTTGGCGTAATTCTCGTAGCTGTACAACTGCTTGACTAACCAGCGATAGCCTTCAACCAACTGCGTTTTCGTCATATTTTTCGGCACGATATTCACATCGAGCGCCGTGTTATCCACCTCGAAATATTCGGCGGACACATCGAGGCGGTTTTCCTGCTGCAAGCGCTTATAGAGCGGCGTTTCCGGCACGGCTTGCAGAATGCCGGTCATCGCCCAGGGAATATTCGCCTCCATGATAAAATCCAACTGTTCCTGAAAAATTTTCTCGTCGTCGTGGTCGAAGCCGACAATCATGCCCGCCGACACCGTGATGTTATACGATTGGATTTTGCGCACGTCCGCCAGCAAATCGGTGCGAACGTTCTGGCCTTTGTTCACTTCCTGCAAGCTCGATTTGCGTGGCGTTTCAATGCCAATAAACACTTTTCGGAAATTCGCCTTGTACATGAGTTCCAGCAATTCATCGTCTTTTGCGAGGTTGATGGAGACTTGCGTCATGTAATCGAATGGCGTCGGCAGCGTTTTGTTAAATTCGATGATGGCGGTCAGCAACTCTTTCGCATACGTTTTGTTGCCGATAAAGTTATCGTCCGTGAAAAAGAGCGATTCCGCCCCAACTTTCGCGACGGCTTCTAATTCAGCGATCACCTGCGCTACCTTTTTCACGCGGACTTTGCGTCCGAACAAGACGACAATGTCGCAAAATTCGCAGCCGAACGGACAGCCGCGCGTCGTCTGAAGCGTGGCGTGGACGTATTTCTTCAATTGCATCAAATCCACGCGCGGCACGGGGGAATCTTCCATCTTGATCGGCTCTTTTTGCACGTATTCGCGTTGATAATCGCCACGCTGATAATCGGCGAGAAATTGTTTCCAGGTATATTCCGCTTCGCCGACAAAAATCACATCGACTTTGCCCCGGCAGCCTTCCAGATTCAAGCCCGTAATCGGGCCGCCAAGCACGACGAGTTTGCCACGTTTTCGAAATTCCGCCGCAATGCGAAAGATTTGCGGCCCTTGCATCAAATAGCCGGTCAAGCCGACAATGTCGCACGATGTGTCATAATCAATCGGCTCGATGTTTTCGTCGCAGATTTCGACATGATGCTCAGGCGGGGTCAGCGCGGCAATGGTGGCGAGGCCGAGCGGCCCGGAGGTATAGGTGACGCCGCTTAAATCATTGGAATATTCGAAGCCCCAGTACGTGACAGGAAATTTTGGTTTGATTAAGTAAATATTCATGAGTCGTTCTCCCGATGACATCAGGAGTGCGAAATTTCGATTTCGCCTGTCAAGTCAAGATTTGACACTCCTGAAAGGTGAT
>CAZMEO010000400.1:0-3487 GCA_964565315.1 uncultured Candidatus Moduliflexus sp. | reverse complement strand
AATTTTTTTCAAAAACCACTTGACAAATTTTTATGTAAATATATATTTTAACCAAATGGTTAGTTAAACTTAATAGTTGTTTTATCTAAACGGTTATTAAGTCAAAGGAGATGATTGGCATGGAGCAACTTACGACGAAAAAACTTGAAAACGAAGCAACAGAGCGAATTTTGCGCGCGGCAACTTCTGTCTTTGCCGATGTCGGTTTCGCCGGGGCGAGAGTCGATGAAATCGCTAAACGCGCCGACATCAATAAAGCGTTGATTTATTATCATGTCGGCAGCAAAGAAACGTTATACGGCGAAGTCATCGTCATGACGCTCCGGAAAGCGGAAGCTCGAATTATGCAGGGCTTGTCACATTCAGCCACGCCGGAAGGCCAACTGCGGCAATATATTCGGCATATCGCACAATTTATAGACGAATATCCCGAAATTGCCCCGCTCATGTTGCGAGAGCTTGCGTCAGAATGGGAGCATTTTCCAGCGGAAGCCTTTCAGACGTTTCAACGCATTCTTCGATTGCTCAAGAAACTGCTGACTACCGGCGAGACACAAGGCATCTTTTGGCCGACCTCTCCGATTCTGGTGCATTTCATGATCGTGTCGCCATTCTCCATTCTTGGCACGATTCGCCGCAATCTTGCCAAATATACGACCGTGCCAGAGCAATTGCAATACGTGCAGCAAAGTTTTCCCGCCAACAGCGCCGAATTGTTGGAAGAGTTCGTGCTGAGGGCGATCAAAAAGTAATACGAACAGGAGGAAGAGAGCCATGAAAAAGATGATCAAAGCGATGATCGCCCTGAGCGTCGTGAGTGTCGGCGCAGTAGCGATTACGCAGACCAACATTTTCCCGAAAAATTTTATCGCCACAAATATCGAACGTTTTCGCCAGACGCCGAACGAAAACGAAATTTTGGCATCCGGCAATGTGGAAGTCACGGAAATCAACGTCGGCTTCACGCTTGCCGGGCGCATCAGCGCGATGTCGGCGCAAGAAGGCCAGGCCGTCGCGCAGGGCGAGAAACTCGCCACGCTGGATAACGCCGAAATGACAAGCCTTGTGCAGCAAAACAACGCCGCGCTCTATGAGGCGCTGGCAAAACTGGAAGAGTTGAAGACCGGCTCACGAACGCAGGAAGTCGGGCAGGCGCGAGCCAGCGTTACCGCGATTCAGGCGCAATTGGAAAAAGCGCAGAAAGATTACGAACGCGCCGAAGCATTATATAGACAAAAGTTGATTCCCGATTCGCAACTTGATGCCGCCAAAAGCGCCTACGATGCGGCAGTGGCGCAACATGCACAGGCCAAAGAAAAACTCAGCTTAGTCAAAGAAGGCTCGACCAAAGAGACGATTCGCGCCGCCGAATATCGCGTTGAACAAGCCAAAGCCGCCCTTGCTGCCGCCGAAGAGCGTTTGAAAAATACCGAAATTTACGCGCCGATGGCGGGCGTTGTGCTCTCGAAAAATGCGGAAAACGGCGAAATCATCGGCCAGGGCATCTCGGTCTATACGCTTGGCGATTTAGAAAATCCCTGGATTAAAGTCTATATCAAAGAAGATAAGTTGGGGCAGGTCAAATTGGGGCAGGCGGTGGAAGTGATGACCGATTCGTTCCCGAACAAAATCTATGACGGCACGATTACGCATATTTCATCGAAAGCGGAATTTACCCCGAAAACCGTGCAAACAAAAGAAGAACGTGTTAAACTGGTTTTTGCCGTCAAAGTCAGCGTCAAGAACCTCAACGGCGAACTCAAGCCCGGCATGCCCGCCGATGTGCGGATCGTCTTGAATTAGAGCCATTAGAGCTGTCAGACACTTCCAAAAGTGTCTGACAGCTTTCGAATTATGAACGAAGATATTGCGATTAAAATTGCGGATTTAACCAAAGCGTTCGGTGGCAATACGGCGGTCAATCATTTTACGCTCGACATCCGGCGCGGCGAATTGTTCGGATTGGTCGGGCCGGACGGCGCGGGCAAAACGACGATGATGCGGATGCTGACTTCGATTATGCTGCCGACATCCGGAGAAGCGTGGGTCGCGGGACATTCCATCATCAAAGAAAGCGCCGCGCTGAAAGAGAAAATCGGCTACATGGCGCAGCGCTTCGGCCTGTACGAAGATTTAACAGTGATGGAAAACCTGATTTTTTACGCCGATTTATTTGGCGTGCCGACGCGCGAACGCCCCGAACGTTTCGAGCGGCTGCTCGGTTTCAGCAATCTGACGCCATTCAAAACGCGCCTCGCCGGGCGGCTTTCCGGCGGCATGAAACAAAAGCTCGGCCTCGCATGCTCGCTCGTGCATACGCCGAAAATTCTTTTTCTCGATGAGCCGACAAATGGCGTTGATCCGGTGTCGCGCCGCGATTTCTGGAAAATCCTGTACGATCTGCTGCGAGACGGCATCACGATTTTTGTGTCAACCGCCTATCTCGACGAAGCCGAGCGTTGTACGCGCATTGGCCTGATGCACAAAGGCACGCTGCTGATTCACGATCAGCCGCAAACCGTCAAAAAATCGCTTGGTATGCCGATGTTTCAACTCTGGACATCGCGCTCACGGCAAGCGGCGGAAGAAATCATCCACCTCGACGGCGTGCGGCGCGTCAGCACCTACGGCGACAGCCTGCATATCGCGGTGGAACGCAAGGAAGTCATGGAAAGCGTGAACCAGACCTTGAACGCGCAAGGCTTCGAGATCAAAGGCGAGCGCGAAATTTTGCCGTCGTTAGAGGATGTGTTTATTTCAATGGTGCAATGAACATGCACTACAACGAATATGAGAACGGAACGAATCATCTTCTTGCATTCGCTGTTTTCTCCGATTCGTTGTCGTTTTTTATGGCTGACATCGCAGTTGACGTAAAAAATTTGCGCCGGACGTTCGGCGAGTTCGTCGCGGTGGATAATCTCAATCTTCAGGTGAACAAAGGAGAAATCTTCGGGTTTCTCGGCCCGAACGGTTCGGGCAAATCCACGACGATCCGCATGTTGTGCGGCCTGCTGATGCCTTCAAGCGGCGGCGGCACGGTGGGCGGTTTCGATGTCCTCAAACAGCCGGATGCCATCAAACAGCGCATCGGCTACATGTCGCAGAAGTTCTCGCTCTACAACGAATTGACAGTGGAAGAAAATCTCAATTTTTTCGCCGGAATTTACGGCGTGCCGAAACAGCGGCGCAAAGAGCGCAAAGAATGGGCGCTGGAAATGGCTGAATTGCAAGATCGGCGGCGCTCGATTACCGCGACGCTGGCGGGCGGCGTCAAGCAGCGATTGGCGCTTGGTTGTGCGATTCTGCACGAACCGCCGATTATTTTTCTCGATGAGCCGACCTCCGGCGTTGACCCGATTTCGCGGCGCAATTTCTGGAGCTTGATTTACGGGCTGTCGCGGCACGGCACGACAATTTTCATCACGACGCATTACATGGACGAAGCCGACTATTGCGACCGGCTCGCGCTGATTTATCGCGGCAA
>CAZMEO010000399.1:0-3490 GCA_964565315.1 uncultured Candidatus Moduliflexus sp. | reverse complement strand
TCAGTAAATAATGACGTTTGAGGACAGTCCCGCCATGACGGCGGGAGCGGGTAATAACGACGCGGAGGCGTTCCGGCGGGGCGTCTCTGCATAAAGCGCAGGGAGGAAGAATTATGATGGTGAGCATTCGACACAATTCGCGAGGCGTCGCGTTGTTAGCGGCCTTGTTCGTGCTGATGGTCATGAGCATTTTAGCGATTGGGATGCTATCCAACGTGGATGAAGACCTCAAAATCAGCAAAAATTATGAAAACTCGGAACGCGCCCTGAAAATCGCGGAACATGGCGTGCAAATCGCGCGGGCGACCTTTTTCGATCCGGCGCAGAAGGATATTCGACCGGGTGAAGATCAGCCGGTCTTGTCCGTGAACGGCTTTATTAACGGCGGCTATTTTTTGACCTATCTGACCTCCGGCTTTTCGGGCAATGAAACCTGGACGCAATGGCGCTACGACTTCGGCCTGTCCGGGAATAATGCCGAAAGCGAGATCACGGCGCCGCTCTTTAATGTCTGGGGCACGAACCAGTTAGGGGTAAACGGATACTGGACGACAGATGCCAGCGGCAACCCGGATAGTTTTTATCTCGACAATATTTACGGCGTCGTGGCGACCGGCGTCTATTTCCCGATTGAACAAGCCGGAACCACCACGACTGACACGACGGTCAGATCGCACCATGAATATACCGGCGCATGGGTCAGCGACCGGAACGTCATCGGCGGCGGCGCCACGAGCTTTGCCGCGAACGTCAGCCCCTTTGCGTCGTACACACGCTACAAAGACCGTTCGACGCTGCGGGAGCAGGTCTTGTATTTTACCTATCGCGGCGGCCCGGCGCACGCGACCGGCGCTGAGACGCAGAGCACGGTGCGCCTGCGCGCCGTCAACGTGAATCCGAATACGGCGTCCGCGCTGACCGACAAAAAAGGCAACTTAGATAGGAATTGGGAATTCGATACCGGCCTGCATGGCGTGGCCACTGCGCCGACCATGTTCGACCCGACGCCGCCGGACCCCGGCAACACCGACAACCGCCATCGCGGCGACGAAATTATTTATTTTGCCGTCATTTCGACCGGAAAACCGACGACAGCGGGCTGGAGTTACGCCTATACCTATCCTCCGGGAACGGTCAGAACGCACGATTTTAATGAAGCGAGCTTTGATTTGCGCTCCTTCCCGGTGCAGGCCGATCAATTCCCCGAACAGATTTATCTGTTTGCCGTGGTGGATACGCTCACTGGCTTTCGCCTGAAATGGGCGCGTCCGTTCCCGGATCCCGATGTGGCGGAATGGACGGATTATCCGATGGAACATGCGACCGGCACGTTAGGCCAGCGCCGTCCGTTTGTGGGGCGTCCGTCAGACATCGCGCCCTATCCGCTGGAAGATGATTTCTTGACCGATTACCGCGATGGTCCCGGACGCTCAGGGATTGTCAGCAATCGCGGCCAGGATCAGCAGTGGAACCAGGTGCGCGGCGATCTCATGGGCGAGTCAGCCGCATGCAGCCCGCCCGTGCTGAACGTGTTCTATCGCACCAGTGGGGGCGCCTTGACCACCAATTATCAGGACGCGACTCCGGCTTCGAGAATGAACCCGGAGATTGACATCTATCTGATGTACACGAATATCACGCGCGGGACGATGTTGAACTATGATAAAGGCGGAACGTATCCGCGCCCGGTATATGGCGGCCCCGGCGGCACGACCGGCGCAGTCAAACGTCCGGACAATTCAGACGGAAGCGGTGGATGGGGCGATCCTGGCTACCGCAAGACGAACGCGGTGCAAACGCGGGTGATTGCCCTGCGCGACCGGCTCGTGCCGCGCAATGCGACGGCGGCGAACGATATTGCCACGAATGATTGGCGCTGGGACCATGCCCGCAGCCGCTTCCCGGAATTCAAGTGGATGTATCGCGTGCCGGGACGCGACCCGAACGAAACCGACACGATTCCGGCAACCGGCTACGGCGAATATTCTTGGGATACCTGGTTCAGCGATCGGGTCGCGCCGATGGTGATTGCGCAGTACCGCAATTCGGAAACGGTGGGCGATGCCGACAGCCGCCGGGGGAATGATCAAGGCTCATTTTTCCCGATCACCAATGCCAGCGGCGTGCGGGTGTCCGGCGCGAGAGGCGCCTATCCGGTCGTGTACGCCTACTATCGCAGCCAGGGCTTCCCCACCGGCGGCGGAGACGGAAAAGCGACCAACTATAACACGTATAACGCGCCGACCACCGGCCTGACCGCCGGGATTACCTTTACGAACGGCTGGGATGATAACCGCATCATGGCGATGGCGATGCGGGATACGTGGGATGATTACCGCGCCGGCAACCGCACGAACATCATCGGCGCGTCGAACGCCAACCCGGACATCTCGAACCCGGTCGAACCGTACTGGTATTATTCGGCGAATGATCAGACCAGCGGCCCGAATGTGGCAGATTATACATACCAGAACGGCAAACCGATGGTGGTTTATAATGCAAGCTATTTAGAAATGGGCGGCGCGACGGCGCGCAGATCGCCGTACATGGTTGGCGTGCAGGCCGGCTTTCCGCGCCCCTACAATTTCTCGGAGTCGCTCTGGCTGAGAAACGTTAAGGAAGCGCTTGCGGCGGAAGAATGGAGCATGAACAGCCAGGGGTGGAGCGGCATTGGCGTTCGAAGCGGTCAGGATTCGGTCTATGACTCCGATATTGAAGGAGAGACGGCGGCGATCTGCACCGAATGTCTTGGCGGCGACGGCCTGTTCGTGCTGCCGTTCAATATTGACATGACTGACACGGGTGGGAATAGCCGCGAAGATTTGCGGATGCACGGCATCAACGCCCGCACCGGGCTGCATGTGTGGGATTACCATGCCGCGTCGTCGCAAGCCGGAGACAACGCCAACAACACCCCGGCGATTGCGAATAACAAAGTCTTTTTCGCGCATGTCAAATTCGATGCAGAAACGCGGCGCGATAATCGTCAGGCGATTGTCACCGTCCTGGACGCCTCCGACGGATCGCGCATCGGCGACCAGAAAGTTTTCGACGAGGATGCGGACGCAGTGGTTCTGCCGCCGACAATTGCGAACGGCATGGTCTATATCGCCACCTACGATTATGCGGGACCGAATCCGGCGGCCACCTGTACCTCAACAGGGTGTAGCTGGACGCGGATGACGTACTCCGACGATCTGATCCGCCTGTTCGCGCTGTCGCCGATTATCCGCTTAGTGTCCACCGGCGTGTATCCGGTCGATTTTAAGGATAAAGCCAGAATCACCAACTATTCGTCGCTGTTAGTGGATCGAGGCTCCAAATATGGCAACAAACGGATCGGACAATCGCGCCGCAAGCTTCAGGTCTGGGTCACGGGCGATACGAGCCGCTGGGAGGAATTGAAAGAGAATATCGAATAATCATGCCAGCAGACCTCACAGGTCTTGGAGACCTGTGAGGTCTCTGCCACGATCAATCAATCGCCGCG
>CAZMEO010000398.1:1577-3491 GCA_964565315.1 uncultured Candidatus Moduliflexus sp. | reverse complement strand
ATTGCGCGAATCTTCTCTTGTTTTTTTAACGATTTTTCCGCGATTTGTAATTGCCAGTGCTGGGCTGCCATGCTTACCTCATCGCAACCCTGACAGGGTTTAGAACCCTGTCAGGGTTTTTTTAGGGGTTCAGTTTCATGCGTTCTTTTAAGGCTTCTAATTCCGCGTCAACGCTGACATCCGGGGCGCTTCCCAATGCCGCGAATTGCTGGTCAAGCGATGCCGCCTGCAATTCCGACTGCGCCGCATTCATGCGTTCCGTGTCCAACACTTTCTGCTCGAATCGGTCAAACACGTTCGTGTCGGTCAGTTCTGTCAATAAATTTTGCAGGCGCTTTTGGGATTCAGCGTTTTTGAGGCGCAAGACAAGATGCTGCTTTTTGCGCTGCGCCGTTTGAATCCGCTCGCGCAACGCTTGATATTCCTGCTTCAGGCGCGTGGCGATTTCCTGCTGTTTTTCCCATTGCGGATTAAGCTGCTGAATGAATTCGAGCGCTTCCCGTTTGCGCCGCAGCGCTTCCCGCGCCAGCGCATCGTTGTTCTGTTTGAGCGCCAACATCGCGTTTTTCTCCCAGCGCTCGACCTCTTTCTGGTTGCGTTCGACCTGATTCTTCAGTTTTTTTTCTTCCGCAACAATCCGCACCACGTCTTCCCGGAGATGATTCACCTGTTTTTGCATTTGCTGCAACGACCGTTCTAAGGTTCGTTCCGGGGTTTCGACGCGCTCGATCCACGCATTAAAATTCGCTTTGGCAACCCGCCAGATGCGTTCGAAGACATTCATAAATCACAGCCTCATTCAACACAACGCTGTCAGAGCTTCAAGTCCTGACAGCGTTGAATTCATCAGTTTTCATGCGTACTGACAATCGCTTCGCGCACGGCTTCGCAGATGGTCGGATGCGGGAACATCGCCGCGTCGAAATCCTCGATCAAGAGTTCAGATTCGATGCCTTGCGTGGCGACCGTCAGCATTTCGCTGGCATACGGCGCGAAAATATGGACGCCAAGCAGTTCGCCATGTTTCTTGCCCACAAGCACTTTCACGACGCCGCGCTCGCCTTCGTTTTCGCCAAGAAAACGCCCATTCGCGACCAAATCATATTTGCCGAGTTTATAGGCAATCCCCTGCGCTTTCGCGTCTTTTTCCGACAAGCCGACCGTCGCGATTTCCGGGCTGGTGTAAATGCAGGACGGCACGGCGCGATACTGCATGATAGACGGTTTGCCCGCGATATTATCTACCGCGACTTCGGCTTCCCGCGAGGCTTTGTGCGCGAGCATCCAGACGCCGTTCACGTCTCCGGCGGCGTAAATGCCCGGCACGTTCGTCTGCATCCGCTCGTTGGTGACAATGGCGCGTCGCTCGATCTTCACGCCGATTTTTTCGAGATTCAAGCCCGCCGTATTCGGCACAACGCCGATTGACAGCAGGATTCTGTCGGCATCAACGGAATGTTCCTGCCCCTTTGCGTCGGTAAAAAAGACTGTACCGTCGTTCACTTTCGTCACTTTCGAAGAAAGATTGAAGGTGATCCCTTCCTTGCTCATTTTACGTTTCAACAGCCCGGCGATTTCCGGGTCAACCATCGGCAGCACTTCGTCCAGCATTTCGATGACCGTGACCTGCGTGCCTAATGCGCTGAAAAATGAGGCGAATTCCATGCCGATCACGCCCGCGCCGATAATGACAAGGCGCTGCGGGCGTTCGGTCAGCGCGAGAATCTGGCGGCTGGTAATGACTTTCGGGGAATCGAGACCGGGAATCGGCGGACGCGCCGGGCTTGAGCCGGTCGCGATGATGACATTTTTTGCCGTAACCTTGCCCTGCGGCGTCTGAATCGTCTGTTTGTCGATAAATGAGGCTTCGCCGCGAATGACGTCAATCTTGTGGCTTTTCATCAAAAAATCGAC